>CAZPAH010000046.1:0-20272 GCA_964584495.1 uncultured bacterium | reverse complement strand
ATGTTAACTTATCGTTCACAGGATCGATGTCGCTTCCCTCGAATGTGAATGAGTCTTTAATCGTTCTCTGCTGACGAATCACTTCCCAATCCTTTCTCCAGGGCTTTCACCCTGTTCTGGAGGTCACGAAAATCCTTCAGCAGATCGGGAAGACGTGTCGTAGCGGCATAGATCTTTTTCGCGAAGGAATGCTCTCTGGCCGGATACCCCGAAACGTTAGTATCGGAAGGAATGGATTTCGTGACTCCGCCCTGCGCTCCTACCATGGCCCCCTCGCCGATCTTTATATGTCCGACAAGGCCGGCCTGGCCGGCCAGAACGACATTTTTACCGAGCTCCGTGCTGCCCGACACTCCCACCTGGGCTGCCAGCACCGAGTTTTCCCCGACGATGACATTGTGAGCGATCTGAACGAGATTATCTATCTTCGATCCCCGCTTGATGAGAGTCACTCCCGTGGTGGCCCTATCGATCGTTGTGTTGGCGCCCACCTCGACATCGTCTTCGATCCTGACGATGCCTATCTGCGGTATCTTGTGGTGCCTGTTTCCATCCTTGGCGTACCCGAACCCGTCGCTGCCTATCACCGCCCCGGAGTGAATAATGACCCTCGCTCCTATCTCGCATCTTTCCCGTATGGTCACGTGGGGATAGATCAGGCAGTCTTCCCCTATCTTGACGTCCTCGTTGATGCAGGCGAGGGGCAGGATAGTCGCCCCCCTGGAGATCTTCACGTTTTCACCTATAACGACATAAGCGCCGATCGAAACTTCCTTGCCGATTGCGGCGCTCTCGGCTATTACGGCCGTTTCATGGATCCCCCGCGGGTACCTATCCATCGGGCCCAGGGAGAATAGGGTCACCACCTTGAGAAAGGCGAGGTAGGGGTTGGTGACCTTTATAACCGATCCCCCGAAATTTCCGTTACCTTGGGTTATTACCGCGGAAGCGGCGGTCGTTGAGAGATAAGATTCATATTTGGGATTGGCTAGAAAGGTGATTTGACCTTCCTGCGCCTCCTTTATACCGGCAACCCCGACGATCCGGATTCCTCCGTCACCGATGACTTTCCCGCCGACCACTTCTGCCAGCTCTTCAAGCAGATATGAGGGCATACTCTGTTCCCGTCCAGCGTAAAGCATAACAAGCCATTGCTGATTTCAGGGGATATTAAACCGGTCGATAACAAAATGCAAACAGTATTAAGGTTATTTTCCGGCCGGATTAGCGTAACTTATTCTATACTCTCCATTTGCTCTTTGAGCCTGTCTATGACCTTCTGAGTGAGATCGATATCCTTTTTGGCGTAAACGATATTTCCCTGCGATGAGTCGAGCACCAGGGTGTACCCTTCCTCTTCCGCAATCTGGGCTATCACCGCATTGATCTTCTCGACGATCGGCTGCGTGAGCTCCTTGTTCCTCCTCGCCGCCTCACCTTCGTCGCCGAAGATATCCTCGACGAATTTCTTGTATTCCGCCGCCTTCTGATCGAAAACGAGCTTCTTCTCGGCAAGCTTGTCTTCACTCAGCATGAGTGACTGGCTCTGGATTTCCTCCCTCAGCTGGGCCAGCTCGACCTCCATCTCCTTGGCCTTCTTGTTCCAGGCCTCCACTTCCTTCTTGTAGATCCCCTCGGCCTCTATAGTCTCACTGAAATCTCCGAAGATCTTGACCGTATCGATATATCCGAGCTTCAGCTCCTGCGCGCCGATCCTCGCCGGAATAATCGAAAGCAGGCAAGCGGCCAAAAACAGTAAAGACACCTTTCTCATCGTAAGCCTCCTTTGAAATCCATATTCCCGAACAATATATAACTTTTTCATCTAAAATAAACCTTTTTTTAGAAGAAGGTTCCGAAGATGAAATGGGGCTCCCAGGCGGGGCCTCCCTCCTTATCGAATCCGTAGCCGTAATCGAACCCCAGATTGCCCATTCCCGGCATCTCTATCCTGACGCCCAGCCCCAGTCCTCTCTTGAGCTCAAACATGTTGGCGTCGCGGAACGAGTTCCAGGTATTGCCGGTATCGAGGAATACGAGACCGTAAACCTGCTGCGAGAACGGGAAAACGATCTCCTGGGTGAACTTGGTCATGAAACGGCCGCCTACATAGGGGTCGTTGCCTTCGGGCACGACTTCGTAGAAATCGTACCCCCTCAACGGGTACCTCCGGTTCCCGCCGAGCCTGAATTTCTCGTAATCCTGCACCACCGATCCGCCGTAGCCGTCGATCAATCCGACATCCATATCGAGGTGGAATGTGAACTTCCAGAAAAGGTTCCTGAACCAGGACATCTCACCGCTGTAGCGGATGAACTTCACGTTTCCGCCGAACGGCCCACCCCCGACCTCCGCGCTGAGAGTCGCCGTCGTGCCCCTCGTGGGATGGAAGGGGCTGTCGGTCGAGTTCCTACCGAGACTGAGCATAACGGTGCTCTTGTTCAAAGGCCAGTCGATCAGCCGGAGGCTGCCTGTCGCGGGGTACAGCTTGTCGAAGTCGCCGAGCTTGACCTTCTCGAACCTGTAGCTGAGATATACCCTCGTATAATCGAGCAGGGGGAACGGATGTCCCATCTGAACGGAGAATCCGGTTCTTCGGTCGGAGAAATATTGCTGCTGGACCCGGTCCTGGATCCAGTTGAATACACTGACCGTAAGGGCCGTCTCGGTGTTGAGGAGATGGGGCTCCGAATAGCTCAGGTTGAGATTCTGCCTCCACTTTCCGAACTCCCAGTCGAGGGAGACCGTCTTTCCCCTTCCGAACAGATTGTTCTCCTGGATGCCGAAAAACCCGCTCAGCGAGTTCAGCTGCGAGAACCCGAACCCGGCCTTGAAATTCCCCGTCGTCTTTTCCTCCACGTTTATCAACAGGTTTATGTCGCCTTCCTCGTTGACCTGCTCTGTATCGATCCGCGGGGGACCGTTGAAATAGCCCAGCTGGAATATCTCGCGGACGCTCCTCTGCACGTCCCCAAGAATGAACCTGTCTCCCGGATAGACGTCGAGCTCCCTGCGGATTACCGATTCGAAGGTCTTCGTGTTCCCGCTGATTTTGATTTCGTTTATCGAAGCTGGGTTGTTCTCCACGATCTCCAGATCGAGATCGATATTCCTTCTCCTGATCTTCCGGTCGGGTATCACCCTGCTCCAGATATAGCCTTTTTCCCAGTAGAGGGAATTGATCGACATTTGGATGATATCTATATTGGCCAGGGAGAAGGGATCTCCCTTCTTCAGGAAGATGAGATCGGCGATATCCTGGTCGTCTATAACCTCGTTGCCGTCCCATTTGATCCGGCCGACGTAATACCTCGCCCCCTCGTCCACCTTCACATAGAGATCGACATGCTCGCCGTCATTTATCTCCTCGACCCTCTCCACCGTTACGATCGCGTCGAGATATCCCTCGTTTCCGTACATTTCCTGGATCTTCTTAAGATCTTCCTCCAGAACCTTCGGTTTGTACTCGCCCCCGCGGTACCAGTGATCCTCCTTGCTCTCCATGACCTTTCTCAGCTTCGCCGACTCGATGGCACCGTTACCTAAGAAATCTATATGCCTGATCTTGACCTTCCGCCCTTCCTCTATCACGTATGTGATATTTACCGAGTGCTCCCCCTGCACGGGGGTCTCCCTCGTCTCGATCTTTACGCGGTTATACCCTTTTTCCCCGTATAGATCCTTGATCGCCGAAATGTCGCGGGTGATCATGGCCGGACGGGCGAAGAAACCTTCCCTAAGGGTCAACTTGTTCTTAATATCGATTTCCTTGATATTATCGTTTCCCTCGAGAAAAACCTTCTTGACCCTCGGGTATTCCTCGACCTTCAGGGTTATTACCGCCTTGCCGTCCTCCTCGCTGTAGTAAGCTGCGATATCGGCGAAATCCTTCGTCCTCGCGAGCCGTTTCACGGCCAGTGAAACCTTCTCCGCGTTATACTCCTCCCCGGGAGAAAGAGCGAACACCGAAATGATCTTCTTACGGGTGACGAAGACATTTCCCTCTATATCGATCCGCCCGATTTCGATCGCGTCGGCTCCCGTGGAGATAACGAGTAGCATCAAGATTGTCAGCGCCAGGAATCTCATCTGCACCTTTCCTCTGTTACCACAACTAAAATCCGCTGAATGCTATCACAGCCCCTCACGTTATGCAAAGATAAAAGGGGTCATTAGCCCCGCAGTCGGCAGGGGCCAGGGTAAAGATATTCCCAGGGGGAGAGACCTGGGAATATCCACTTGATTGTACAACTGGTTATTGTGCAGGGTTCCGGTTAATCTCGATTGCCGGACTTGACTTCCCTTACATTTTCGAAGGTGAGCCGGCCTTCTCCGGGCTTAGCGGTGACCAGGAGCTTGTCGCAGACGGAGATCTCTCCGGCCAGCATCCTTTCGCTGAGCGGGTCCTCCAATAGCTTCTGTATCGCCCGTCTCAGGGGCCTGGCTCCCAGCTTGGGATCGAAGCCCCTCTCGAGGATGAACTCCTTCGCCTCCGTGGTGATCTCGAAGTTCACGTTCTGAGCGTGGAGTCGCACGAAAAGATCCTTCAGCAGGATATCGATGACCTGCATCAGGTCCTTCCTGTCGAGCTGACGGAAAACTATCAGCTCGTCGATCCTGTTTATAAATTCGGGATTGAATATCTGCTTCGCCGCGTCCATGATCTTGTTCTTCATATGATCGTACCCGGAGTCCTCCTCGTCCTCGCCGTGGACGAAACCCATCCCCTTGGTTCCCTTCACTTCCTTCGCTCCCGCGTTGGAGGTCATGATCAGCACGGTATTCTTGAAATCTATCCTGCGGCCGAACGAATCCGTTATGCTTCCCTCCTCGAGTATCTGGAGAAGGAGGTTGAACACATCGGGATGGGCCTTCTCGATCTCGTCGAGAAGGACTACCGAATAGGGCTTGCGCCTGACCTTCTCGGTTAGCTGGCCTCCCTCTTCATATCCGACGTATCCGGGAGGAGCTCCGACAAGCCGCGATATGGCGAACTTTTCCATATACTCGGACATATCTATCTGTATCAGCGCATCCTCGCTTTCGAAGAGCGTCGCCGACAGCGTTCTCGCCAACTCCGTCTTGCCGACACCGGTCGGACCCAGGAATACGAAGGAGCCGATCGGCCGGCGCGGGTCGCGCAATCCAGCCCTGTTTCTCCTCACGGCCTTTGCGACGGCGGTCAGCGCCTGCTCCTGTCCCACCACCCTTTTTCTCAGCTCGTCCTCGAGGTTCAGCAGCTTTACCGTTTCCTCCTCTTCCACGTCCGAGACCGGGATACCGGTCATGCTCGAAATGATGTTCGCGATATCCTTATCGGTAACTACGGATTCGGTTTCCTGCCTCGACTCGCTCCACTGCCTGTGCTTATCCCGCAGTATCTTTCTCAGTTCCTTCTCCCGGTCACGGAAAGAAGCCGCTTTCTCGAATTCCTGCGCCTGGATCGAAGATTCCTTCTCCTTGGAGATCTCATCTATCTCTTTCTCCATCTGGCGCAGTTCCTCGGGCATCGTCGTAACCGAAAGCCTCGCACGCGCTCCAGCCTCGTCGATTACGTCGATCGCCTTGTCCGGCAGAAACCGCCCCTGCACATACCTCTGTGAGAGGTACACGGCCTGCTTTATCGCTTCGTCCGAGAACTTGGTGCGGTGATGCGCCTCGTACTTGTCCCTAAGCCCCTTAATTATCTCGACCGTTTCGTCTTCGGTCGGGGGATTGATGAGAATCGACTGGAATCTTCTCTCGAGGGCCCCGTCTTTCTCTATATGCTTTCTGTACTCGTCTAGTGTCGTCGCCCCTATGCACTGAATCTCGCCCCTCGCCAGGGCCGGTTTGAGCATGTTGGAAGCGTCGATCGCTCCTTCCGCCCCCCCCGCCCCGACGATAGTATGGATCTCGTCGATAAAGATGATAACCTGGTCGTTATCCCTGATCTCGCTTATGATATTCTTGAGACGTTCCTCGAACTGACCTCTGTATTTGGTTCCTGCCACTACAGATGCCAGATCGAGCGTAGTAATTCTCTTATCCTTCAACAGCTCGGGCACCTTGTTCGCCACTATCTTCTGGGCCAGCCCCTCTATAATAGCCGATTTGCCCACCCCGGGCTCGCCGATAAGAACCGGGTTGTTCTTCTTCCTCCGGCAGAGTATCTGGATGATGCGGTTCATCTCCCGTTCCCGGCCGATGATCGGATCGAGCTTGTTGTCCCGCGCGAGCTGGGTAAGATCCCTGCCGAACTGGTCGAGGGTGGGAGATTCGCTCTTGACCTTTCTCGTCTTGCCCGAACCGGCGACGCCGCCCTGCTGGAGGATCTTCATGATCTCTTCGCGCACCCTCTTACGGTCGACGCCGAGCTCGAGAAGAACCCTGGCGGCCACTCCCTCTCCCTCCCTGATGAGCCCGAGGAGCAGATGCTCGGTGCCGATGTAGCTGTGGCCCAGAAGCCTCGCCTCCTCGACCGAGAGCTCCAGCACCCTCTTAGCCCTTGGAGTAAGGGGAATCTCGCCGAGCGTCAGGGTTCCTCCGGTCGATTTGACAACGTTCTCGATCCCCTGTTGTATCTGCTCGAGGTCGAGATCGAGCTTCTGGAGCACTCTGGCCGCAATGCCTTCACCCTCCCGCACTATGCCTAGAAGGAGGTGCTCGGTGCCTATATAGTCGTGCTGCAGCCGGTTCGCCTCGTCGCGGGCAAGGTAGATGACCTTCCGTACTCGTTCGGTGAACTTGTCGTTCATAAACCTTTCAACATCCTTTCCTGTCTATTCCTTCGACGGGGATGATCCTTTTTCCAATCTCGACCTTATATAATCGGCCCTGATTCCATCACGTTCTCCGGGATCCATCGCCCTCCCGTGAAGCCTCTGGAGGTGCATAGGTTGAATCATGATCAGTATCTCGTTCAGATCGGTCATGGCTATGTCCGTAATGATGCGCAGTCCCACGCCCATTCGAACCGCCGAAATCAGTCCCATCGCCTCTTTCGACGAAACTAGCCTCGCGGTTCTGAGTATGCCATAAGACCTCCAAATCTTGTCTTCCAGCAAACTCCGTGCCTCCCTCAACAGGCTTTCGCGTGCTTTCTTCTCGAACTCCAGAACCTTACCTAGATGGGATTCCATATTCTTGACGGTGTCGTTTTCGGATAGTCCCAGCGTGATACTGTTCGATATCTGGAAAAAGTTGCCCATCACCTCGCTCCCCTCGCCATAACTACCTCTAACCGAAAGCCTTACGTGCCTCAATCCGTCGATGACCTGCTTGATATCATTGTTGTGGACGAGCCCCGGTAGGTGGAGCATGGCCGATACGCGAAGGCCGGTGCCAACGTTGGTTGTACAGGCGGTCAGGTACCCCAGCCGCTCCGAGTAGGCGAAATCGAGGTACTCGTCGATCTCGTCGTCGAGCTTTCTCAGCCTTCTGAAAGCTTTTCCCACGGAAAGCCCCGATTCGATCGCCTGCATCCGAATATGATCCTCCTCGTTCACCATCACGCCCAGCCTCTCGTCATCCTGGACGACGACGGAGCTCTTAATGTACCTTTTGACCATCTCCTGCGATATCAGCCGCCTTTCGGCGAGAAGCATCCGGTCCGATTCGGAGATATCGTCCAGGTCTATGTATACGGCCCCCTCAATCTCCCGGCAGCGCTCCAGGGCCCCGGTAATATCCCTGCGGATAATGTCGAGATTCTCGCTTGTCGACCGGTGCGTGAACGGCCGCCGGTCGAGGTTGCGGGCGAGCCTGATCCTGCAGGAGAGAACCATCTCGCTCTCCTCGCCCTCTCCTGAAAGCCAGCCTGCCGGCTTCTTCAAAAGCTCGTCTATTAAGGCCGACATCCCGTTATTCACCTCATTCTTCCGTACTTTTTATCGAAGCGATCTCATCCCTCAGGAGAGCCGCCCTTTCGTAATCCTCTATTTCCACGGCCTTGTTGAGCTCATCCTGCAGCCTCATCACGCGTCTTCTCAAGGATATTCTGGGACCGAACCTTTTCGGAACCTTCCCCTGGTGCCTCGTGTTCCCGTGAATCGACCTGAGAACGGGAAGAAGCTGCACCTTGAAGGTTTCGTAGCACTGCGAGCAGCCCAATCGGCCTGTCTTTTTGAAGTTGCTGAAATCGAGTCCGCAGTTGGGGCACGTCGTCCCCGCTTCGACAGGTGTTCCTGTCTTTCCGGATATATTCATCAGGCCGGCCAGCAGATGGTCCTTCTCGAAGTTGCTCTTCTTAAGGTAATCGAATCCCTTCTCCTCGGCGCATTGAGGGCAGATATGGATCTTCTCGACCTTGTTGTTGACCACGTTCGTAAAATGAATCGTCGCCTCTCTCTTCTTGCAGAACTGGCAGAGCATATCATTCCATTCCAGCCTGGTGAAGTTTTCCATCCCTCAGATAGAATCCCTTACTGGCTTTATCAAGAAGCTCTTTCTTGTGCGTAACCACAACGAATGTCTGCTTTCTCGAAACGCTCAACTCGGTGAGCAGAGAATGGAGCATCTCGCTGTTCCTATCGTCCAGGTTACCGGAAGGCTCGTCGGCCAGCACGATAGCGGGATCGTTCATAAGCGCCCTCGCCACGGCGATCCTCTGCTGCTCCCCCCCAGAAAGCTCGGCCGGCCGATGCGTCGCCCTCTCGGAGAGGCCGACCTCTGAAAGGAGCATCGCCGCCCTGTCTCGTGCCGCGGCGCCTGAGTCGCCCCTGAGAACGGCCGGCATCATCACATTTTCCATTGCGTCGAATTCCGGCAGAAGATAGTGGAACTGGAAGACAAAACCTAGATCGCGGTTCCTTATCCTGTTCAGCTCACTTTCGGAGCAGGAGCGCGGATCGACTCCCTTTATCAGGACTCTTCCGCTGTCGGGCGCATCGAGCGTGCCGAGCACGTGAAGGAGTGTCGATTTGCCGGCCCCCGATTCTCCCAGTATCACGACCGTTTCACCTTCCGAGACGGAGAAATCGAGCTCCTTGAGGACCTCGATCCGTCCACTCTTGCCGGTGAACGTCTTCGATATCGATTCAGCCCTGAGTATGCTCATAGCAACCTCTCGTCTAAATATACAACCGAACGCCCCGTGCGGCAAGCCGAAGGCGGGAGGGCAGGGCATTCCGCCCGGACCGCCGATCGGCGGCGGGGGCATTGTCAGTCATAGCGTATCACGTCCAGCGGCAGCATCCTGCAGGCTTCCCAGCTGGGGTAGATCGTGGCGGCGAACGATATCAGGAGAGAGGCGAGGCTGACCAGCAGGATGTCGAATGTCTGCATGTTTACCGGGAGCTTGTTGATGAAATACACGTCGGGGGGCAGATCGAGCTCTACGGCCGAGAGGATCAAGCAGACCGCCACGCCGATAACCACGCCGAGCACCGTTCCGATTATCCCGATGATCGTCCCCTCCACCATGAATATCGACATGATCCCCCCCGATGACGCCCCCATGGAACGCAGTATACCTATCTCGCTCCTCTTCTCCATTATGACCATCGTGAGCATCCCGACGAGGTTGAAGGCGGCTATCAGTATGATCAGGGTCAGAAGGAGGAACATCAACAGCTTCTCTACCTTGATGTAGCTGAAAAGATTGCTGTTCATGCTTATCCAGTTGTTGGTCCCGAAAGCGTACGATTGTATAGTCTCGTCGATTTTATCGTCTATCTCCTTGGCCTTGTATATGTCCTTTATCTTGATCCCCAGCCCCCGGGTCGAGGCCTCGAAGTCAAAAAACGTCTCCGCCTCCTTGATGTCGATATATGCGAACCTGGAATCGAACTCGAATACCCCCGTCTTGAAATAGGCTATAACTCTGAAATCGCGCGTCCTGGGCTTGATCTCGCCGACTGTCAGCTCCGCCGGGGCGCTAACGAGGGTAAGGATCTCCCCCAACGGTATATCGAGCTCGCCGGCGAGGTCTTCCCCGAGCACTATCCCGGGAAGCTCCCTTCCATCGTAGAATCCGGAGCTCTCGAAGGAGGTCACAGGCGGCGTGAAAGAATCGACCACCGTCGAGACCATCCTTTCTTTCTCGATCTCTATCCCCTTGACTATGACCCCTTTCGTCTTGGCCTTTACCCCGGGAAGAAGCTCGTAGTAAGCGAGCACCTCCCCCCTGACGAACGGGGACGCCGCTACTACGCCGGGAATCTCCGTCACCTCTGTCGCTATCGAATCTATCCCTTGCCAGAACTGGTTGTTCCTCGCGAATAGAATGACATGCGTATTGAACTCGACGATCCTGCTCCTGAGCTCCTTCTCGAATCCGTTCATCAGGGACAGCACGATTATGAGCGTTGCGACCCCCACCAGCGTTCCACCGACAGCTATAAGCGTCACTCGCGAGACGAAGCCGCTTCTTCGTCGGGCCTTGAGGTACCTCAGAGCTATCGCCAGTGAGTAGTGCATCCCGCCTATACCTGTTCCCTTCCCTTTTCAGGCCTCATCTGGGGAAAGAGGATCACGTCCCTGATCGACTGCGAGTCGGTCAGCAGCATGACCAGCCTGTCGATCCCGACGCCGAGGCCGCCCGTGGGCGGCATCCCGTGCTCCAGCGCCCTCAGGTAATCCTCGTCCACCGGGTGGGTCTCGTCCGATCCCGCGTCGCGCATCCTTTCCTGCGATTCGAAACGACTCCGCTGGTCCAGCGGATCGTTTAGCTCGCTGAATGCATTGGCCACCTCGAATCCGGCGATATACGGCTCGAACCTCTCCACAAGCCCTTTCTCGCTCCTATGCACCTTTGCAAGGGGAGATATATCCAGGGGATAGTCGGTTATAAAGACCGGTTGAATCAGGTGCGGTTCCACAAGTCCGGAGAAAAGCGCATCGAGCAGACCGCCCCGGCCGGCGCATCCCTCGATCTCGATCCCGTTTTTATCGGCGACCTTACCGAGTTCCTTCTCGTCGGCGCCCCGCAGGTCCTTTCCCGTCCTCTCCTCCAGAGCCTCGTAGAATGTCATGCGACGCCAGGGAATGGATAGATCTATCTCGTGCCCACCGAACGTGATCCTCGTCGATCCTGTGACATCGCGGCAGAGTCTCTCGTACATCTTTTCCAGGAAATCCATCATGTCGTTGTAATCCCAGTAAGCGGCGTAGCATTCGAGCATCGTGAACTCGGGGTTATGCGTCCTGTCCATCCCCTCGTTTCTGAAATCTTTAGAGAATTCGAAGACCCTGTCCATCCCGCCAACGATGAGCCTCTTCAGGTAGAGCTCGTCGGCGATTCTTAGATACAGCTTCATATCGAGCGTGTTGTGGTGGGTCTCGAAAGGCCTCGCCATAGCCCCCCCGTATATCGGCTGCAGTATCGGGGTCTCGACTTCGACGAATCCGTTCTCCCGGTGATAATCGCGTATCGAATCGATAATCTTCGCGCGGGTCATGAAAACGTTCATCACATCGTCATTGGTGATGAGATCGACGTACCTGCGGCGGTACCGCAGTTCCTTGTCCTGAAGGCCGTGATATTTCTCCGGGAGCGGGAGCAGCGATTTGGAGAGGAGCTCGAGCTTTTCCACCCTGATGGTAAGTTCTCCCGTCCTCGTCTTGAAAAGGACACCGTTTATTCCGATTATATCGCCGATATCCAGCAGCTTGAAGACGGCCCAGTCCCTCCCTTCGACTTCCTTGTCCTTTATATAGAACTGGATCGTCCCCGATCCGTCCTTTATATTGCCGAACGATGTGTGCCCGTGCCCTCTAAGGGCCGTAATCCTGCCAGAAAGGGCTACGCGGCTGTCCGAAGAGGACAGCTCCTCTCCGCCGCTCACCGCCTCGCCGACCCTGTGCGTCCTGGAGAACCTGTAGGGATAAGGATTCACACCCATCGCTCGGAGCTTCTCCAGCTTCTTGATCCTCTCTTCCCTCTCGCGGCCCCCTTCGTGCGGACCTTCATTGCTGCTCAATTCAATTTTTCCTTTCTCTCCATCTAAGGAATCCTTCGATGAAATTGTCGATCTCGCCGTTCATCACCGCCTGGATATTGCCCGACTGCACTCCCGTCCGGTGGTCCTTCACCATCGTGTAAGGATGAAAAACGTAGCTCCTGATCTGGTTCCCCCAGGAAATATCCTTCTTCTCGCCGGCGATCTTCGCTTTCCTCTCCTCTTCCTCCTCGAGACGCTTCGCATATATGCGCGAGCGGAGGACTTTCATCGCCATCTCCCGGTTGCGGTGCTGGGAACGCTCGTTCTGACACTGCACCACTATCCCGGTCGGAAAATGGGTAATCCTTATGGCCGAGGACGTCTTGTTTACGTGCTGGCCGCCAGCCCCGCTGGCCCTGTACGTATCGACCCGTATATCGTCGGGATCGATCTCCACATCTATCTTGTCATCTATCTCGGGGTAGACGAACACGGAGGCAAAAGAGGTATGCCTGCGATGGTTCGAGTCGAAGGGCGATATCCTCACAAGCCTGTGTATTCCCCCTTCGGCCTTCAACCTGCCGTAGGCGAGTTCCCCCTTCACCTCGATCGTCGCGTTCTTTATCCCCGCTTCATCGCCCGGTTGAAGATCCAGCAACCTGTAATCGTAGCCCTTCCTGTCCATGTACCTGGTGTACAGGCGGAGCAGCATCTCCGCCCAGTCCTGGGATTCGGTCCCGCCGGCACCGGGGTGTATATTCATCAACGCATTGCCCCTGTCGTGCTCGCCCGACAGAAGAACGAGAAGCTCGAACTCGTTCAAGCGACGCTCTATTTCTTCCAGCTCCGAATCGAGCTCGGCAAGTATCGAATCCCCCTCTCCTTCGGCGAGGGCCGCCAGCTCGCTCAGAGATTCTATATCCTTGCTCAACCTGACGTAGGGATCGAGAGTGCCTTTAAATTTCTTGAGCTGCGATACCAGGTCCTCGGCCTTTTCTCGATCGTTCCAGAAGTTCGGCCGGGACATCAGCCCCTCGATACGGGCGACTTCCTTCTTAAACCGCTCGAGGTCAAAGATACTCCTTCAGGCTGGAAAGCCGCTTCTTCAGTCCCGCCGCGGCCTCTTCCACTTCCTTGATCGATATTCTATCTTCCATCTCGCTTCCCTCCGGGAGTGCAGTGCTCCGCGATAAATTCGTCGCGTATCCTGGCTGCCTCTTTCTCCAGCCGACGGAGTCCGGTATCCGTATTGATCACAATATCGGCTTTTTTCCAATCCCCGGCAAGTTTCCTCTGGCTCTCTATACGCAGCTCGGCCTCCTCCCTGGAAAATCCGTTGCGTCTCATCAGCCTTCGCACCCGGGTCTCCCTCGAGGCCTCCGTACGAATCGTAAGATCCGTCTTGAAGGTGAATTTATACTTAAAAAACAGGACCGCATCAAGAACAATGTATTTTTCGGTCCTCCGCAGTATCTTGATTCTTTCGGTGATAATCTTCTTGATGCCGCTCCTCACGATCGAATCTAGCTTCTCCAGCGCCGCGTCGTCCGAGAAAACGAGCCTTCCGAGCCTTTTTCTTGAAACGCCTCCGCCCCTCGTGAAAATCGATTCGCCGAAATGCTCCCGAAGCTTCTCCTTAAGGCGCCGATCGTTGAAGACCCCGTGGGCCAGCAGATCGGCATCGACGAGGCACCCTCCGCCCCGCGCCATGATCTCGGCGACGGTCGATTTTCCCGAAGCGATCGGACCGGTCACCACTATCAGCGGAGGTCTCATCAGTGCGCCTCCAGCCAGTTCGCCCCCGTGCCGATATCGACCTTCAAGGGCACGTCCAACCGGTACGCCCCCTCCATCAATTTCCTTACCAGCCGGAGCATTTCGTCGAGCTCCTCCTCCGGCACATCGAAAAGAAGCTCGTCGTGAACCTGTAGAACCATCCTGCTCCGCAGCCCCTTTTCCTCGATCGCGCGATCGATATCTATCATCGCCAGCTTGATCAGGTCGGCCGCAGTCCCCTGTATCGGCATATTGACCGCGATCCTCTCGGAGAAAGACCGGAACCTGCCGTTTTCGCTGTTTATATCGGGAAGCGGGCGCTTCCTTCCAAGAAGGGTCGTCGCGTACCCTTTCTCCCTCGCTTCCTTCTTCGATTTCTCGATGAACTCCATTATACCGGGATATTTTTCGAAGTACTCGTCGATGAACCGCTTTGCCTCTTCGAAAGGAATCCTTAGCTGCTGGGAAAGCGCTCTGGGTCCCTGGCCGTAGATCACTCCGAAATTGATCGTCTTGGCCGCATTCCTCATCTCCCTCCCGACCGACTTCTCATCGACATCGTATATCCTCGCGGCGGTGCGAGTATGTATATCGCATTCATCCCTGAACGCCGACAGAAGCTCCGGATCGCGCGACAGATGCGCCATGATCCTCAATTCGATCTGGGAGTAATCGGCGTCGATAAAGATATTCCCCTTGCGTGGCACGAAAGCGCTCCTTATCTGTCTGCCCATCTCCCCCCTTACCGGTATATTCTGAAGGTTCGGATCACTGGAGGAAAGCCTTCCCGTCGCCGTCACGGTCTGGTTGAACGAAGTATGAATCCTCCCTGTCGAAGGATTGACCAGGGCGGGGAGCGCATCGATGTAAGTGCTGGAAAGTTTCGCCGCCTGCCTGTATTCGAGAAGCAGCCCTGCGATCCGGTGATCGATCGCAAGGTCCGTCAAAACATCCACATCCGTGGAGTAGCCTGTTTTCGTCTTTTTCGCCGCCGGCAGCTTCAGCTTCCCGAACAGGATCTGCTGCAGCTGCCTGTTCGAATTGATATTGAAGACCTCTCCCGCCTCACGGTGTATTTCCTCGGTGAGCCCGTCCAGCTCGGCCGATATTTCCTTCGAAAGCGAACCGAGCGCCGGCACGTCCAGCGATATCCCTTCCTGTTCCATCTTCTTCAGAACGAAGCTGAGTGGCATCTCGATATCCCTGAAGAGCTTGTCCACGCCCGCCGGAGAAAGCTCCTTCTCGAACTTCTCCTTCAACCTGAAGGTGAAATCGGCATCCTCGCACGAATAGTCCCTCATCTTTTCGAGAGGTACCCTGCGGATATCCTTCTCCCTGTCTCCCTTCTCGAAAAGATCCTTGTACGGGATCATCCTGTGCCGGAAATGATCCAGGGCGAGGTTGTCCAGCGAATGAGAGCGGCGGGAAGGATCGAGACAGTATGAAGCTATCATCGTATCCCAGGTCACGTTGCCCACGGCGTAACCGTTGGCTTCGAGAACTTCGAGATCGTACTTGATGTTATGCCCCGTCTTGGCCGTCTTCATGCAGGCGAGAACGGGACCGAGCAGCTTTTTAACTTCGTCGCCGGGTATGCCCCCGCTTTTCCCACCGCCTTCAAACAGGGTTACCGGCCCACCCTCATCCTCCGCCGCCACGGGAACGTACCAGGCCTTCCCTCTTTCTGTACAGAAGGCTATTCCCACAATCCGGGCTTTCATCGGATCGAGGGAAGTCGTTTCGACATCGAGGACGAATCCCTCCTTCGATTCGAGAGTGGAGGCCAGCTTTTCGAGCTCCCCGGCGGAAACGAGCCTGTATCCGGTCTTCTCGTCTTCCGTTACCGAGCCGAGCGACAGCTCTCTTATTATCTGGTGAAACTCCAGATCGAGCAGAATTTTCGTGAGCCTCTCCTCGTCGGGGGCGCCCCGCTTGATGTCCCTGCACGCCGGTTCCAACGGCACGTCGACCAGGGTGACGAGTCCCCTCGAGAAAAGGGCCGCATCCTTTCCCTCTTCAATCTTTTTCCTTACGTGCGCCGGCTCGACGCTCGAGGAATTCTCGAGTATGGCATCGAGCGAGCCGTACTCGTGCAGCAGCTTCAGGGCGGTTTTTTCCCCTATACCCTTCACTCCGGGTATATTATCCGAGCTATCTCCCATCAACGAGAGGAAATCGACTATCTGGTCAGGCTTGAGCCCGTACTTCTTACCGAGATACTCGGGGCCGATGTTGTCCGTGAGATTCGTCCCCTTTCCCGGACGGATAATTCGAATCCTGTCGGAGAGCAACTGGAAAAGATCCTTGTCCCCGGTGACGATCCTCACGTCCTTGCCCTCCTCGGCCGCTTCCTTCGCGAATGTCGCTATGATATCGTCCGCCTCGAACCCGGGAACGGCCACAACGGGAATCCCCAGGGCATCCAGAAGATCGAAGATCACCGGGAGCTGGCTCGACATATCATCGGGCATCTCCTCCCGCTGCGCCTTGTACTCCGGAAAATCCTTGTGGCGTTGGGTATCCTCGCTGCTGTCGAAGACACAGACGAGGCCCTCCGGATTTTCCTTCTTCATTATCTGAAGCAGAACCCTGATGAAGCCGTACACCGCGCTGGTATTCTCGCCTTTAGAATTAACCAGCGGATTCCTGATGAAGGCATAGTACGACCTATAGGCAATCGCATGGCCGTCGATAATAAAAAATGACATGGCCATTCTCCGTCAGGCGTGTCCTCTGTACAGCGCGTTTTTTATTATATATTCTTCTACCGCGGCGGGAACCAAGTATCTTATGGAACGATCCTGGGATACCAGTCTTCTTATCTCGCTCGACGAGATGTTGTTACACCCGGTATTTATCATGATGATCGCCGAGTCGTCGGGAAAGTCATCGGGAGGATCGTACGCCGGCCGATGCATCGCGACGATAGTGGCCTTCGAAAATATGATCTGGGGATTCTTCCAGGTCGGAATCTCGCTCAGGGAATCGCTGCCGACCAGCAGATGCAGCTGTTCGCGCCCGTATCCCTTTTCACTGAATTGATTGATCGTTTCGTAGGTGTACGAGACGCTCCCGCCGTTCTCTATCATCGACAACTCGAACCTATCGTTGTCAGATAGCGCCAATTCGAGCATCTCTCTGCGGATTTCGAAGGGGGTCAGTTTTCTCGTCGTCTTGTGAGGGGGCATGGCGGTGGGAATGAAAAAGACGCGGTCGAGACCGACGAAATCGGCCGCCCTCTGGGCTAGGATGAGGTGCCCCAGATGCACGGGGTCGAACGATCCCCCGAAAAGCCCGATTTTTCCTTCTGCCCCCAATATCTTACTCCCCGGATAAGTTTCTCAATCTGCGTTCGGCATCCGCTTTTTCCTTGAACTCGAGTCCCGAGCCGGTGACATCCCTGTACTCCCGGGCCGCCTCCTCCTTTTCCCCCCTGTACTCGAGAATACGTCCAATGTAATAACGGCTTCTCGCCGCCCATACCGTCTCCGGATAATTCGAGACAACCTTCCTCAGATAGATCATCGCGGAGCTGTAGTGCTTCTTGGAGTAATAGAGTTTGGCGCTTATAAAGACCTTCTCCGCCAGGATGTCGAATATCTCGTCCCTCGTCCGTTCGGCTTCCGCGCGCCTGGGACTGTCGGGGAAGAGTTGAAGAAACCGGTTTATCCTGCCGAGCGCTTCATACGATTTTGACTGGTCCCTCTCGACGATCTGCGTTTGCTTGAACGCACAGAGGCCTTCCAGGAAATAGGCATCGTCGATATATTCGCTGTATCCGTAATCGTTGATGAGGATCCTGTATTCGACGGCCGCCATGGCGTAATCCTCGTCGAGCCTGTAGCACTCGGCAACCCTGAATTGGGCGAAGTCACACCTGTCGTCACCCGCGAAGACGGCCAGGAAATCACGATAATCGACGGCGGCATCGTGGTACTTGCCGCGTTCGAAGAGATCGTCGGCTATTGCGAGCTTTTCATCCGGCTGGTTCACGCTCCGGCCCATATAGGGCCCGCCGCACGAATAGAGGACAAGGACCATGATCGCCAGTACGGCGCCCATTGCAGTCCGCTCAACGTAACGCTCTAGCTTTCTCAAGCTTCACAATCCTTTCCTTGGCCTTTTCCGCCAGCCTGCCGCTCGAACCGAGGTTGAGATTCACCACCTCGGTGTAATAATGCACCGCCCTCTCGATCTCGAATTTGGATTCGAAGATCTCGCCGAGCATGAAATTCGCCCGCTCGCGGACGAGCGGATTCCCAGCTGACGACGCAAGGTCAAGGAGCAGGTTTTCCGCTTCGTCACTCTCGCCCCCCGAGTAGAGTTCCTCCCCCGTGCTCAACAGGAGGTTCTCCAGCCTCCACCTCGCCGTCGACGCCAACCGGCTCTTAGGATATCGCTCCCGGAAGAGCCTGTACAGCTCTATCGCCTTGAGTTTTTCCCCCTGGCTCTCGTACGCGCTCCCCAGGTTCATCATGACACCCGCCGCCCCGGTCGTATCGGCGCACTGGTCGAGGTATGACTCGAAGAAATAGATCGCCTTTTCGTAGTCCTTTTGCTCGAGCAGGATCTCCCCCGCCACCGCGTTGTACTTGCCGAAATCCAGCTTGGACTGGTAGTTCACCGCCTGAACCATCATCCTCTTTCCCTTGGGAATAGATCCGTTTTCAAGATTGAGAATCGCTTCTTCCTGGAACAAGGCCGCAATTTGGGGAGCCCAGGTCGTGTCGGCGCTGTATATCTCCGCGAAGCTGGCCCCGGCGTCTGCCTCGATGCCCATCCTAAGAAGGGCTTTCCCCGAGATAAAGAGGAGCTGGGGCGATCTCTCCCCGCCCTGCCTGAAATGATGCCGCACCAAAAAGACGACCTCCCTGTAATTCCCTTTACCGTACTCCTCTTCCACCCTGTCGAGCAGCGTCTTTTTCCCGCACGACGGCAGGGATACGAGCAGCGCGATATACAACACGCACGCGGTCCTTCTGAGACAGGGAATGGAAATGATTCGCCGCCCCCCTTTCGCGCAGTGCATCACTAGTTACTGGACTGATTGGAAAAGAAGAGGTATACCAGGCCCGTAACGATGCCCGCTACTACGACCGGTTCCACGAGCTTGCTCCATTTCAACTCATTCCTCGGGGGCCTGGTGAAGTCATGCTGTGGATCTTCAACCTCTTCCAGAGAAGAATAGGCTATCCTGTCCTCGTACTTTTTCTCGGTCTCACCGACCCAGATGATATCCCCGGAAGAAAGATCGGCCATTTGACAGAAGACTCCCACTTCCGACCTTCTCTCAACTTCCTTCGCGCCTACCCAGTAGCTTCTCCCGATATCGGGGTACTGCAGCGTCATCCTGATCAGCTGGTAGGAAAACTCGTAATCAGGCCGCCTGCTCTCGTCAGTCTTCTCCTCCTGGGCTTTTGTCGTCGTTTTGGTAGCAAGCCTGAATCCGGCTTCCTTCATCTTCTTTAGCAACATGTTCTCAAAAATAAAATCCATGCTCCCGGCGCTTCTCGCCCTTACGAGCATTATAAAGCTGCCCTTGGGGAGAGGGGGCATATTGGCCATCATCTCGTCGATCGCCTCGGAAGAGACACGTTCGAGAATTTCGTAATTCGTGAGAATCGTCTCGCCCGTTCCATGCGGAGAGCTGGTGACGGGAACGACCGAGATCAGAAAGACCGCACAAATAAACAAGCCGAGCTTGGAAACGACACCCTTGTTTCTGAACACACGCACCCGCTACCTCCATTATATTCGGACGGTTCGATCCTTATATGCGTCCGGATACCCGTAGTTCCATCTTAACGTGAATTATATTCAGTAATTATCTTTAAATGTCAAACAAAATCTCACTCCACCGACGCAAAAAGATCGTATGGAGCCGCCTCTTCGACCTTTCCTGTAACGAAGGAGCCGGGGGGGAAAAATCTCCCGGAAAGGTACGTGACACCGTCTATTTCGAAAGCCTGCCCGTAATATCTCCCCACCCCCCAAACATCATCCAGAGGCTTCTCGTCCTCAGTTAGCTCGGCGTCGACGATTATCTTGAGCTTCGAACCCGCGAGGGCAAGGAGCTTTTCGTGCGAAACATCCATCTGTACGGCGCCGATCTCATCGACCCTTTCCCGTATCACACTTTCCGGCACCCGCCGGCCCATATCGAACGCCCTCGTGCCCGGCTCGGGAGAATACGGGAAGATCCCTACGTGATCGAACCTGAAATCCTCTAGAAAAGTCACCAGCTCGCGGAACTCCTCTTCCGTTTCGCCCGGGAATCCGACGATAACGGTCGTGCGCAGGACGAGACGGTCAATACTCGAACGAAAAGAATCCAGCATCTTCCGCAGCCGATCTCCGTCATACCCCCTCCCCATCTCGGCAAGGATCCTCGAGGAGATATGCTGCACCGGAAGATCCATATACGGCAGCACCTTTCCGGTTCCGACAACCCGGGAAACCCTTCCGATGTCGATATGCGCCGGATGCATGTACATCAGCCTGATCCATTCGATTCCCGGAACCAGGACCAGATCGTCAAGCAGATCCGAAAAGGTCCCGCCTTCCGGAAGGTCCCTTCCCCAGGCCGTCGTCTCCTGAGCGATGACTACTATCTCCCTGACACCTGCCCCGGCAAG
>CAZPAH010000045.1:12669-20438 GCA_964584495.1 uncultured bacterium | reverse complement strand
ACCCCTTCAATCCCACGGTTTTCGTATTCCCTCAGGATAACTTCGAGGTCATGCCCCGTCTTCTCGGCGAATCTCGCTATCCTTATATATCCTACATTATCGATGATATCGCTGTATGTGATGCTCGGCACCTTTATTATCTCGCGTGTGATCGTGTAGTAGAGCGAGTCCTGAAGGCCTTCCCTTCCTATCGTAATATTGACCTGCGTACCCGGCTCCCCTCTCAACTGGGCCACCGCCTCGTCGGAAGACCAACCCTTCGTCGATTTCTTCTCGATCTCTATTATCCTGTCTCCCCCCTGAATGCCGAGCCTGTCGGCGGGAGTGTCCTCTATCGGCGAGATGACGGTCGGATAATCGTCCCTGACCGAGATCGTTATGCCCAGACCTCCGAACTCCCCCCTCGTATCTATCATCAACGATTGGTACTGCAGCTTGTTCAAATAGATCGAATGGGGGTCGAGCTCGCCGAGCATGCCCTCGATCGCCGCGTCTATCAGCTCGCTCATGCTCTTCTCTTCGACGTAATAATTGAGGATCTTGTTGAGGACCTCGCTGAAGCGGTCCAGATCCTCCATCCCGGTCTCCTGGCTCCTTTCATCCTTATCCTCCGCCCATACATAGAAGGCGCCGGCGGCGACGACCGCTATAAATACGGTGATGAGCACCAGTTTTCTATTCAGCTTCAAAATCGACCTCCAACTTTCCAGCGACGAGGCGGCGGGACCGCCCGTTACGTTCTTCGCACGGGCGCTATTATCAACCGTGCCTTACCCCTGCCATGCCGCCCGATAAACCTGGTTTAATATAGTCATTCACTCCCCGGCGAATCAAACGCTTTTACTTTACCTGAATATTTACGTTTCGCGCGATTGAAGGTTCCGTAAAACCTCTTCGACGACCGACTCCAGCGGCAGCGACGCATCGATCACCACCACTCTCTGCTGCTCCCGCCTCGCTATCCTCAGGTACCCCTCCCTCACCTTTTCGTGAAATTCCCTGTCCTCGCGCTCCAGCCTGTCCTTGCCTCGCGCCCCCGAAGATTCGCGCTCCTCCGGCCCCCTGCTGAAACCGTCCTCCACCGGCAGATCGAGAAGAAACGTGACGTCGGGAACCGCCCTGCCGACGGCGAACGAGTTCAGCTCCTCGACCAGCTCCTCGCCCAACGACCGGGCCCATCCCTGATAGGCTACGGAGGCGTCGATATAACGATCGCATATAACCACAACCCCCTTTTCGAGGGCCGGAGCGATAACCTCGTCGACCAGCTGTGCCCTGCTCGCGAGGTAGAGTAGAAGTTCCGAGCGGGGAGACATCCCCGCCCTGGCCGGATCGAGCAGAATCTCCCTTATATCCTCGCCGGTGACCGTCCCGCCGGGCTCCCGGGTAAGAACAATCTCCCTTCCGGATTCCTCCAGCCTGTCCGCCACCTCCCGGGCTACGGTCGATTTGCCCGAACCCTCAATCCCTTCGAAGGTAATCAGCAGTCCTCTCATAGTTCTACTCCGATGCGAAAGATGTCAGATCCCTTATCCTCATCCTGAAACGCCTGATCATAAGGGAAACCTTGAATATCTCGTCCACGCCGGCAGCGATCCACAACCCGGCCAGGGAGAGCTTGAATGTGAAAGCGAGGTTGAATCCCAGCAATACCTCGAAGACGAAAATTCCTATGAAGGCGAGGTACATCGGGTATCTGTTCTCGCCTACGCCCCGCAGGCTGAAAGAATAGATATAGGAAAGCGCCTTCGGTATCTGGACGAACGCCACGATTTTCAGGATCGTCGTGCAGAGCATTACCACGCCGGCATCCGAAGTGAATATCAGCACCATATATCTCGATCTGAAGAAAATGATCGATGCGAGAAAAAGGACGACTCCCCCCACGAGCCAGAAGAAGACCCTCGTCGTCTGCCTGGCCCTCTCGTGCTGCTTCGCCCCGTAACGCTGCCCGACCAGGGTAAGGGCCCCCATTCCAAAGGCCTGGTACATTATCGAGAAGAGACGCTGGAAGTTCAGCACTACGATATGCGCCGCGGCCGCCAGCGGTCCCAGCCTGTTGCTGAAACCGATGACGATAGTCATCCCGGTCATCCACGCAAGCTGCTCTAGGGTTATCGGGATCCCCGTCTGGACGATCTTGACTATACTATTCCTGTTGACGCTCCTGAAATCCCCGCGGTTGAAGGTAAGAACGCTCCTTCCCCGCAGGATCACGCTGAAAGTGAAGATACAGCCTGTCGTATGGCCGATCCCCGCGGCAAGGGCCGCACCCTTCACTCCCAGCTCGGGGAATATCGACACTCCGAATATAAGGATCACGGCCAGCACAAGATGTATGGAATTAACGAGCAGTCCCGTTATCATCGACAGATGCGTATCGCCGGCGCCCCTCACTATCCCTATCGCCACGAAGTTCATCAGGACGAACGGAGCGAACCACGACACTACCCTGAAATAATCCACTCCGGCCGCCGTGACGGCTCTGGAGGTGCCGAGAATCGTCTTGAATATGAAAGGAGAGAAGAAGTACCAGACCAACGATATGGCGACGGCGGCGAAAAGAGCGGTGAAGAGGGTCTGCCCGAGGAAATGATTGGCATCCTCCTTCTTACCTTCGCCCAGCAGCTTGTTGATCGTTATCGTGGCCCCGAAGACGAATATGAGAAGTATCGTGCAGGTGAACAGGATGATCTGCACCACGTTTCCCACCGCGGTCAGCGCGTCCACCCCGGTGGCGCCGAGCCCCGGGTAGAACCGGGCCATCGATGCGGCGGCGATGTGCCCGACCAGTATCGTCTCGACCGTCCACATGATGATCTGGGCCCCGAGATCGACCACGATCGGAACCGAAGTTTTAAGGATCGGTTTGAGATTTGACTTCATACTTCCAGTAATCCGGATGGAGTGCCGCACCATCCGCGAGGAAACCGAAACCGTGTACGCCTTGTAATTCCTGGGCGGTCCGAATCTTTAGGGATGCCGGCGGGCCGTCAGGACCCCGGCAAACCCCCGTTTACATCCGCGGCAGTCGCTTTCCTGACGTGCAGAACGCGCTGAATGAACGTGTAGATACTCAGAACCGCTAGAATCACGAGCATAATAGAAAGGACGATGCGTCCGAGCAGAAGTCCGGCGACCATCATAGCGACCCTTTCGGGTCTTTCAAGAAATCCCACCTTGCATTCCAGGTCCAGCCCCTCGGCCCTCGCCCTCGCGTAGCTGGTAAGAAGCGATCCCGTCAGGGCCGCCAGAACGACAAAGATCATCAACCTGTTTGTCGGGATTCGATCGGCATAATAGAAGACCAGGGCGATGAAATAGGCGAGCTCGGTGAGCCTGTCCCCTGTGGAATCTATAAAAGCCCCGAATCTCGATACGCTGTCCTCGCTCCTCGCCAGGGACCCGTCCAGCACATCGCATAACCCGGAGAATATCAGGATAATCGCACCGACCAGAAGGTTCCCCCTGGCGACGAACAACGCGCCCACCATACTGAGCAGTATCCCGAAGAGGGTCACCGCCATCGGGGAGACACCTATCAGCGACAGAAGAGCGACAACCGGATCGAGAAGCACCCGCAACCTGTTCTTTATTTCAACCTTTTCCGCCAATACGAGCCTTCCGTTACCGCGCCGACAGGCGGCGCCAAACACACTTAGGAAGAGTATTATGAATCGGCGGCGGGACGGATGTCAAGTTGTTCCACGGTTCCCTTTTGTCTGCGTCCCTCTGATGAGGAGGGTAATTTCCCCCCTGATCCTGCCCCCGCCGAAATAATCGATCAGGCTCCGGGCCGTTCCGCGGCGTAT
The DNA here is from genome assembly GCA_964584495.1 of uncultured bacterium. Classification (GTDB taxonomy): domain Bacteria; phylum Krumholzibacteriota; class Krumholzibacteriia; order Krumholzibacteriales; family Krumholzibacteriaceae; genus CAZPAH01. The sequence continues at coordinate 16,626 of CAZPAH010000045.1, read as the reverse complement.
CTCCTCGTGGATCTTGGTCATCTCCCGCGCTACCGCCACTTCCCGTTCGGGGAAGAGATCGCCGATCACCTCGAGCGTCCTGATCAGCCTATGCGGACTCTCGAAAAATATCGAGGTCCCGAGCCCCTCTCCCGCTCCCCTTATAGCGGCTTCGCGGGCCGTCTTCTTCCTCGGAACGTATCCGAAAAACGTGAATCTGTCCGGGGGAAACCCGGACAGGACCAGCGCCGTCGTGACCGCGCTCGGCCCCGGTATCACCGTGAACTCTATCCCCTTCTCTATCAGCTTCCTAACGAGATAGTAACCGGGATCGGATATTCCCGGAGTGCCCGCGTCGGTGACGAGGGCCATCCTTTCGCCCGCGGCGATCCTTTCAACGATCGAGGGAGTGATCCGTTCCTTGTTATGATCGTGGTAGGGGCGGACGGGGATTTCCACGCCGTGTCTGTTCAGGAGTATCCTGGCCTTCCGGGTATCTTCGGCCAGCAGGATGTCGGCCGATTTGATAGCCTCGACCGCCCTTGGCGAGAGGTCGCCCAGGTTTCCTATCGGCGTGCTCACGAGGTAAAAGCCGAACGATCTCATCTTGTCTCAGCAGATCCGGGAAATGACATCCCCGAGGTAGTCGATATCCCGGTCGGTTATATCCAGGTGAGTGACCATCCGCATCTTTTCCGGCCCTATCTTGAGCGCCAGTATACCCGCCTCCTCCAGATCGGCGCAGAACCTATCGAAGTCGAACGATCGATCGGCGACCTCGAAGATCACGATATTCGTCTCGACCGGGAAGGAGAGGCGCAGGGCCTGCTTTTCCTCGATCATCGCCGCTATCCTCGACGCCCTTTCGTGATCCTGCGAAAGCCTGTCGATATTGTTTTCCAGGGCATAGATACATGCCGAAGCTATTATCCCCACCTGCCTCATACCTCCACCCAGCCTCTTTCTCCAGGACCTCGCCTTCGCGACCGCCGCGCCGTCCGACACGAGGACGGAGCCTATCGGAGCGCCAAGCCCCTTTGAGAAACAGATATTGAAGGAATCGGCGAGGGGACCGTAACGGCTCAACGGTATCCCCGTTGCGACCGAGGCGTTGTACAATCTCGCCCCGTCGATATGAAACCTCAGGCCCGTCTCCCGGGCAAAAAGCGACACCTTTTCGAGCTCCTCGAAAGGATATATCCCGCCGCCCCCTCGGTTATGCGTGTTCTCGGCCGTTACGAGAGAAGTGCGGGGATGGTGGATATTGACCGGCCTGACTGCGTCGTTGAGCCGATCGACGGGCAGAAAGCCCCTCTCACCATCGAGCGGAAGAAGCTGCACTCCCCCTATCGCCGCCGCCCCTCCAGCCTCGTAGTTGAAAATATGGCAGTTCCTGTCGAGGATCACCTCATCACCGGGCCTGGTCTGCGATAGTACGGCGAGCAGATTGGCCATCGTTCCGCTCGGCGTGAAGACGGCCGCCTCCTTTCCCAGCAGGGCGGCGATCCTCTCCTCCAGCTGCTTCACGGATGGATCGTCCCCTAGGACGTCATCGCCGACGACCGCTTCGGCCATCGCTCTGCGCATGCCGGCGGACGGCCTGGTTACAGTGTCGCTTCTCAAATCGACGGTACCGGGACCCATTATTCTACCTACCCGTTTTAAAGCGGATTGGATACAAACCACCCTCCATCCATAGATTGGAAGGGGCGGGGAGGGGATTCAGATTGCCGAAACCAACAGCTTACTGCTGCGCAACCAGCTCCTTGAGTTCCCTGGAAACCTTGAAGACGGGAACCTTGCGGTCGGGAACCGGTACCGGCTCGCCGGTTCTGGGATTTCTTGCCATCCTCGCTTTGCGGTCTTTTACCTTGAAGGTTCCGAAACCCCTGATCTCATAGTGTTCCCCTTCGGCAAGACCCTTCGAGATGCAGTGAAGAAACTGATCGACCGCTTCCGCAACCTCTTTCTTGGTCAATCCGGTCCTGCTGGAAATATTCTCTACTATCTCGGCTTTGGTCATAACCCTTTCCTCCTTCCGGCAGCAGGATTATATCTTCCTTCGCACGTTAGTGCAGGAAACGTACTGTTTTGAGCTTAAAGAAGTTACTAAACGAAATGGAAAAAGCTGTCAAGTGAATTCTTATACTATATTATTCCCTTGAAACAAAATACCCGGATAGACCGGCGAGCATTGCAGGAACGTACACGCTGCATTGCAGTTTCGCTATAATCCGATATTGGGCCTATATCGGCCTGCGGTAACAATAGGAAATCATTGGGACTTTAAGGGAAACCGGATTGCGGCGTCCGGAAAGGTAAACTCCTTTACCGGCTGCCTCTTACCTCCATAGGCGCAATTTTCGAATTAGCTCTGGTACACCGTTTGCTGTATGCAGTGATCGCTGCGAGGTGGTCGCCGCCTTCACGAACCCGACCCTGCATCGTATCATCTCGCAGCTTTTTTATCTCCGCCGCGGGCCGTTCGACTCAGCCCGTTTTTTTATACTTTCTTTGTACCCCCGAATACAGATCAGGGCAGGCCGGTAAGCCGGTGGCACTGCGGTATAACCCTTACATCGTCAAGATGGATCGAGGCCGCTTCGTAAGATTCGAGGAGAAGCCGGGGGGCGGGCTCGCATCCGCCCTTCGATCCGGTCGCCGGCTGCACGACGAACGGCCGCCTCCGGTCGAACCGTGCGGCCAACCGCACCGCCTCGTCGAACTCGGACCTATCGAACTTGGCCGGCAGGACGACCTTGAAGAAAAGCTCTTTCCCGCGGAAGAGAGGCAGGACCCTTTCGTAGACGGCGAAGAGATCCCCTCCTCCGCAAACGGAGGGGAGCTTAAGATCGAGGGCCACGATATCGACGAGGGGCGCGATCGCCCCCGCCCCCTCCTCCTCGAGGCCGTTAGTCTCCAGGTAAACGGGACATCCCGATGTTTGGAAGAGACCGAGAAAGGCGGAAAGGAAGTCCGGCTGCTCGAGCGGTTCTCCGCCGGTGACGCTGAGGGAGTGCACACCCGCCGCACTCCCGGCCAGCGAACGTGCAAAGCAGGACACCTCCGCCGGATCGACGGGGTTTGGAATCGCGGTATCCCGCTGCGATCCCCTCAGGATGCATTCGGCGGAACGGGAGGCGGAGGAGGGCGTATCGCAGTAGGAGCAGGAAAGCCGGCACCCGGCCATCCTGATAAAGACCTGCATCACACCGGTATATATGCCTTCCCCCTGGATCGACCTGAAGATCTCCGTCACGTAGCCGGAAGGTCCAGCGGGATTCATCAGCACACCGACCTTACCTTTCTAACGGCGTACTCGACCGATTCGATCTCCGAGCGGTACCTCGACAGCGCCTCCAAGGCGAAATCCTCCGGGTCGAGACCCAGTTCCTCTATCCCCACTGCCGGAACGGGCGCCCCCGACGGATCTATATTAACGCCGCAGTGAAATAGAGAGGAGGCGGGGGTTACGGTGACTATGGCCACCGTCAGCTTCCTATCCCCGATATAGAGGTCGTCACCCTTCCTTCTCACCACGGTTCCACGGCTTCTCTCCTCGATCAGCTCCCCGATAATCGAGATGAACAGTCTCAGCCGGTAATTCCCCTCCCTTAGGGGACAGAGAAAATGCTCCCCGATGAAATGGATCATCCGGGCCGCCTTGATCGTATTTCCCGCCTCGGCGTCCTCCAGATCGACAAGATCGGCTCCCTTCACATCGCAACCGCCCGGAAAAGCCACGACCCCGTCTCCACGTATACCGGAGATCTCCCTCACGAAGTGGCCTCGCAGCTCTTCGCCGGTGTACTCCCTGTCTTTCCCGATCCATTTCGTGCTAACGAGCTCGAACCTCTCTCCTCTCAATCGGGCTGCCTATCCGCTTGAAATTCTCTGACATAAACGGATTGTTCTCTTGAAAAACCTGATTCCGCACGTTCACGCTCAGAAAATCTGGATAAGCAGTGTGAATCGCGT
>CAZPAH010000045.1:0-12659 GCA_964584495.1 uncultured bacterium | reverse complement strand
CCTTTGAAATTCCACCCTGTCCTCCGCCGGGGTCCCGGACAGGGCCCGCGCGAGCCGGGAGCAGGATTCGCAGAGACCGCACATCCTCTCCCCCCCACGGTAGCAGCTCCAGATATTTTCCCAGGGGATGTCGAGATCGAGACCGAGCGCCACTATCTCCCTCTTGCTCATCGAAACCGTTGGGGATTCGACCCTTACCCGGCAGCCTGCCCCTATGGACAGGGCGACGTTCACCGCGTCGATGAAACCGCCGCTGTTATCGGGAAATGTCGCCGCTTCCTCCCTGTTGAAACCGGCTATGACGACCCGGCAGTCCCTGACGGCCGCATAGGCCGCCGCGATATTGAGAAATATCCCGTTTCTGTTCTCCACCCAGACCTTCCGCGAGATCTCATCGGCCACTCCGGGCTCTTCCGCCCCTGTGACAGGCGGCGGCTCGCCCTTCCCCGATATAAGCGATGAGGAGGAGATCGAAGCGAGCCACGGCAGGGCCGCCTCTTCCAGAGAGAGCCCGTAGCAGATCGACAGGGCCGTCGCTGCCTCTCTTTCCCTTACGCGGGAATGTTGCCCGTAATCGATGAAAAGCGCGGTTTTGATATTGTATGTGCGTGCGGCGGCGGCGAGCGATACGATCGAATCGAGGCCTCCCGAAAGAAGGACCAGACCCTTTTCCCTGATTTCCGAATCACTCTTCACGATATCGCACCATGTCGGTCCGCGTTTCCCAGAGCTCTATCTCCCTCAACCTGCCGTTTCGGTAATCGAGCCTTTCACTGCATAACCTATATATCTGCGCCGCAAGGTTTTCCGAGGTAGGATTGATCGAATCGAAAGGCGGAATCTCGTTGAGGTGGCGGTGGTCGTAGACCGGAAGTATAACCGACTTCAGGTCGGCCTTCAGATCGAGATAATCGACCGTGATCCCCCTGCCGTCGGTTTTCGTGAACTCGAAGTATGCCCGGACCGTCCAGTTGTGACCGTGCACGCGCGCGCAATCCCCATCGTAACCGTCCAGGCGATGAGAGGCCGAAAAGGTTATCTCGGTGGATACTGTAAATATTCCTGCCATCGTTTCCCCCCGTATTTCGAGCGCCGGGAGATAACCTCTTATGCGAATGATAGTTATGCAAATTGCAAGGGCCAGGGCCCATCCGGCCCGGCGGCAGATATAAATCTACATCTAAACCCCCGATTTTTCAACGATTAAAGCGACCAAAAAAAATTCGCCGTGTGGTACAGATTTCGCTCCGCCCACTTCGGGGCCGCCAGTTACTCAGGATATTTCTTATCGAATCCGAAGGGTCGGGGGTAGCGTTTTGTTTCTCACACAGGAAAAGATACTCAAGAAGATCAGCCAGGACCGGCTCAGGGGCGATCACAAGAGAGCCCTTAGGCGGGCCCTTGACGGCCTGGAGAAATGGCCCGATGATCTCGATGTGGCGATGGAGGCGATCCAGCTCTGCTTCGAGCTCTCCGATTTCAAGCAGGCGGTGACGCTTCTAAAAACCACGATTAGAAAACATCCGAAGATGTTCTCCCAGATCCTCGATTTCTCCAGGGAATCGTTCAAGCAGACATTCAATCCGCTGCTCGGAAGCTTCATAATAGAAACACTGATGCGAAGCAGGAATATCGATGCGGTCAGGGATATGTTCAGGACCTCCTCCGACGACTATATAGCTGGCCTGATAAAGCGCTCGGAAACCCGGTCGCGGGGTCTCCTCGAAAGGGGGGACACGGGCGGGGCCGGTTATACCGACAACGAGCTGATACTCGGTCTTCTATACATCTCTTCCGGGGAAAGCGCCAAGGCGGTCGGCCCTTTGGGCCGCGCCCTGGCCAACTCTCCCGGCGACGCGCAGACGATAGGGTCGGTTCTGCTGGAGCTGGAAAGGGAACGGCCCGGCGATCCGACGCTGAAATTCTATCTCGGAATGGCCTCGCAGATCCTATCGCACCCGGATAAGGCGGAGGCGAGGTTCTTCCAGGCGGCCGAGCTGGAGAACGCTCCGCTCGAGGAGATCTTGAGCTATGTCACCGGCCTGGAGGAACACTCGAAGAATTTCCTGATGCTCACCGGCGAGCTTCTGATCAGGAGCTCCAGGGAAAGCGAGGGAGCTTCCCGTATAATCGATTACCTCGCTCTCGAGGACGGGGGCTGGGACCAGGGAGCGGAGGCGGATTCGATCAAGGCCCTCTTCCCCGGGTGCATCGACAGAAAAGACTTCGCCCTGAAGAGGCTCTCGCTCCTACCCCCAGTAAACCTTCACCACGATGAGATCATAAGCCTTTACTGCAAAACGGCGGCAGGGGCCGGGCGCGTGAAGGAAGCGGTAGGCGAGCTGGAGAAGATCTTCGAAACGGAGGCGGTCCGCGCCCCCTCGATCATAGCCCTGATAGAGTCCGATCCGGAGATAATGCAGACGGCTCCGGCGCAGAAGCTGCTGACAAACCTCTTCCTGTCGGAGGGGGATTTGGAGAAAGCCGCCGCAGCGGCGCGACTGGCCGCCGAATTCGATCCTTCACAGATCCCATCGCTTCTCGAATCGGTCAAACGCAAGATCGAGAAGGAACCGGAAAACGAGGCGGGACTGCTGGCGATCCAGGCGGAGCTTCACGCCAAATGCGGCAACTCGGAAAGCGCCGAATCGATCCTGCGCCGCTTGATAGGGAAAAACGAGCTTGGAGAGGAGGAGCTCTTCAACCTTACGACGGTAATCATGGAAACCTGCGGGGTCAATCTTGAAGGGGTCGTATCTACGATCGGATTCAGCCTGGAGAAGGAAAGGGTATCCGACGCCCTGCCGTACATGCTCGAATTCTACAAGAGGAATCCCGATAACCACGGCGAATTCGCCGCAAGCATCGAAGATCTCGCCGACGGGAACGGAGAGCTCTGGTCCGGTATCGCCGAGTTGATGGATCTGCTCTCTAAGGAAGAGCAGCTCTCGCCTCCTTTCAGGCTTCTGCAGGCGAGGGCCCATCTAAACAGGGGTGAAGTGGAAAGAGCCGTCTTCGAATTCGACCAGCTTATGATCTTCGACACCTCGCTTCGGCTCGACCTGATACCGGTCTACGAGAAGGCCGCCGAAAAACACGGAGACAACACGACCCTGCATCTCGCCCTATATCAACTGCACCTGGAGGAGAACCAACTGGCGAGGGCCTCCCACTACCTCTGCAGGGCTCTCGAGTCCGATCCCGGCCAGATCAGGGACGTGATGAAAAATTTCGATAAGCTCGTGGAGAAAGATCCTTCGAACGGTGCAATCTGGGAGGAGATGCTCAAGGCGGCGCTCGCCATGAAGCACCTCAATCTCGCGCGAGAAGTGCTTAAACGGGCCGTCTCGATCCTCCCACCCACCCAAGCGGCTTCCCTCCATATATACGGCGCGAGGATATCCAGCGCCGACGGAAAGTGGCAGGACGGCCTGCGCTGCCTCGCGGTGGCCCTTACATCGGATGAGGCCAATTTGAAGGCGGTCGAGGAAGAGCTCAACATCATCATGGAAGCAAACCCCCGAAACGCGGAGGCGAGATACATAGCCGGCGAGACGAAGCTGCGTCTCGGCCGAGAGGACGAGGCTGTCGCGATGATGGAGAAGTGCCTCGAGCTGTCGCCGGCGTACCTGGGGAAGGTGAGGGACAGGCTGCAGCGACTTCTGCCGCTGAGCATAAAGCCCTGGTTGATAAGCCGTATTCTGGGGGAGATCGCCTGGACGGAAAAGATCTACGACAAGGCCTGCACGCTTCTCGAATCAGCCCAGGAGGGACCGCCCGAATCCCTTGCCGGGCTCGGCTCCACTCTCGAAAGGCTCGAAAAGTCCTCATCGGGCGACATCAGGCTGGAACTGATCCTGGCGAGGAATCTCTCTCTGGAGGGAAAGCATGCGGAATCCGTAGCCCTGGCCTCGGATATATTGGAACGCGACGAATCGGCCGTGGAAAGGGTCGTGAGAATACTCGTCGAAATGCTCGATTACAATCCCGGGCAGTACGAGGCGAACAGGTTCCTGGCAGAAATCTACGAGAAATCGGGAGAGACGGAGAAGGCGCTTGAACCGATCCTCCGGCTCGTCTCGCTGGAAGATATCGACCCGAACGAACTGGTGAATACCGTATCGGAATTCTTCGACACACACGACGGCGACAGCCGCTTCCTCGTGCCTTACGGCGTATTGAAGGCCAGGGCGGGGCAGCATGAGGATGGACTCGTCCACCTTCGCCGGGCTCTCGAATCCGACGGGGATTGCTGGGAAGAGATGCTGGCGGCGATGAAGAACGTAGAATGGCCCGGCGAGTCGCTCCACGCGGCATCGCTGCTTAAAGCCGATTGCTACCTTGAAGGGGACTGGCCACATGAGGCTTTCGAATGCCTCCTCGAGAACCGCGGCTGCACCGGCCCGCTCCGCGGCGAAACGGTCGAAAGGATATACAGGATAATAGAGAAAAAGCCGGAAGCCGGAAGTATAATGCTCGGAGCCTCGCTCCTCGCCGGCTCGCAGAAAGCCGACGAAGCGGAGCAGCTCGTAAGGCGCGGCTGCTCGGCCCTTGGAGAAGAGGCGTCGATAGACCTGCGGATAGAGCTGGCCGAGATCTTCGAGAAGGAGTCCCTGCACGAAAGGGCGGCAGGCCTTTTCAGAGAGGTTGTCGATTCTTCCTCCGACCGCGGTTCGATCCTCAGAAGGATAGAGAAATCCTACATGAATTGGGCCGAGAGGGAAATATCCGCCGGGATCAAGGATATCGCCGGACTCGAAGAGCGTGCGATCGAGGGCCTCATCTCGACGGCGGCGGACCTGGGCAGATTCGACGATGCCCTCCGGCTCGCCACAGGCGGCCGTATAGAAGAAGACGCCAGGAAGGCTCTTACCGCCCGGATCTACATGTCGACCGACAGGCCGGCCCTCGCTCTTTCGATTATCCTCTCGATAAGAAACAGGGAAGCCCTGCCATCGGCCACTTCGCGCGAGCTCTCCTACATCGAGGGAAAGGCATGCGAAATACTGGGCGATTACGGAAGGGCTGCCGCGGCCTTCGCGGCCGCGGGAGACGGCGACGGCGGTCCGGACAGCCTCGCTCGGGCCCGCGCAAACTACACGAAATTTCTTGAATCTCAATTAGAGAATGACGTGCAACTACTTGAAAAAACCGGAAACCTCGATCCGGAATAGGTGAAAGGAAAAACCATGAAGATCTGTCCTCTGATCACCCAGGCATCGATACTTGAAGGAAGCGATAAAGAGCTGCTGGTGCGTGAGAGTGATGTCAATGATTCCGAAGGCGACGAGGCGGCCGGGCAGGAAGACCACCAGGCCGATGAAGATATTTTCATGAATCCCGCCGAAGAAGCCGGGAAAAGCGACGGGGACGGGGAGTCCCGCATGGAGAGCGAAGCCCTTCCGGTCCGCTTCCTGGCAAAATCCTTCAGGGGCGAGGTGAAATGCCTCGGCGAGATCTGCCGGTTTCACGACGACGAGAAAAACGAATGCCGTTTCGAGATCATGCTTCAGGCGGCTCGCGAGCAGGACGGCAATGCCGGCGAGGATATAGCATCCCTGAAGGAGGAGCTGGAGAAATCCTGGGAATTTCAGCAGAAGAGCACGGGAGATATGATAGGTCTCTTCAAGGAGCTCGAGGATAAATCGAGCGGATCGGGAGAGGAGATCAGAAAGAGTATCGAAGGGAAATTGGACGAGCTGAAGGATCTCTTATCGTCGATGTCGCAGGACAACCGGGTGATCATCGAGAGTATCGCCGATACGCTGGCCGAGAAAACGGAGGAGATCGAGGAAAAGATCCGTTCGAGCGAGGAAAAGGTGGACGAATTCAAATCCGAAGTCTCGCAGTGGAAAAACGATCTGGGCAAAACGATCGAAACGGTCGAGGAAGGCCTGGAGGGAAACCGGAAACTCGTCGAGGAAATCTCCGAGAATAACACCAGAATCGAGGAGCTGGTCCAAAACCAGAAAAAGAACCTCGAGGACGAGGAGAAGAAGAGGCAACTTTCCGAGGCGAGGCGTCTCAACAACGCCGGCGTCATGGCCTACCACAACGGCCACTACGAGAAGGCCCTCGAGTTTTTCGGCAAGGCCCTCGAGATCGACGACGGGTTCACCGAAAGCTACAACAACATAGGGCTGACATATACCGAGATGAACGAGGAGGAAAAGGCGACGGAAGCTTTCAAGAAGGCTATCGAGCTCAATCCGGATCTCGCCGCGACCTACAACAACCTCGGATACGTCTTCTACAGGCTGGGCTCCTACACCGAAGCGATCGATATGTACAACGAGGCGATCGGCAGGAGCAAGGATAACAGCTCGGCCTACACGAATCTCGGCAACGCTTTCTACAAGCTCGACCGGATCGAGGAAGCCGTTGAAGCATGGAACAAGGCCATGGAGATAGACCCCGGAAACGAGAAGGCGAAGCGGAACCTCAGGCGTTTTCACGCTGAGATGAACGAAAACTCGTAGCGCTCCGTCACCGTGAGACGGTGGACACTTAAAGGGGGAGGTGCAATCTCACCTCCCCCTTCATATAAAAGGATCGATCTTGATATTTCAATCGGGGCCGCAAGATCCCGCCCCTTCCCCCCCCGCACCTGTTAGAGCGCGCGGAGAGATATCCTCATCGGGTCAAATTTTTCTGACTTTACTGGCGTGAAATCCCTTCGCCCCCTCGGTCAGCTCGTACTCCACGTTCTCACCCTCACTCAGGGTCCTGAACCCCTCACCCTCGATGTCCGAATAATGCACGAAAATATCCTGCCCGTCGGATTCCTGCATTATAAATCCGTAACCCTTGTTCTCATTGAACCACTTTACCTTGCCTGTCTCTGCCACCCGTTATCCTCCTTTTTACCTCTGGTGCGTTAATAACAGGTCGGGAGCGCTTCGATCCCCCTTCACGATACACGGCAAACCGGCCGGAGAAACGGCCCGGTTTTTCACTCCGGAGTGCTAAAATGCCATTCCGGCGGCGAAAGATCTATTCTAACATTTTCCATCCCTTCCGATCAATCGGAAACCGGCTTGCGCCACAGGAAGTTACATCGCCGTCATAAAGGGAATATTGGTACCTTTCTTGCAATTAAATCTCTGTCAACCATACTGAAAGTTGCAATGTTATGTCAAGATTACAGATACCATACAACAGGGTCCTGATGAATCCGGTCGATTTCGATCCGCAGGAGCTCGATTCGATCCTGCGCTCGTATATCGAAACCAGCCGCCAGACCCCGCTGGTCCTGGAAGTATTCAACGATTATATCCAGTACTTTCTATTCATGAGGGAAGGTCAGCTCTACTGGGCGGGGATCCGTGGTGAAAAAGGCTTCGAGGGAGTAACGATTAGGCGTTTCCTGCAGATGCTGAAACGGACACAGTACCCACGCCTCGTCGTCTACTCGCTCGATCTCATTCTCTATCATTCCCTGCTCATCTACCTTCAGAAGAAACCGGAGCTGAAAATCAGCTCAACGCTGGTCGACCTGGACGATCTTCTCGACAAGACCGAGAAAGATTACGGGAACGCGCTGATAACCGCGAACCAGCCCGGCAACCTCATAATGCTGAGATACAGGGAAGGCATCCCGGTGGCATGCTTCCAGGGACTTCATCTCGGCAAAAATACGGAAAGCAGCATACGTGAGGATTTCCTCGTGAAGGTGTACACCATGTCGGCGAGGTCGCATTTCGAGATCAATCTCTACACCGACATGATCGTCTCGCACTCGGAGGATGCCAGGCCGATCCCGGCGGAGCACTTCGGCACTATCTCATCCTTCTTCCTGAGCGATCCACCCAAGCTGATAGTAAAGTTGAAGAACAGGCCCTTGAAAACCTACTCGTTCACCGGAAAGCAGTTGACGGTGGGCCGTCTCCAGGAAAATGACATTGTCATAGACAACCTGAGCGTTTCCCGGCAGCACGCCGTAATCATCTCGTCCAGCTCGGGATATCTGATCAGGGATCTCAGCAGCAAGAACGGCACGTTTCTAAACGGCGATAGGATCGATAGCGCGGCACTCAAGAACGGCGATTCCATAACCATCGGCAAGTACCAGATTGCCTTCCAGATTCCCACCGGCGAGGAAAGCTCCCAGGGTGGAATGGACCAGACCGTAATCATTCCGGGATTCCGCCCGGCCGAGGGCGGCGTGGAAAAATTCAACGTTGACTTTGCGGCCTCCCGGGAAGAATCGGGACGGCTGTTCAGAAGATCTAACAACGAGGAGATACCCCTGGCGGGCGAAAAAACGACGATAGGCAAGAAAAAGGATTGTGATATCAGGTTGATGGGATTATTCGCCCCCAACGTGAAGGTGGAGATCGACAGGTGCGGCGACGATTACGTCATTCACAAGACGAGCGGGAAATCCAACGTTCAGATAAACGGCGAACAGATGGAGGAGAAGATTCTCGAAGAGGAGGACCTGATAGCGATCGGATCGGATGAATTCATATTCAAACGCTAGGTTCATCAAATGAAACTATTCGTCTTCTCGGACATTCACGGAAACTCGGAGGCTCTTGAAAAGGTTATCCGGGAAATAGCCGTTTGCTCCCCCGATTTCGTGGTATCCCTCGGCGACGTGGTCGGGTACGGCGCGGATCCGGCCGCGTGCATCGAAATGGTGGACGAGCATGCCGACATCAAGATATGCGGCAACCACGATCTGGCGGCGGCGGGAGTGATAGACTGCTCGTCGTTCAATTTGAACGCCTCGATGTCGATCGAGTGGACGAAGAAGAAACTGGCGCCAAAACATATCGAGTCGCTGAAAGCTTACCTCCCCTTGTATAGGCAAGGAGAATCGTTGTTCACCCACTCATCCCCCGATTCCCCCCTGTCCTGGGAATACATATATACGATAGCGCAGGCGGAACGCATATTCTCGGCTTTCGAAGACGGCTATATCTTCGTCGGGCATACTCACATCCCCGGAGTAATAGGATTCACTCGCGGCGGGGAATGCGCCGTCCTCACGAGGGGCACGGTAGAATGCGACCCCGATGTCAGGTACCTCATCAACGCGGGAAGCGTGGGCCAACCCCGAGATGGATTCAACGAGGCGGCGTTCACCATAGTAGACACAAGCAGAAGAACGATATCTATGCGAAGAGTCCCCTACGATGTCAGGACCGCGCAATCCAAGATCCTGGCCACGGGGCTACCCGAATCACTGGCCCTCAGGCTGGCCACGGCGAAATGAAAGAGATGGAAGGAAGAAACTACCAGATACTCAACACCATCGCCACGGGGGGTACCGCCGTCCTGTACAGGGCTATACAGACCTCCCTCGACAGGCAGGTGGTTATCAAGAAGCTGCACTCCCACCTCACTTCGGACAAGAACTTCACCGGCAGATTCGAGCTCGAAGCGAAAGCGGCCGCAAGCCTCGATCACGAGAATATCGTCAGGATAATAGACACGGGGATCTCCTCGAAGAACTACTATATCGTGATGGAGTACATCGACGGAATCACCCTCAAGGACCTTCTCGACAAGTATCACGTTGTCGGCGAAGAGATAACGCTTCTTATCGCCAGGGAGATATGCATCGGCCTCGACCATGCCCACCAGCGGGGAATCATCCACAGGGACATCAAACCAGCCAATATAATGATTACGAATGAGGGCCAGGTCAAGATCACCGATTTCGGATTGGCCAAGCTTCATCAGAGCCAGATGGAGCAGACGGTGGCCAGCACACTGCTAGGAACTCCATTGTACATGTCGCCCGAGCAGGCGATCGGCGACGGTGTCGACGGAAGGAGCGATATCTTCTCTCTCGGAACGGTCTGCTACGAGATGATGACGGGCATACAGCCTTTCATGGGCAGCAACTACGCCGCGGTTATTCAAAAGATCATCAGCGGCGTACTCACCCCCCCCTCCGGTGTCAACGGCGAAGTATCGGATGAAGCCGGAGCGCTGGTCATGAAGGCGCTGAACAGGGATCCCGCCAAACGGTTCAGGACCGCGATCGAAATGGCGAGGGCGATCGAGGAGCAGCTCGGACAGGACAAGGTCATCTCCGCGAAAGCCAGGCTCCGCCGTCTCGTTTCTGGAGATGGAGGCGTGCTCCTTGCCGGCAGCGGCAAGGCCGTAAAAAAGAGGGGAAGGCGAAAATGGCTATTACCTCTGGCCACCGGGCTGGTCGCCGCCGCATCGATCGCCTATATCGCGATGAACCCGGAGGGACTGGACATCGCCCGCAGAAGAATATCCGCACTTTCGGCGAGAAACCCCTTATCCCCGGAAGACAGCCCCGTGCTGACCGCCTACAGGGAGCTTTCAGCGGACCCCCCCGTCGAGACCCCCGGAATCGACTCCACACTGAATGAAGGGACGTCCCCGCCGGATACGGCCGCCTCTCCGGCTGTCGAATCGAACGAGGACGCAGCGTTGATCCCCGGCTCCGCGGAGGAACTGGAACCTTTCCAGCAGGCCGATGAAGAGTCGCCCAAGATGCCCGGCCGGGGTGCGGGTACGGTTCCCGCAGCGGAGGAGAAACCTGAAGAGGCCGCGCCGCAAGAGGAGATAATCGTCCAAACGACAGGGTTCATCGACATCCAGGTGGAGCCGGAAGCCGAGATCACGATCGACGGCATCTACAGGCTCTCCGGCAACAGGTACGGACCCATCGAAATCGAGGAAGGGGAGCACACGATCTCCTGCAGGCAGACCGACTTCAGGGATTACACGGAGGCCATAGTCATCAGGAAGGGAGAGCTTTCCCGCAGGAGAATAACCCTTCTGAAGAAGACGGGTTACCTCGATTTCGATATCGAGGACGGCATCAATGTCTTTATAAACGGAAAGTTCACCGGGACGACCCCGCTCTCCTCACCGATCCTGCTGCCGACGGGCAAGCATATGGTGGATCTCAAGAAAACAGGTTTCGCAAGCTGGTCCAACAAGGTTTTCGTGAACGCGGACGAGACGATCAAGCTGCGTGTCCGTCTCGTGAGCAACTAGGAAGCGAGAAGTTGCGCCACGCTCTTCATCACCGCATCGACGGCGACCCCCTCGAGATCACCGTCATCCCTCCTCACCGCGACCACATTCTCACCCACGGGTTTCCACCTTGCGGGGTCGGTCGGACCGAAGACGGCAGCGCACCTGGCACCGACCGCGCCCGCGATATGCATTACCCCCGTGTCATTACAGACGGTGATCGCGGCCCCACGCATAAGGGCGCCCAGAAATCCCACTGCCGCTGACGAAACGACAGCGGGAACCGGTTCCTCGCACGCTCCGAGAAAACGGCGCAAAGAATCGCCGTCCGCCGGTCCGCTCACGGCTACCGTGAGAAGGCCGTACTCCTTTCGAAGCAGGCCGGCCAACGCGGCGAACCTCTCAGGCGGCCAGATGTTCTGCTTCTTGCCCGCCCCGGGATGAATGACGGCGTACCCCGTCCCATCTCCGAAGGCGGCCGAGACGAAAGATCTGCAATCGTCCTCTTCGCCGGGAGAGGCGACTAGAAGGGAGGTCAGGTCCGTCTCCCTCACGCCTATGGCGGAAAGCGGATACAGGTTGTGCTCGCTTTCGTGCATGGCGGACAGCTCTTCGGCCGACGGCAGTGGAAGCTCGATGTGGTAGAAATCGCCGGACAACCCGTGGCCGAACGGACGGCTCGTCGATCCTATCCTTATGCGCGCTCCGCTGATGACCGCAAGCAGCATGCTGGTGATCGAGAACGAGACGGTATTGAGCACTATGACGGCATCGAAGCGCTTTTTTCTCAAAGCCCTGATGAATGAAATTAAATTCAGGAAATTCCTGTTCTTCTCCTTCGAATAGGTAAAGACCCTGTCCAGATAGGGATTGTTGATCATTACGTCGGTGTTGATCGGAGCGGCGATGAGCGAGATCTCAGCGTCGGGGAACCTTTTTCTCAGCCCGCGGAAGGCGGGAACCGCCAACAGCATGTCCCCCATCTGGTTATGCTGCCTTATTACGAGAAGCCTGTCTATCTTCTCCTTATCGAGATCGACGGGGTCGATGGTTTTCTTGTCCAGAAAGACCGAAACACCCTTTGCCAGCAGAAGTTTTCCCCTCTTTTCGAACTTTTTCAGCAAACCGCCTCCGAAAAACCTTTTTTTTTGGAACCTATCGCCATTTAATTCGTAATAGTTGTAGAGAGCGGATCAATATCCCACCACCTTCAATCTCTCCTTACCTATGGAACGGCCTTCCCGGGCCGTTCCTCTTTTCAAACAAGCCTGTCGGGAAGATTATCGAGTATCCTGAGATAGCTCTCGTACCTCTCCACCGAGATATCACCGTCGGCCACCGCCCCTTTCACGCGGCACCCGGGCTCATGGCTATGGGTGCATGATGCGAAGCGGCAGTCCGGCTGCCACGGGGAGAAATCGACGAAATAGTCTCTCAGGGTTTGTTTGGAGACACCCCATATCCCGAACTCCCTGATTCCGGGCGTATCGCCGAGGAATCCACCGCATTGGAGGGGATGAAGCTCGAAGTGGGTCGTTGTGTGTTTTCCCTTCCCCGTTTTCTCGCTGACGTCGGCCGTCCTGATCTCGAGGCCCGGCTCCAGGATCGAGAGAAGCGTAGTCTTGCCGGCACCGGAGGGTCCGGCCATTATCGACCGTTGCCCCGTCAATCCCGCCCTTATCTCCTCGATC
>CAZPAH010000044.1:0-20517 GCA_964584495.1 uncultured bacterium | reverse complement strand
TCAAGATCCTCGTCAAGGAGGGTATAACGGTCAAGAGTCACATGAGCACGGTCGAGGAGCGTGTAGCCGTTCTGGTAGAGCAACACCTTAACCGGGTAAAGGCGGCCGCTTCGAAAGAGGTCAAGAAAAAAGCCAAAAAGAAACCGGGCAGGGTGCTGAAAAAGGTAAAAAGCAAGAAAGAGAAGAAGCAGGAGAAGAAATCCGATGCGGATCAGAAGGCCGTCAAGGAGAGCGTGAAAAGGACGCTTGCAAAGCTTGAGGTAACAAGGAAATCGAAGAGGCGCAAAAGGAAGGAAGAGGTCGAGGAAATAGAGGAAGAGAAGAATGTGATCAAGCTTCCCGAATACTCGACCGTAGCGGACCTCGCCAGGCTCATCGACGTCGATCCGACGGAGATAATTCAGAAGTGTTTCCAGCTGGGACTTATGGTTTCGATCAATCAGAGGCTCGATTCCGATGCGTTGGAGATGATAGCGGACGGTTACGGGTACGGGGTAAAGTTTCTTTCCGCCTACGGGCAGGACCTTATCGGGGATAAGAAGGAAGTCAGTCCAGAGAGGATGATCCATAGGCCGCCGGTAGTCACCATCATGGGGCATGTCGATCACGGCAAGACTTCCCTTCTGGACAATATCCGGAGGAGCAACATCATCGCCGGCGAAAAGGGCGGTATCACGCAGCATATCGGAGCCTATGTCGTGGAGATCGACGGGAAAAGTATCACGTTCATCGACACTCCGGGCCACGAAGCTTTCACGGCTATGAGATCCAGGGGGGCGCAGGCGACCGATATCGTAATTCTTATAGTGGCGGCCGACGACGGAGTGATGCCGCAGACGATAGAAGCGATAAACCATGCCAGGGCTGCCGATGTTCCTATCATCGTGGCGATCAACAAGATCGACCTTCCCAACGCCGATATCGAGAAGGTCAAGAGAGGACTGCTCCAGCAGAACCTCGTCCTCGAGGAGTACGGCGGTAATATAATGGCCGCGGAGATATCGGCGAAGACCGGGAAGGGGATCGATAAATTGCTGGAGATGGTCCTTCTCCAAGCCGAGATGATGGAACTCAAGGCCGATCCGGGGGCCGGATGCCGTGGGGTCGTGATAGAGGCATGCAAGGAAGAAGGCAGAGGGATCGTATGCACCGTTCTGATTCAGCAAGGGACGTTGAAGGTCGGAGACATATTTTTAACCGGAAACTACCATGGACGCGTAAGGGCCCTGCACAACGAACGGGGCAGAAAGATCGATTCGGCGCCTCCCTCGACACCGGTGGTCATACTCGGTTCGACGGGAGTTCCCCAGGCGGGTGACGCATTCAACGAAATCGAGGAAGAGCGGATAGCTAAGGAGATCGCGACCAAGAGGCAGCAGTTTTCAAGGGAGAAGGACCGCAGGACTTCCCAGAGGATCACTCTGGAAGATCTGTACAGGCAGATACAGGAAGGTACCGCTAAAGAGCTCAATCTTATTCTTCGGGCCGATACGGACGGTTCGATCGAGGCTCTCGCCGACAGCCTCTCTTCACTGGACACGGACGAGGTCAAGGTGAACGTGATCCACAGGGCCGTCGGCATGATCAGCGAGAGCGATGTCCTCCTGGCCTCAGCCTCCAACGGAGTGGTTATCGGATTCCACGTCGGCATGGCGCCCAAAGCCGCCCGCCTGGCCAAGACGGAAAAGGTGGATGTCAGATTCTACGACGTGATATACAAGGCGATCGACGATGTTAAGGCCGCCATGGGAGGGCTTCTCGAACCGGATATAGTGGAAACGGAGCTTGGGGAGGCCGAAGTTAAGCAGGTGTTCCGGGTTTCCAAGATCGGTACGATTGCCGGTTCTTATGTCCGCTCGGGTGTGGTCAGGAGAAACGCGCTCGTCCGGATCAGGAGGGAAGGCGAAGTAATCTACAAGGGGGCGATAAACTCCCTTAAACGTTTCAAGGATGACGCAAAAGAAGTACAGAGCGGTTTCGAATGCGGTATCGGCGTTGGGGGGTTCGAGGATCTTGCCGAGGGAGATATTCTGGAGATCTACGTTGAGGAGGAGCGCAAAAGGACGCTCAATTAAAGCTGCGGGGGTCTCCTGATGATCGTGGCTCGCCTGGTCATACAGTTTCACCTGCCGGGCTGCACTTCACTCAAGGAAAAGAGATTTCTCCTAAACAGTTTCAAGGACAGGCTTCACAACAAGTTCAACGTCGCTTTATGTGAAACGGGATACCAGGACAAATGGCAGAGGAGCGAGATGGCGGTCGTCACCGTCGCGGGGACCAGGCGCGGGATCGATAAATCGGTCCAATCGATAATGTCCTTCATCGAGAGGGAAAGAAGGATGGTCCTGATAGAATGCGATAAGGAATTCTACTGAACCGCCGGGGGAGTTATTAATTGAGCGACAAACACAAGGCGCGGATAGAGGAGTCGATCCACCAGCTCATCGCGGAGCTGCTCGTAAGGAGGGTGAAGGACCCCAGGGTGGCGAATGTTTCCATCATCCGCGTCGATGCGGCAAAGGATTACACGGTGGCCCGCGTAATGTACAACATAATCGGCGGCGGGGATCTGGCGGAGGTCGACAGGGGGCTGAAAAGCTGCGCGGGCTTCATTCGCGGGCAGATAAAGAAGCACCTCCGTATTAGAGTCATTCCCGAACTGGTTTTCAAGTACGATTCGTCGCTCGACAAGGCGATGAAGCTGGAGGAGCTGTTCGTTCGGATTCATGACGAGGAGGGGCGGGAGACGGGGCGGGATAAGGAGTCTCCGCGCGGCGGAGAAGATGGAGAAGAGCCGTCCGACAAAGATTATCCCACCGGGGGAGGGGTGGATGATTGACGAGCGATTCGCAGTGGAATTCGATGAAATCTCGGCCCTTTTGAAGAAGAGCCGCAGGATCCTGATTCTGGGACATGTCGATCCGGATGGAGATTGCCTCGGGTCGATGTTCTCCCTGGCCCTCTACCTGGAATCGACGGGCAGGGAGGTTAAGTGTTTCGCGCCGGGGGATATTCCCGAGCTGTTTCTTACCCTGCCGGGGGCCGGCTCCTTCGCCGGCCTGGATGATGTGGAACGGTTCGACCACGATACGATAATCGCACTCGATTCGCCTACCGTTGAGAGGACCCAGAATCTAGTTAGATCCGGCAACGGCGAGACAATCATAAATATCGATCATCACCCGGTGAACCAGCGGTACGGCAGGGTCAATATCGTGGATGAGAAGGCCGCGGCCACGACGATTCTCGTTTACAGGATGCTCCGGAGGATATCGCCGGAATCGATCACTCCACAGATCGCCGACTGTCTCTACCTGGGCATTCTCATGGATACGGGCGGATTCAGGTTCCAGAATACCAACGGGGAAGCGTTGACGATCGCCGGCGCTCTGATCGAGTCCGGGGCCGACGCCTACCGTCTTGCGCACGATTTCATATTCATGAAGAAGTTCAGGACACTCAAGCTTCTCGCCCCGGTGTTGGAATCGCTCGAGCTTCATGTCGAGGGCAGGATCGCCATGATGGAGGTGACGCTCGATATGCTCGAGCGTACCGGAGCCGAGTTGAGCGATTCCGAAGGATTCGTCGATTACGGCGTGGCTATCGACGATGTCGAGCTGGTGGCGCTACTGCGGGAGATAGGACCGAAAGAAATTCGTATCAGCCTACGTTCGAAATCGGATCTCGACGTGGCCGTTCTTGCCGGGAAGTACGGCGGAGGAGGCCACCGGAAGGCGGCTGGGCTGACGATCAGGAAAGATCTGGAAGCTGTTAGATCGATTATTCTCGAAGGATTCAGGGAAATGCTGGATCGGCGCTGATCCCCCGTCGGGACGGCTGCGGCTGGAAGCCTCTATTATGAGCAAGAACCTGGACAACATGGTCATCCCCGTGAATAAATCGGCGGGACTTTCCACCTACGACGTCATTCGAAGGTTCAGGAGGGCGGTGAAGGTGAGAAAGGTCGGACATTCGGGGACACTCGATCCTCCCGCCACGGGGCTGGTTCTTCTTCTCACCGGCAGGGCGACAAAGCTGTCGAACTACTTGATGGACCTTCCGAAACGTTATGTGGCGACCATAAGGCTGGGGGAAGCGACCGATACCCAGGATGGAGAGGGAGAGGTGGTCCGCAGCGGTGACTGGTCGCATGTCTCTCCGTCTTCGATAGAGGGGATTCTTCCGGAGTTCACCGGAAAGAGGATGCAGGTGCCGCCTATGTATTCCGCCCTCAAAAGGAACGGAAAACCGCTCTATACGCTCGCAAGAAAAGGCCAGGAAGTCGAGAGGCAGGCCAGGGAGGTCGATATCTACGATTTAGTGCTGACCGGGTGCGAGCTTCCACGGTTCACTATAGACATCTACTGTTCCAGGGGAATGTACGTAAGGGTTCTTGCCGAGGAGTTAGGCGAGAGGTTGGGTGTTCCCGCTCATCTCGCCGGACTGATAAGGACGAGGATCGGGCATTTCGATCTGAATTCCGCCGTTCCCGACGACCGTTTGGACGAACTCGATCTTGTCGAAAGTCACGCCTGCGCTCCTGTAGACGCACTGGTGCATCTTCCTGAGATCCGGCTCAGCGCCCAGCAGGCTAAGGAGCTCGGTAGCGGCTCGATACCCAGGAATGTAGGTCCGCTTCGCGGACCTGCCGGGTATATCAGGCTGATTCGCCCGGACGGCACACTTGGGGGTATAGCCGAATTCAAGGGTACGGGACTGCTTTCCCTCCGGCGTGTTTTCGAGAGGCCGGAATAAGAAATAGGCTGATTTAACGAGCGTATCATGGCCGAGATATTGAGATCAGGGCAAATCGGACGGATGGATGGCGAGAGGACCGTTGTAACGATCGGTGTTTTCGACGGAGTCCACCTGGGACATCGCAAGGTCATCCGCGCCCTGGCCGAGGAAAAGGAAAGAACGGGAGCGCGGTCTTCGGTTCTTATGACTTTCGACCGCCACCCACTGAGTGTTGTCAGGTCCGAGAGTTCCCCCAGACTGCTGACGACGTTGGATGAGAAGCTGTCTATTCTTCAAAACCTCGAGATAGACTTGATCTTCGTGCAGGAGTTCGACGCGGAGACGGCCGCCACCTCCTACCGCCGTTTCATAGAAGAGAAGCTGATGGGCCGTTTCGGGATGGAGTGCCTGGTCGTGGGGTACGATTTCCACCTGGGAAGGGGCAGGGAAGGGAATCAAGGACTGCTGGAGCGGGAGGGGGAAAGACTCGGTTTCGGCGTTAAGATCGTTCCCCCGGTCGTCGTGAGAGGAAGCGCCGTATCGAGCACAAGGATCCGTCGTTATATCGAGGAGAGAAAACTGCGCCGCGCGGCCGGCCTGCTGACGCAGCCGTATTTTTTCGATGCCGAGGTCGAGCGCGGAGAAGGAGTGGGCCGGGCTATCGGTTTTCCGACCGCCAACGTGAGAACCGGGCAGCGGGACAAGCTGTTGCCGCCGCGCGGAGTCTACGCGGTGCGGGTCATGCTGGACGGAGCGACCTTGGACGGGATGATGAATGTCGGAACGGCCCCGACGGTTCAGCCGGGCAGCCGGGAAAGGATCGAGATCAACCTGTTCGATTTTTCGGGGGAGCTGTACGGCAGATCCCTGAGGGTTCAATGCATCGATTACCTGAGGGAAGAGAAAAAGTTCGCCGACAGGACGGCCCTTCAGGCACAACTCGTGCAAGACAGGGAAAAAGCAATGGCCGCGTTGGAAAAGATTTGTTGACATCGCGTATTTCTTGTGTAAGTTTGTAACTTGCACTGGGGAATTCAAAAAGGCAGTTGTCAGGCGGATGCGGACTGCAAGTCCCTTCTGCTGCCATCGTGTTGTTCAACACGTGTTTCGAAGGAGGTTAAACGATGGCGCTGCAAAAAGAGGTAAAGAAGTCGGTAATCGGAAAGTACCGGTTGCATGAATTGGATTCCGGATCCCCCGAAGTCCAGATCGCGCTTCTGACTGAAAGAATCAACGTTCTCACCGAGCACTTCAAGGTTCACAGCAAGGATTTCGCATCCAGAAGGGGACTTTTGAAGATGGTGGGCCGCAGGCGCAAACTGCTAGATTACCTGAAGAGAAACAGGATAGAAAAGTACAGGGAACTCATTCAGGAACTAAATCTTAGGAAGTAGAACCGTATCCCCGAAAGATATCGAGATATGCGGCTTTGGCGGGGAATAATGTTTTCTGATATTACGATTGGAGGAATATCTCAGGATGATCAGGAAAAAACTTAAAATCGATGAAAAAGAATTCTTTTTCGAGACCGGCAGGATTGCCAAGCAGGCTGATGGATCGGTTCTCGTCGGAGAGGAAGGCACCACCGTGCTCGTTACGGCGGTGTCTTCTAAAGGAGCGGAGAGCGACAGGGGATTTTTCCCCCTGTTCGTGGAGTACAGGGAGAAGTTCTATGCCGCCGGGAAGATTCCAGGCGGATTTTTCAAGAGGGAAGGACGGCCGAGCGAGAGGGAAACGCTGAGCTGCCGTCTCATCGACAGGCCGATCAGGCCTATGTTCCCGGATGGATTCATGCATGAGGTTCAGGTCGCATGCACGGTGCTGAGCAGCGACCAGCAGCATCAGGCGGATGTTCTGGGGATCCTGGGCGCATCGCTCGCGCTCAATCTGTCGGATATACCCTTCAACGGTATAATCAGCGGAGTACGTGTAGGTCAGAAAGAGGGCAGGTTCATCTTCAATCCGACCTTCGACGAAGTTGAAGAAGGCGGTTTGGAGCTGGTGATCGCCGGTTCCGATGAATCCATCATCATGGTGGAAGGAGCGGCGAACGAGATCACCGAGTCGAGGTTGATGGAAGCTCTCGATTACGGTCACGAAAAGATAAGACAGTTCAACGCCTTCCAAAGGGAGCTGCTTTCCGAGTGCGAGGTCCCGGCAAAAAGGGAGGTGACCTCCGTTCCGGTGGACGAGGAGCTGCATAGGAGGCTCACCGCCGATTACTCGGCGGAGGTCTACCGCCGCTGCTCGATCAAGGGCAAGCACGTAAGGGCGAAGGCGCTTGACGATCTGGTTGATGAGGCCGCGGAGAAGTACGGGGAGGAATTCCCCGATTCGGAAAGCGATATCAAAAAGATAATGCAGGATCTCGAACGTATTTCCGTCAGGAAGATGATCCTCGATGACAAGGTGCGGACCGATGGAAGAAAGTACGATGAGATCCGCGATATAACTTGCGAGGTTGGAGTACTTCCCAGAACGCACGGCAGCGCGCTGTTCACAAGGGGCGAGACGCAGAGCCTCGTCGTTACGACACTGGGGACTTCTCAGGACGAGCAAAGGATCGACGGGCTAAAGGGGGAATCCTGGAAAAAATATATGCTCCATTATAATTTCCCACCCTTCAGCGTCGGCGAGGTCGGCTTCTTCCGCGGCCCCGGCCGCAGGGAGATCGGGCATGGAGCACTCGCGGAAAAGGCTTTGAAGCCGGTTCTTCCGCCCGATGAAGAATTCCCATATACGATCAGGGTCGTTTCCGACATCATGGAATCCAACGGCTCCAGCTCGATGGCGACGGTATGCGGAGGATCCCTCGCCCTTATGGATGCCGGTGTCCCAGTGTCGAAGGCGGTTGCGGGTGTTGCCATGGGGTTGATCTTGGAGAACGAAAAATACGCCGTCCTCACGGATATTCTCGGTCTCGAGGATCACCTGGGCGATATGGATTTCAAGGTAACCGGGACCAAGGAAGGCATAACCGGATTCCAGATGGATGTGAAGATCTCCGGCATATCGCGAAAGGTGATGGAGGATGCTATCGAGCAGGCCCGTCTGGGAAGGCTCAGCATTCTCGAGACGATGTCGAAGGTCCTCGCGGCTCCGCGGAGCGAGATATCTCCGTACGCTCCGAAGATAGTCCAGATCAAGATCCCCGTGGATAAGATCAGAGAGATCATAGGTCCGGGGGGCAAGATGATCAGGCATATCCAGGACACCACGGGCGCCAAGATAGATGTCGAGGACGATGGTACGGTATCGATTGCGGCCGTAGATCAGGCCTCGGGTGACATGGCTCTGGATATGATCAAGATGATCACCGCCGAGCCGGAACTCGACAAGGTCTACAACGGAACCGTGAAATCGATCGTAGCATTCGGAGCCTTCGTTGAGATACTTCCGGGCAAGGATGGGCTGCTCCACATATCGGAGATCGACAAGAAAAGAATAGAGCATGTCGAGGATGTCCTCAGTCTCGGGCAGAAGCTCGATGTAAAGGTGATCGGAATCGACAGGGAGGGCAAGATCAGGCTGAGCCGGAAAGTTCTCCTCTAAGTCCGCCGTATGTTAAAACTGCCTCGTGCAAAAAAGGTGCGCCTCGCCTCCGGGGCCACCCTCCTATACCAGCGGAATCCCGTCTCACCGACGGTTGCTTTCGGCGTCTGGATCACCAGGGGCTCGAGAGACGAAAAACCGAGGGAGAGGGGTTTTTCGCATCTGCTCGAGCATATGGTCTTCAGGGGAACGGGCAGGCGAGGCGCATTGGAGATAGCCCTCGACCTGGAATCCATCGGGGGGCACTGGGACGCGTTCACGGACAAGGAAACCACCTGTTATCACGGGAAGGTCCTCGAGGAGCATTTCCCCAAGCTGGTCGATATCTTCGCCGATATTATCCTCTATCCATCATTCCCCCGGGCCGCTCTCGAAACCGAGAGAAAGATCGTAAGGGAGGAGATCAGGAGCGTGAACGATTCTCCCGAGGAGTGCACATACGAGCTTTTTTACAGGACCCTGTTCCCGGAAGACCAGCTCGGCTACCCTGTCGCCGGGATGCTGTCCGACCTGGACGGCTGCACGAGGCGAAGGCTGGTAGCTTTCCACAGAAGGTGCTACACAGCCGGAAACACGATCTTCGGTTTCATAGGAAATCTCCCCGTGGGAGAGGTCGCATCGATGCTTGACCGAAAATTCAAATTTTCCGTCCGCGCGGGGGATCGCTCCAGGGGGGTTGTCAGCCGGGAGGTCAGCAGGATACGCTCTATCAGGAGGAACGACTGGAATCAATCCCATGTCTGTATAGGCACCAGGATTCCGTCGCCGTCAAGTTCCGACAGGTTTCCCCTGTTGATGCTCTCCGGCGCGCTGGGTGGGGGAGTCTCATCGAGGCTTTTCCAAAGTCTCAGAGAGAGTGCCGGTCTCGCGTACTCCGTTTTCAGTCACGCCGGTTTCTGGAAAGATACCGGGGCCCTTACCGCATTTTTTTCGGTGGATCCGAAAAATCTCAGAGAGGCGCTCGGGATATTCCGCGATGTGCTCGACGAGCTCAGGAGGAACGGCATAAGGGAGGAGGAGCTTGAAAGCGTGAAGTCGCAGATGAAGGGCTCCGTCGTCTTCGGCGCGGAAAATGTCGATTCGCGGCTATTCAGGCTTTTCAGCAGCGAGTTCTACCACGGGCGTTTCAGGACCGTTCATTCAATTATCAGGGAGATAGAGAAGGTTGGTCTGCGGCGCGTCCAATCGGTGGCGCGTGAGTACCTTTCGTTCGATAGGCTTACATTCGTGACTTGCGGGCCGGTCACCCTTCGGGAACTTGACGTAAAGCGGCTTCTACGCCGAGAGGACAGGTCGGAAAAACGGAAGGTAAGATGAAAAAAGCGGAAGATAACGTGAGAATAGAGGTCAAGTACCTGCCGAGCCACGATGGCCTGCCTCATCTGGAGAGGATGACCGGAGGTTCGAGCGGGTTCGACATCTACGCGGCCTGCGGGGAAGATATAGTCATCGCACCGGGTCAGGCGGTTATGGTCGGTTCGGGGATCGAACTTTCCATACCGGTCGGTTTCGAGGGGCAGATACGACCGAGGAGCGGGCTCGCCCTGAATCGGAGGATTTCACTCCTTAACAGTCCGGGAACGATCGACAGCGATTATAGAGGCGAGGTCGGCGTGATACTCTACAATTTCGGGGACCGGCCTTTCGATGTCCACCGTGGAGACAGGATAGCCCAGATCGTTTTCATCCGGCTGCCAGGCGTGGAGCTGGTCGAAAAGGACAAGCTGGATGTCACCGATAGAGGGTCGGGTGGATTCGGTCATACCGGCTAGGAAGTTACGTGGAATGATTGTTGGGGCGGTTGTTTTAACGGGTGTCATTGCAACGGTCTTTCTCTACGTCTTTTGGAGAGTAAGATGGGGCCGGCCTATTTCCCGGTTGCCGCATGTACTGGTCTACCACAAGGTTACTCATTTCGAGCTCGGAGGGACATGGGTCTCGCCGGCCAGGTTCGAACGCCAGATCGACTCCCTGCTGGAAGCGGGATTCGGATTTATCGGGGAGGAGGCTTTTCTCGAGCGGCTCGACGGGAAGAGGAAGCTCGGAGGCAGGGAGATCCTGCTGACGTTCGACGATGGTTACGATAATTTCAGCTCGATGGCTGTTCCGATACTGGAGAGGAGGAGGATTCCGGCCCTAATTTTCCTTGTTACCTCTTTTGTCGGGAAGGAGAACGTCTGGGAGCTCCCGATACCGGGCAGGAAGTTCATGCACATGGACTGGGACGTAGTGAAAGACCTGGCGGGGAGGGGCTTTTCCTTCGGATCCCATACTTGTTCGCACAGGGACCTGACGAGGCTGGGAATCGAAGATCTTCGTAGGGAGCTGTCAATATCGAAGGAGGCGATCGAAAGCGGCATAGGCCTTCAGGCTAAAAGCCTCTCATTTCCTTTCGGCAGGACCAACCGGGTCGTGTCGCGGGAAGCCTCGGACGCTGGCTACAGCGCCGCATTCACCTTGTACCCCCGCGGCAGAGCATCCAACCTGTCCCCCTACGAGCTCAGGAGAGAGGGGGTCTGGGTGATCGACACGCCCTTTACCATCAAAACCAGGCTTCTAGGAGGCCGTTTATTCTGGTTGGAGGATTTGAAGGGTAGGGCGATCAACGCGACCGCCGGCCTCGTTCCCGTCTTTAAAAGAGAGAGGGTTCCGCGAGCGGGAATTAATTCATCCTGAGTGTGTATGAACTTCCGTTACTATCCATTCTGTAGATAAGGCCGTTTCTTCTAACGCTTTCGAGGACTTTCTCGCTCATGTATTTCCTTACGACGAGGACCTCGAGGGTAACCGGATACGATCCCCTCGATGCGATATACTCCTCGAGGCTTTCCCTGACGGAACCTTCCAGCATCCTCAGCTGTAGCTGTCCGAGCGATCCGGCAAGGAACCTGTCTTCGGTAACGGGAGAATCGTCGATTCCTGCGATGGAGGCCGGTGTCCAACCGGGCGGGAGAAAGCGCGGAACCAGGTATTCACCGATCGAGCAGCATGCCGTAAGTATAAGGACGGCCGCGATCGCTGGCGCGATCCTTCCCTTCTTCCTCCGCGTTTTACTCTTTACGGTCGTTTCCTCTTCCTCTTCGTCCTCCTTGACAACATTCTGCGTTATCTCGAGCAGACCTTTCTCCAGCAGCATCTTGAGGGCCTCGTAGGTCGAGAACCTCGCCATCCTGGAGATGGAGACGACCTCGCCGAGACTGTGCTCATCCGAGAGTATCTCGTAGATGACATCTTCGTGCTTCTCGAGCCGGATCTCCTTGCCCGGGGGCTTTGGAAGCCTTTTGAGGAGCATCTCCTCGGAGGGGAATATCCTGAGCATTTCGGGGAATTCATCGATCCTCCTCATGCTTTCCATGAGAAGGCCCTCAACCTTGATCGAGGCGAAAGATTTTACGCCGGACAGGACGTGCATGCCGGTAATGAACTTGTAATGGCTCTTCGGCCAGCTGAGGACTTCCTGGATCGATTCGTATATCTGGTCGTTGAATATGGTCTGCAGCTCCTCCTTGGAGAAATATTTCTCCGAAAGAAGGATGTCGGTCAGATCCATGTTCGATTCAGTCTGGATCTGCTGGAGGTTGTTCATCTCGTCACGTTCGATGAAACCGTATCTGAGGAGGTAATCCTTCAGGCGGTCCCTTGTCCGGTTGCGCCTGTCGCGGGTCGAGATTATCATTCCCTCCCTGAAGAAGATCGCCATGCTTTCCTCTGCGGAGATTGAGAGCATGCCCGATTTCTGCTGGATGGAGATCAGCTGGAATATCTCGCTCAGTCCGAAATCTTTTGCGTTTCCCTCGAGCGCCATCGATAGCCCTTTCTACAGTGTATCCAGAAATGCTCCGAACGGATCCTCGATCTTCTCCGCGGCGGAAGGGCCGGGGTTTCTCCTATCGGGGGAGCGATCGGGCCTATCCTCGGCTTTACCGGCCTCGACCTGGAAATCGGTCGGCAGTATGCGTATTTTTCTCGTCTCCTGCGGCGGTTTCGTTCTTATGGCGGCGAGCCAGAGGAACGCCATGACGGATAGGGGCGCTACTATCTTCCAGATCGGAACGGAGATATTTATAACTCCAGGATCTTTGAAATACGGGCCGGTCCAGGCCAGGGTCAATAGAGCGGCGCTTCCCAGGAGGGCCGAGAACAGCCCGCGTAGAATGTTGCCGTGAAATATCTGCACTCCACCCGGTATCGCGACGAGCAGCCATCTCGTTCTAGATTTGCGGGCAGCCGAGATTCTACGTCTCTTATGACGGAGCAACGCCTCCATCACTTTGACGCTTGTAAGCCCATTTATCACTCCCGAGCATTCCCTGCAGAGGTTGATGCCGGTTTCGGTGTCGGCGCATTCGCTGCATGTGGCCCGCCCGCAGTTATCGCATTTCGAAACCTGCCAAAGGGCCGGCCTCGCCTTACCCAGGAAAATTGCGCAGATGAAGGCGCCGATGATGAGAAAGCCGACCCATTGGAAAGGAAATAGAACAGATCGATGAACGATCTCGCCGAGCAGCACCCGGCTTCTTCCTTTGCCTTCGCGGATCGAGATATTCCAGAGGTCGGAAGGCGTAAAGCCCGTATCGTAGACAGGCAGGTTCTTAAGGTGAGTAGCCGGCTTGAGACGTCTGAATCCGTCTATTCCCAGCTCGTTCGCTTTCTTCAGGGCGGAGCTCGATTCGGCGAAGAGCATCATCTTTATGTAGGTCTGGCCGATATTGTAATAGGCCAGCGTGCTGGTCGAATCGATCGCGAGCACGTTCCTGTAACCTGCCAGAGCCCTCGTATAATCCGCCTGCTTGAAATAGACGTTTCCCAGGTTGAGATATGCGCCGGGCATGTCGCCTCTTATCGACACGCTGCTGAGAAGGTAGGTTTTCGCCTCATCGAGCCTGTCGAGCCTGTACAGGAGAGTGCCGATCGCAAAGTCCTTCTCCGCACGGAAAGCGGGATCATCGATTTCGCTTACGGAATTAATCAGGTTCGTATCCGATCCTCTCTCGTCGATCATGGAGAGTCGCCTTGTGATGCTGCCTACGTCAACGGCCGGAGCCAGCCTGTTGGAGAGGG
The DNA here is from genome assembly GCA_964584495.1 of uncultured bacterium. Taxonomy (GTDB): domain Bacteria; phylum Krumholzibacteriota; class Krumholzibacteriia; order Krumholzibacteriales; family Krumholzibacteriaceae; genus CAZPAH01. The sequence goes on along the minus strand of CAZPAH010000044.1, from coordinate 7,167 downwards.
GCGAGAGGATCGATATGACGGTCAGCAGGGAGGCGAGGGTCGCGACCGTGCTTTTCTCCCTGCGGTTCATAATATTCCATAGAAGGATTATCAGCAGGGCCAGGTAGATGGCCAATCCCAGGCGCATGAAAAGAAGCCCGGCGACAAGGAGGAAACTGACGGCCCGCCTGTCGGGAAAGGCGAACTTCTTCGAGTACGTCTCCCGGACCTTATGGTCGAGTAGGGTCCAGTACCTGGCGAGCAGCATAACCAGTACGATCAGGAGCGATATCAGCAGCGCGGATGCAATAAGAACCACGGCGTTCGCCGCGGCCAGCGACTGCCCATGAAACGATCGCATCTCCCGCGTGATGCCACCGAGCAGGTGAAAGAGGAAATCGGGATGGGCGTGCAGCAGCTCTATCCTTGCAAGGGTGAAGAGCGGGGCGCTGTATTCTCCGGAGAGGGAGGCCGACAGGAGCAGCTTTTCCCTGGCCGCTTCCCAATTCCCCTTCTCTAGGGTTACAAGAGCTTCCCTGTAAAGAACTTTCGAGGTGATATCGAGCGACGGCGCTCCCCTCTCCAGCTCGGATGCGGTGTAGCGCCTGAGGGTCGAATTTTCTATATTATCCAAGGAGTTAGCGAAAGCATCGTTGCAAAGTGCAACCAGGGCGAGCACCATCACCCAAACGGCTGAGATCTTCAAAGTTGTAACCCTTTTTAGAATAGCGCGTTTCACTTTCCTGCAGCCCCGGATACGGTTGATTTCTTTCAAAAGGTAATCTCAAATGCCGCATCGGCAATAATCATGCCGTATTGCAACGCCCGCCCTTTTTATACGGTGCGGCTATTTCACTATTTACAACGGACCGGGCGGATGTTACATAGATAGGGTGGCGAAGGGGCGTAGGGGATTGTCGGTTCCAGGTCGGTGAAAGAGGTGAACACGATGCAATCTGCGGAGATAAGCGATATAGGAAAATTTGCCGGGCAGGAGGTCGGTCTTAAGGGATGGGTGTATAACATGCGCTCCAGCGGAAAGATCCTCTTTCTTCAGTTCAGGGACGGAACGGGCTATATCCAATGTGTTCTGGAAAGATCCGTTCTTGGAGATAAAGCCTTCGAAGAGGCTTCCGGCTTGACGCAGGAATCGTCCCTCGAGATCACGGGGACGGTACGCGAGGACAGCAGGGCCCCCGGTGGGTACGAGCTGGGAGTAACCGGTTTCAGCATAATCCAGCTGGCCGTCGACTACCCGATTACTCCAAAAGAGCACGGCATGCCGTTCCTGATGGATCACAGGCATCTCTGGCTGAGATCCTCCCGGCAGAACGCGATACTGAGGGTGCGGGCGGGATTGATAAGGTTCGTCAGGGAGTTCTTCGACGGGAGAGGTTTCATATGCTGCGATACGCCGATCTTTACGCCCAACGCCTGCGAGGGGACGACGACTCTCTTCGAGACCGATTATTTCGGTGACAGGGCTTTCCTGACGCAGAGCGGGCAACTATACAACGAGGCTACGGCGGCCGCTTTCAGGAAGGTATATTGCTTCGGGCCGACCTTCAGGGCGGAGAAGTCGAAAACGAGACGGCACCTGATAGAGTTCTGGATGGTGGAGCCGGAGGTCGCCTTCGCCGAGCTCGACGATATCATGAAGCTGGGAGAGGATTTCATCGTCGAGATCGTAGGCCGATGCCTCGAAGAGTACAGGGACATCCTGGTGGATACTCTCGAGAGGGATATCAAACCCCTCGAAATGGTTCAGCCCCCATTCCCGAGGATATCGTACAGGGAAGCGGTCGGCATTCTGAAAAAGAAGGGGGTCGATTTCGAGTTTGGGGGCGACTTCGGCGGAAACCACGAGACGGTCCTGACGGGAGAGTTCGACAGGCCTTTCTTCGTGCATAGATTCCCGGCCGCTATAAAGGCCTTCTACATGGAATCAGACCCCGAGGATAAGGAGATGAGCCTCTCGGTCGATCTCCTGGCGCCCGAAGGGTACGGAGAGATCATTGGTGGCGGCCAGAGGGCCCACGATCTCGAACTCCTCGAAAATAGGCTGAAAGAGCACGGACTCCCGAGGAAGGCTTTCGAATGGTACCTCGATCTTCGCAGGTACGGCACCTTTCCTCATTCGGGTTTCGGGCTCGGTATCGAGAGAACGCTCGCCTGGATCTGCGGCATCAAGCATGTAAGGGAAACGATCCCATTCCCGAGGCTCCTCAACAGACTTACCCCCTGATCCTATCCCGCAGGAAGCTCTAAGAGAGGTTCCCCGTCATAGTCGGATGGCTAGGGGACGGCTTAATAGGGGGATATAGACAAGGCAACGTCAATATTTATTGACACCCGCCCTATTGTATGATAGCCTATCGTCAAATAGGGGATTCATAGGGGATATAGGCACACATCATTAACCCATCAAGTAAGTTTTCGCATCAAGTGGATCAGCACCGTCGGCACTTCGGCCAGAGGGCCCGGTGCCGTCACCGCTTCGAGGTCTATCACCCGTGAAAGAGGCAGCGAATCGAGGATCTTTGCATGGTTCCCGTCACGATCCGAACCGGGAGGGGGTGTGATATATCGAAGCACGGCATATATTGATCGGTGGTACCGTATGAACGCTCTTGCAGGATAATAAACGAACGGGGGGGATTGAAAATGAAACTACTCTCGCTAATCCTGGCCGCAGTCATGGTATGTGCGGCCGTGGTTCCGGCTCTTTCGCAGTGCGATCCGGAGCCTATCGACGGAACCTACACTACAAGCAACGGAACGCTTCTCGGCGGAAGGTCGTCGGAAGCGTGGTGCCTGGATCCGTGGCAGCCCGGCAAGGAAGGGAACACGGAAAACGCGATGTCCTGGGATGGATCGACCCTGGGGGGCCAGTGGAAGGTCTGGGGCATGGCTATCAACTCAGACGAGGCGGTCGTGAGCGGCAGCTACTTCGACGAGTTTGGAAACGGCTGGATCGATTATCTCACCAACTACGAGGGCGGCGAGTTCTGGCTCTCGGGCGATCATCTGTGGGGAGACGGATCGACCGACTATACGGGTAGCGTAAACTACTTCAACGTAACGGCCAGGGCTTCTTTCATCGCCGGCGAATTTGTCGGGATGACCTCAAATATCATGCTCATGGGCGGATCGTTCGATGAATGCGAGAACTGCGAGCTGGAGTTCGTCATCTCGAATGCACTCCTGGTATGGAGGGCCGGCGAGGGAGATATGCCGGAGAATTATCCGCCCCTTCTATGCGGCGCCTCTTCGGGAGATATGTTCGACGTATGCTGCATAAACGCCAGGGTCGTATGCGGCCCGAACGCCGTAGGCGAAAGCACATGGGGGGCGATCAAGCAGCTGGACAGGTAGAAGCGGAACGCTTCCAGTCATTCTTCGGGGACGGCCGCCGGCGCCGTCCCCTTTTTCGGCGACCGTACGCCTCGTCAAGCCGGAAAGCGATCCGGCCGTAACGGTACCGACCGACCTTCATTGTTGACCTCACCTTCTTCGTTTGCTAATTTAGAAACACTTTTGTTTTTCGAGTCCTCTGTGCGGGGGGAAAGTCTTGAAAACCGATCTATGCAGGATATACGCTCCTTTTCTACTGGCCGCCTTGTTCATTCAGGCGAGCATCTTCCCTTGCTCCGTTACCGCCGGCGAGAACGAGGATTTCCGTTTCGCGGGCAGGCTTCAGCGGGACGGTATCTTCGTGGCTGCCGCCGAGGAGTACCAGAGGTTCGCCGATAAATACCCGGGGAGTCAATTGCGCGCCTCGGCGCTTTTCAAGGGGGGGGAATCGTGGATGAAGGCGGGCAGGCCTTTTCGCGCCCTCGAGACCTTCGAATCTCTTCTTTCTTCCTACCCCTTCGACGAGAACGCATGCAAGGCCAGGTTCTACAGGGGAGATATATTCAAGGTCCTGAGAAGGTATCAGGAGGCGGCGCAGGAATACCTGGTGGTGGCGCAGGATTATGTGGACTGTCCTCTGTCTGGGCAGGCAATGCTGGGTGCCGGTGAAGCCCTTATCTCGGCCGGCGAGGCGTCCGAGGCGGCCCCGATCCTGAGAAGGCTCATCAGCGGCGGGCGATATCCGGATCTTTCCCCCAGGGCTATGTACAGCCTGGCGATCGCACTCGAGGAGCTGGATCGCGACCTGGAGGGGGTCAACGTGCTTGAAGATCTTGTCTCCCGCTACGGTTCGTCCCCGGTATCGGAGCTCGCCCTGCTTCGGCTGGGTGAAAATGCGGCGCGGACGGGAGATCTGCCGGCGGCCGAGAGCTACTTCAGGAAAGCGGCCGGGAAAGAGATCGAGGCGTCTTTCAGGGAAAGGGCGGAGGATGGAATAATCGACATTTGTCACCGCAGGGGGGATTATGCTTCGGTTATCGAGGAAGCTTCCAAGTTCCTGAGGGAGTTCCCCGAGTCGCAGAGGCGGCCGGAGGTTTACAGGAAAGCTATCGATTCGGCATGGAAGACGCAGAGGGACGACCGGGCCATCGGCCTTATTGATTCATGGCGGAGTGAGGGGACGGCCAACGATACGACCGGAGAGATAAGCCTCCTCAGGGGAAAGCTTCTCACCCGCGCGAAGAAGAACGTGGAGGCGGTGGAGGAACTAGACAGGTTCAGGCGCGCTTGGCCGTCATCCCCCCATCTCGCCGAGGCGCTGGAGCTGGAAGGGGATCTCAAGAGCCGGGCGGGAATGGCGGACGAGGCCGCCTCGTTCTATAGTCTCGCCATGTTGGAGTGCGGGGAGGAGAGAAGACCGGCGATTCTGGAGAAGCTCGCCTCACTGTCTATCGGGGAGCTGGGAGATACGCTGTCGGCGGTACGTTATTGGGAGGAGTTGGCCGCTATCTCGGTAGGAACCGAGGAGGGTGGGGAGGCTCTTTGGAAGGCGGCAGCAGCCAGGGAAGCGGCCGGCGATACTAGGGGCGCGCTGCGTGACTACCGCAGGCTCCAGAAGGAGTTCCCGTCGGGATTGCACTCGAGCGCCCTCCCCCGGAGGATATCGGCTATCGAGCTGCTTTCCAGGGATAAGGTGGAAGCTCTGTCGAGAATGGCCGTTCTCGCCTCGATGGATGATACTACCGGAGAGAAGAGGCTTCTCGCCGGTATAATACTGCTGGAGGAAGCGAACGAGCCGGAATCGGCGCAGGAATATATAGAGAGGGCGTTCGATGCGGGGTTGGCGGATTCGCTTGCGACCAAAGCGGAGTATTACCTGGGCGTGGCGCATATCAGGAAATACCTTATATCCGCCGAGAGAGGGAAAGAGAACGGTGACGAAAAGAAAAAGGCACTCTCCTCGTGGCTTAAGGGCGCCCGCGCCGAACCGGGCGGATATTGGAGCGGAAGGGCCCACCGGGATTATCTCGAGTACAAGCTCGATGATTGGAAATTACCGGACCGGCTGAAAAGGCTCGACGAGTACATCGCCATCTACAAAGATCCCGGGAGCAGGTCTTGGGCGCTGGAGAAGAAGATAGGCTTTCTATACGAGGAGGCGTCCGCCGGGGAAACCTGGGCGGCGGACAGCGCGCTCGCCGAAATTACAAGGGTTCTCTCCTTTCGATCGAGCTCGGCGGCACGCAGGGAAGCGTTGATCAGAGAGGGGTACCTTGGAAGGCTCAGCGGGGACAACCGTCGCGCAGCCGAAGCGTTCGAACTCTTCACCGCGGAAAATCCTGACGATCCGAGAACCGCTCCCGTGCTCTACGACCTCGGTGAAACAGACCTTGCGCTGAAAGATTACCGCGCGGCGCTGAAGGCCTATTCGTCATGCCTGAGGAAGTCTCCCGCCTCCCAGCTCGCCTCTAAATGCACGCTGAGGCTGGGCGACTGCTATTATTATATGCAGGATTTCAACAGGGCCGCAGCCGAATACTCGTCTTTCATATCCGTGTTCCCGGAGAGCGGGCTTACGCTGGAGGCATCCTATAGGGAATCGCTCGCCCTCGAGAGGCTGGGAAGGTACGGGCGATCCGATTCGATACTGGCGGCCCTGTCTTCGGAGCAAACCGGGGGCAGCTTGAGAATGAGGATCGTCGGCAGGATGGGGCAGAGGCTGAAGGCGCGGGGCAGGTACGATGAGGCGGTGCCTTTCCTTAAAGAGCTTGTCTCCCTTGAAAGGACACCGGAAAACCTTGTCGGCTACGGGGAAGCCCTTCTGGGCGCGGGCGATAATGCCGGAGCCAGGAAGATCTTCTCCGACGCGTTCAAGCTCGTCGGCGTAGATACCTGCAGGGCGCTCGACGGCAGGGCCCTGGCCTGTCTTAGAGAAGGCGAAAGGGGTGCTGGGGTGCGCGATCTTGAGCTTCTATTGGTCCGGTGCCCCGGCTATTCCGGCATTCCGGCCGTTATACTTGAAAAGGGCATAGCCGAGGCCGCAGCCGGCGACCCGAAGGCGGTCGAGACGCTGAACAATCTAAGAGAGAGATACCCCGGTACGAGCGAAAGCTCGACGGCCCTCTACCAGATGGCCCTCCTCGATCTTAAACGAGGAGGTTACCCGGAGGCGGCCGAGAAGCTGGCACTCTTCCTGCGGGAATCGCCCGATTCTCCGTTGGCCGCGCAGGCGTATTTCAAGCTCGCCTCGGCAAGGTATGCCTCGGGGGAACCGAACATGGCCGCATCCTCGTACACGATTGCCGCCGAGGCTTCCGGTGACGATGAGTTCGTATTTCTCGCGTTGAAGAACACGGCGATGATCTATCAGGAGCTGGAGGAGTGGGAGAAGGCGTCGTACGTCTGGAACAGTATAATAGACCGGTTTCCCGGAAGGGACGACATAGTCGAGATATTTTTCAACCTCGGTTTTTGCTACGGGCAGTCCGGCAACTACGAAATGGCCTGGGAGGTCTACAGGAGGATACCGGCCGTGGCCGTCAGCGAGGAGCAGCAGGGAAGGGCCCATTACTGGGCCGGCATCAGTCTCAAGAACCGGGGAAAATTCGATGAAGCGGTCCGCGAGTTTCTCCGGGTGCCGTACCTCAGGACGGGAGGGATGTGGGGAGTGACGGCCAAGCTCGAGGCGGCCGCGTGCTATGAGCGGATCGGAGAGACAGACCAGGCGGGGGAGATATACAGTTCGATCGTCTCCTCGCATGGAGAGAACTCCGACTGGGGGGCGATAGCCAAGAAGGGCCTCGACCGTATCGCCGCCGGCGGGAAGGGACCGGA
>CAZPAH010000043.1:14201-20927 GCA_964584495.1 uncultured bacterium | reverse complement strand
CATGGGGTAGAGCCTCATGAGGAAGATCCTTTCTAGGTAGAGCATCTCTCCGTTGAGAAGAGAGGGGTACTTTAATAAGAAAGGGGCATTTGAAAATTGGTTAACATAATGTAGCCCGCGCTCGGGTGGTCGCGCGCAACCCCTATATATTAAATGGAGTACCAGCTGACTGCAAGATTTCTGACCGCCACCGGTGGCGGTCGAAAACTTGCCACCTGCCCGTAGCTGCCATGAACGTTTGAGAGAACGATTCGAGATGCCTTTTACGCCTTGACCCCCCTCATCGAAAAATGGTACAATTATTAAAACTCGAGGAACACCACCCGCCAGAAGGCGGGATATGACACAAGGAGGTGTTTCGCGGGTTTTTTTATTGCCCCGGACGGGGGATCGCCCCCGGAGGGGATCTAAATTGCTCGATCTGCATCACACGGTCCTACAACGGGGAGTGAGCAATGAAAAACCCGGTTATTTCCATTATTTTTACCCTATTCCTCATGGCTTTGATAGGTTACGGCTGCGGGAGCGACCAGTCGACGAACGTTACGGTCACAGGCGATGGCGGCACCGGCGATCCTGGTGGCGGTGGGACCGGCGAGACGATCGTCGATACTGTCTATATCTACGCGGACGGTCCCTGCGACCCCGACACCGTCTTCCTGGACGATTGTCCGGATTGTCCCGATTGCCCCGACTGCTCAGGGTCCCCCTACGAGGGCGTCTTCTATATAACGACGATGCAGGCGGGCGATGTGACGGAATCCTGCGAATACTCTTTCGTTTCGACCAACTACCAGATGGTGACGATCGAGGACAATATGATCTGCTTCGCCGGCTGGATGGTGACCTGGGACGAGGCCGCCCGCAAGGGACAGGACGAGTGGAATGAATATACCGAGGCGGACGGGGTATTCTACGACTATACCGTCCAATTCACCGTGACCTTCACCGACACCGACCACCTGACCTCCTCGCTGACATACCACATCGAGGCTGGCTACGTCGGCTACAGCGCGTCATATATTTGCGACGACCAGTTCTTCCTCGGGGCCGAAAGGACCACATTGGAGGAGGCAGCTCCGCAGATGGGCCTGAAGAGCCGCTCGCTGCCCACGTCGAAGATAAGAGACCTTCTGCCGGCGCTCGACGGGAAATAGTGTGAGCCTGATATATACAGGTGCGCCTGACGACAACCGGGCGCGCCTGGCGGGATACGGAGTGCGCTTCGATATTACACGCCGCCATCTCGGTGAGGGATAGGCGCTTCGAGCCCGCCCCTCACAACCGAAAAGGGGAATCGGATCCTGCAAGACCGCTTCCCCTTCTTCTTTCTCGCCCTCCCCTCCAGCCTCTATGCTCGAAACTTCGGCGAGCTCGTGCGTAACCTTATAGTTACGCCTATTTCCACATCACTCGCCACCCGGTCCTTTCAAGAGCACATTCGCCTCAAAAAAGACCCAGCAGCCCTATCGGACCAATACCATCCTCCTCGCCTCCCTGTGCCCGTTGACTTCTATGCGATAGAAATAAACGCCGGAAGCGACCTGTTTGCCCGCGTCGTTGCATCCGTTCCAAACGACCTCGTTGCGGCCTGCTCCGAACCGACCGCTGGCCAGCGTGGCCACGCGCCGGCCGTCCGGCGCGAAGACCACCAAGTCTACTTGAGCATCCACCGGGAGGACGAACGCTATAGTGGTCGACGGGTTGAATGGATTGGGCGAGTTCTGCTCCAGATTAAAAGCCCTTGCTTTCGGCGTTTCAGGATCCACGCCGGTCGTGGACTCGCACTCGTCGGGCACGCCGTTGCCGTTCAGATCGTCGCTGAAACCGCTTGCGATGTCGCACTCGTCCAGGGTGCCGTTCCCGTTGCAGTCGGTGAAAGCGGCGCAGGCGTCCAGCACCAGATCGACTATGGATTCCGCGATGTCGAGCACCGGCTCCGTCGAATTGAAATGTATGCCCCCGGTGGAGTCGGCGAGGGCTTGGGCAAGTGTCCGTACGGTCGACAAGGTGCCGGTCCCCGTGATCGGCGACACCGTGACTCCCGCCGCCCTGGCGATGGAGATGGCGTGCTCTATCGCTGCCTCATCCTTTTCATTGACCGGGTCGCCGCAACACGGGCCTTCATCGGATAGAGGGATGATCAGTCGAATCGACTCTCCCTCATCCTGCCAGGGGTAGAACCCGGCGACGACGGCGGTCGCTAGGGCCCAATCTTCCTGGCAGCCTTCGTTGACGCCCGTGCAGGCGCCGAGAACCTCCAGGCCGGCAGGCGGAGATCCGGGAACGGTGGTACCGAGCTGGTTGGTCACGTAGTCCTCAAGGCATCCGTAAGGGCCGCCCGGCAGGTCGCAGATTGCCCACAACTTCGGTATAACATCGAGGCCGGCCGCATCGAGGTTCGCTACGACCTGGTCCATGCTTCCACATAAAACAGCTGCCTCGTCGTCCATCGAGGCGGATGTGTCCATGATGAATATGACTTCCACCGGAGGGCAATCAGGGCAGTCGTCCGGGATGCCGTCGAGATTGCAATCATCGCTCGTGCCCAACGCGAGGTCGCAGTCGTCCGGCACTCCGTTGCCGTTGCAGTCGGGCGCTCCACCGGCGATATCGCAGACGTCGTAGACGCCGTTGCCGTCGCAATCCACCTCTGGGTGCCCGACGGCGTCGCAGCGTGCGTAAACGAAAATGGAATCGCTATCGAACGCTGAAACGACTAGCTGTCGGCCGTCGGCGGTTATATCGACACCGCCCCAACCGTAATCGCTGACGGCGACTCCCGTGAGCACGTCGCTCACATCGCCGGTCACCGGGTCGATCCGCACCAGCCGGTCGTCCCCCTGATCGAGAACAAGGAGATGGCCGTTCTCCGGATCATAGGTGATGCCGCACGGATCGGCCAGCGGCTCCGAGGTCGTGAGAGGGGTGAGAACCCCTCCGGCGCCAAGCGAGTAGATAGCGCCGGGGGCCGTCTCTCCGACATCGACGAGATGGATGGTCGAGGACCCGATCGCGATATCCACAGCTTCGACCAGCGTCCCGTCATCTGTATGCAGCAGGACCTCCCCCTCGCTCGTCGCCGGCGACCAGAGCCAGATCTCATCGGGCCCTGTGTACCCTCCATCGACGACCAGCGCCTCGCCTTGCGCGAGAACGTCGCCCGTGTAGTCGGCCGGCGCGATCGCCATGCCCATCGGATCGTCATCTCCGCTGTGAAATCCCGAGACCCAGATTTGTCGTCCGATTGTGCCGAGCTGAGAGCGATATATCTTGCCGTCATAGCTGTCGGACGAGAATATATCGCCGCTCTGCGGATCCACGACGACTCCTGCGAGGAATGTTCCGCTTGCGATCTGGACCGTGAATCCCATGCCGTCGATACGAAAGACACCGTCGGAACCGGTCTCGCGGCAGGCTGCGTAAATGCAGCCATCGATGGGGTTGAAGTGGGCTGCGATCGGATTGTCGAACGGTATTGCCCTGATCTGTGTCCAGCCCTCTTCGACGATCACCGGCTGTGCGGCGGCGGGCCCGGACGATAAGGCCAGGCAGATAATGGCGAGCAACGCAAGATGCTTCAAGGCGACCTCCCCTTTTTTGTTTACAAGACCTGTCTGCACCGGACCGTAATTACAGAGAAGGTCGGCTCAACGGCGGAATACACGTTACAGATTTTCGAGACTGCTTCGATGTTGTTTCCTGCCCGAAAAAATTTCGAAACCTGTTGATATTATAATGATTATAGCACAAATCGAATTTGCCCGTCAATTGTGCCCGGGTTGACCATCCGCTGCCGGGTGGAGATCGTCGACTGTGTGGACATCCGCAACTGTATGAACATAAGCGACCCGGGTGAACATCCGCGACCGGACGAATACAGGAGTCTTAAGCTTATTGGCGACCCGCTTGATCCGTCCCTAGGCTCCATCCCCGGATCAATCGTCTGGAAAAATACCCGGCCGTATTGTATACTTGCTGCTCTCTGAAGGTGGGATCGGTTATGCGCAGGTATCTTCTCTCTATATGCGGGGCAGCGGCCCTTGCCGCCTCTTTGGGCTGCGAATACGAACCGGGGATTATCCCGGGGGCCGCCATCCCTGTCGCCGAACCGTACGTCACCATATACCTACCAAAACCGGTCTCCGGAATCCCCGACTACTCGGGCGTCGTGCGGTTCGCATGGTCCTCGTCGGGTATCAACAGGGCCCGCTACACTCGCTACTTCTTCACGCCCTCCGTCGATTCGACCGGCAAGTACGATCCCACCTTCGACCTAGCCGCCGACCTGACAGAGAATCCTTCCCGCTACGACACGCTCTGGTCGGAATGGCGGCCTGTCTCGGCGCCCGGAGACTCCGGCGTCTCGACGATAATCGGCGACGACGAGGAACCAGCCTACAACCTCTACTACTATTTCGCGGTCCAGGCGCGTGACGCCGATTTCAACCTGACCGAGACATTCAGCAGGCAGACCAACGTTCGGTTCTTCAAGATCATCTATACCTCCGGCCCCTTCCTGAGAATCATCGAACCGGCCCTGGCATATTTCTCCTTCGTAGGGACCAACCTGAACCCCGAAACAAGGAAGGTCCCCCCGGGGGCGAAGCTCGAGTTCCGCTGGCGCGCCGACGCGAGCTCCTACGGGGGCGAGATCGCCGGCTACAGGTTCGGTTGGGATATCGTCGATCCCGACGCATGGGACGCCCCCTTCGTTCCCGGCAACAGGTCGTGCCCGGTGACATCTTTCTATTCGGGAACACATACCCTCTATATCGAAGCGGTGGATCTGGGTGGACTGCTGGTCCGTGGAAGGATCGTGATAGAGATCGTTCCGTGGCCGCTCGGCAGGAATCTTCTGTGGGTCGACGATTTCTATTCGACCGATTACCCGATCCCCGACTACTCCTATCCGACCGAGAGCGCCTACGACAACTTCTGGACGAATATCTGCTCGAGGGCATCGGGATTCGATCCCGGAACCGACATATTCGACTGCTCCCAGCACTATTACCCCCCCTCGATATCGGACCTGTCGAACTATAGGAACGTCATCTGGACCTTCGCCGACGGCAACTACTGCAAGTGGAAATCGATCGTGCACTTCGTTCCGGAAAGCGCTCTGAGAGACGGATCGACCGATAAAACGGTGAATATCATATCGCTTTACCTGCGGGCCGGAGGGCATATATGGACCCTGGGGCGCTCCGACTACGGGGGCGGTCTCGCCGCGACGCTCTCCCCCTCGGCGCAGGAGTTCCCGATGAGCCTCGAATGCGAGATCACGGGGAACGACCCGACCTGCTCGGGCGACCGAAGCGGGGTCGAATCGATGCCTTACAGGGATTACTGCATATCGATGATCGACAAGGTCAGCGGTGTGCTGAGGAACGACGACTATATGCCCCATCGGAAGCTCGATCACTACGACGTGATGATATCCGCCCTGAGGGACGATTCCGATCCCGTCACTGCGTCCCACCCGGGACTTCCTCCCCGACTCGATCTCTGGGACGAGGTCACCGCGCCAGGCCGGTACTTCTGCACCGATTCGACGTGCAGCCCCGGCGGGTTCACATACGTGGAGGCCTACGATCCCTCCTACTGGATGAACAGGATGGCGGCCTCCTCGGGCCTCTGCTTCCACCCGATATACAGGATGGTCGCCGCCAGTGAATACTCGGTTCTGAACGGCGCCGCCGTTTCGGTCTGGATAACGAATTACGAGGATGTGGTCCCCCAAGGCACATCGGGCGGAGGAGTCGCCGCCCCCAGCGTCCATTTCGGATTCCCCCTATGGTTCTTCAGGCACCAGTCGGCCGACAGCATAGCGGATGTCGTCTTCGAGGAGTGGGGGATAAAATGAGACCTTCCGTCACGGCCTTAGCTCCGATATTGATTTTATCCTGCTTTCTCTGCTGCTTCTTCTGCTCCTGCTCGGAGGATTCACCCTCGGGGCCTAGCATGGGAATGGTTCCGGTTGTCATCAACCGGAATGCCGTAGTGATACCGGGCAACCAGAGCGTCTCCCTTCATGGAAGGGACGGTTCCCTGTACGTCATATATGATAGGACGGGTGAATTCCCGATCTCGAAGCGCGATATCATAGTGGGGAGCGAGGAGGGCGGATATATGCGCCATGTTCTTTCCCTGGAGAGGAAAGGGCTCCTCCTCTACCTGGAAACCTCCCCCGCCTGCCTGACCGACCTTGTGCGGTCGGGCCGCGCGAAAAATGAATTTCAGATAGGGCTCAATTCGCCGGGGGTAAAAATCTCCATCCCGCCTACGGAATCGCCTCCAATCGATTTTTCATCGGAGGGCCGCCTGGTGCTCGCGGGGCTTTCCCTCTATTCATCCCCACCGGGCGAAACGCCGGGAGAGGTCACGATCACGAGCGGCTACGTGGAGTTCGAGCCGACGATAGAAACGGGAATCACGATAAGCGGCCCCGCGGTGCGGGAGCTCTACGCGGCCGCGAAGGGAACGCTGACATTCAGCTGCGACATCTCGGCCTCCTTCTCGGGCGATATCGATATCGAGAATGAGATACCCCTTGCTTCTATAGAAAAGACATCGTTGATGAGGATAGGGCCTATTCCCGTTGTCGAGAAGGTGACCCTCACCTTCTCGGCCGCATTTACGATCAGGGGTGCGTCGGCCGGCGGTTGCACGACCGGGACGACCAACGTGACGGTATACGATATAGCCATGGCCTACTCCGACGGC
>CAZPAH010000043.1:10139-14191 GCA_964584495.1 uncultured bacterium | reverse complement strand
GGGGCGATTTCGATACCGATTTCCATTATCTTCCCTTCGAGTGCGATGATTTTGCAGACGCGGAGATAGGGCTCGTAGTGAAGCCGGCCGTCGATATTTCATTCTACTCCTCGTCTGGAGCTGGAATGGAGCTGGGGCAATTGCTCGGATTCTCGGCCGATACCGAATCGCCTCCGTTCTGGTCGTGGGAGCTGACGAGCGGAACATATGTTAGCCGTTCCTTCGATCCCTCGATCCTCGATCGCAAGCTGCCCCGTTATGAGCCCGCCCTCCTATTCGACGGAGGCATCGTCGACTCGGGGCCCTACTCGACCGACAGTTATATATTCGTGCTTGCATGGGGAAGCAAGGGAACCGGCGACTACCAGTTCGGTTACCCGAGGGGTATCGCGAGCGCTCCGGGCGGGGATATCTATGTCTCCGACAGCGAGAACAACCGCATCGGCAGGTTCGGGCCGGACAGCAGCCTGGTCTACTGGTGGGGATCTTCAGGCGCCTCCTTGGGGAGGTTCAATTACCCGTGCGGAATTGCGATCGACGCCTCGGGGGATATATATGTCGCCGACAGGGACAATCACCGCGTTCAGAAATTCGGCCCGGACGGCGCCATCATCACAGCGTGGGGAAGCGAGGGAACCGGCGACAGCCTATTCATCTCCCCAGAGGGTATATCGGTCGCCCCCGACGGGACCGTTTACGTGGTCGACAGCTTCAACAACACCGTGCAGAGATTCTCCCATGACGGTCTCTTCATCGATTCATGGGGAGTGGAGGGAAATGGAGCCGGAGAGATAAACGGTCCTGTCGGAATAGCGATCGACGCGACCGGCACGGTCTATATCTCGGAGTACTTCAACGACAGGATCCAGAAGTTCACCCCCGCGGGAGTGTTTATCTCCGGGTGGGGATCGAAGGGCAGCGGGGATGGGATGTTCGATGTTCCGATCGCCCTGGCGGCAGGTCCAGACAGCGATATCTTCGCGGTCGATTTCGGCAACCACCGCGTGCAGCGGTTCGACCTCGACGGCACCTTCCTCGGATCGATCGGGTACGAGGGATCGGGCGACGGAGGATTCATTCACCCGGCAGGCATCGGGGCATCATCCGCCGGGCTGCTCTTCGTGACCGACACGGGGAACCACAGGGTTCAGAAATTCGCGCCGAAGCCCTGAGGTCCGGGGCGCCTCCACCGGCGTTTTAATAGGTATATACCCCTATTTTTTCTTGATCCCGGTGCCCGCTTGTGATAAAATCTTTCGCGTCAGATTCGCGCCTGTTCGCCGGTTCAACCGCTTGCCGGGTAAGAGGATGACATCCCCTGCGCCGCACCTTAGACAAATCCCGCGTGTTCAGCGCGTGACTTATCCGTAAACTACCGGACGGCCCCGCCTAAACGAGGAGGTCCTCAAATGGCCCTATGTAAACGCGTTCCCCCGATTTTGATCGCGTCATTTCTCGTAATCGCCTTAATCGCCGGCGCCCTGTCCCCTGCGGCGGCATTCCCCAACGAAAAGAAGGTTACAATACACGTAAAATCCTTTATCGAGCTGTACGGTTTCGGACCGCCAGACTCTATCTGGTCGATCGGCGGAGGAGATATCGAATTCGGCGATCCCTATCCCGACGGTGAAGGCCACATCGTGATCGATACCGAGATAATAGCCATGGACCTGAGCGGACCGTCGGGAATATCGATCAGGCGAAACGGCGAAGTCGTCTCCCCCGGATCGAACAGGTCGATAGAGCCGGGGATAGACTTTCCGGCGGAAAGCTTCTTCGATGTGTTCATGGAGTTCGAGTTCCCCCAGCTGCCCGGCGACACACTCATCAATTACGCTCCTCTGAGGCTGACATCGGTGATCGACCAATGGCCTCCATACTTCGAGCATTACGAATACCCTCCCGAGATGCCGCCGGTGATACTTTACGGCCGCGACGGGCTGGAAGCCGGAGCGATCATTTCCTGGGAAGAGGAGATCCGTCCCTACTACCCTCCCGAGGTCCATCTTCAGATACCCACGGCCTACATGTCCGATGTGGCGGTGGTGAACGAGGCCGGCTTTATAGAGATGTCCGCCTCCCTGTCGGGGAGGTACGAGGCGGTCGCGGCCGAGTTCAGCTACAGGCCCCTGGGCGATATCGGGCCCTTCATTCCGATAGATTTCGATGACACCCCCGGCGGCCCCGGATACCGCACTACCGAGCCGCTCGGCATCGGCGACGGGTTCAGGGTCCACTTCGATCCCGGCTCGGAGCCGTTCGAGGGGCAGGTCGCCGAATGCCGCGCTTCCCTCCTCGTGCCTCCGTACGGCTGGCTTCATGACACCGTGATCGTCTTTGTCGACCCGACTCCGCCGATCCCCTCGTTCTTCGATATTCGCAGGGATTCTATCGTTCATTACGACATCGATTCTTTCTTCGATGTAACTTTTGTCCTGAACGACGAGCTCATGGGTCCCGGAACCGGGGAGATACTCGTCTTTCCGATCCTGGCCGACTATCACAGGGATCTGACCGAGATAGACCAGCTCGGCCTCGGAACCGACTACGATTCGACTTCCTGCGCGCCGACCGCGGCGGCATCATGCCTCAAGTATTTCGCCGACAACGGCCACGGCGAGCTGGACAATCCCGGGGGGGATGAGGGCAAGCCGGATCAGAGCGGCGAGGAGATGGCCCGCGAGCTCCAGGATGCGATGGGAACGGACGATGCCGGTACGACCCCCGACGAGATGGTATCGGGGATAGAGGGTTTCCTCGAGGGCCACGGTCAGTCCGGCTGGACGGTCTCGCACGAGGACGTTTCCGACGAGACCGATATAGGAGAGATGATCCGCGAGCTCGAATCGGACGGAGAGGACATTCTCCTTCTCCTCCAGGACACGACGGCCACGGGCGATACGATAGGCCACGTCGTGACCCTCGGCTCGCACACGAGCACCTATTATGAGCAGGATTCCGAGCCGGTGACCGATAGGAGCCTAGATTTCATGGATCCCTGGGGCGGCGGATCGACCGAAGACAACGATTACGAGATGGGGGAGAACGACGAGGGCCAGCCGACGACCTCCGGATACGATCTCGACGGAGCCGGCGGGGACGCCTGGGTGGCGGGATACATCAAGGTATCCCCTCCGGAGGATGCTCCGGGGGGCGTCCTCGGCAAGCTCGCTCCAAAAGCTGCATCGAGAGAGGGGTGGATCACCGTCAGCGCCGGGCTCGTCAACGGCAACGGGGTCGTCGACACCCTCTGGTGGGATACGACGGGGTTCCCCGGCGGTCTCTACCTGATGGAGGTAAAGACGATCGATGACCAGGGGATCGAATGCCGCGATCTGCGCCTGGCGGGGATACCCGAGTATGCGGTAGGCGAGGATCCCGACCTGCCCCCGTTCAAAACGATGCTGAGGGGATCGTACCCCAATCCGTTCAACCCTTCGACGATCATAGAGTACTCTCTTGGAAAGCAGGCGAGGGTGACGTTGGCCGTCTACGATATCATGGGACGCCGGGTCAGGCTGCTCATCGACGGGGAGCTGGTCGAGGCCGGCGTGCACAGGGTGCCGTGGGACGGTGTCGGGGATAACGGGCAGCGCCTCGCGAGCGGAGTGTATTTCTGCAGATTCCTGGCGGAAGGACAGGTTTCGGCGGGCAAGCTGATTCTTCTCCGGTAGCGCCCGGCGCTTCATCCGGAGCCGATAACAAGCATGTGATAACGATCGGGCTCTCAATAGGGGAGTTTCCGCCGAAAGGGGCGGAAACGGAAAAAGGGAAGCGAAGTTCAGCCTTCGTTTCCCTTTTATTTTTATATAAACGGCCCCGCCGGGAGACACGGCTCCATCGTGACAAACGACCCGCAGGGAGACACATCCCCGCCTAGAAGTGCATCTCGTCTATTATCTCGACCCCCGTTATCGTACCGTCTAGAAGATAACCTCTCAGAACGCCCACGTCGCGGGCCAGCGCGGCCAGCTCGCCCGTCTCGCTCTCGATCAGGGCCCTGACCTCCCTGTCGGACATCTCGTACTCCAAAAGGAAATCGACGACGATCT
>CAZPAH010000043.1:0-10129 GCA_964584495.1 uncultured bacterium | reverse complement strand
ATCACCGCCGCATGATCCTGCTCGGGAAGGCGGCGACCGGGGAGGAAATCGACGACGATCTCCAGGAATAGCGGGTCCACATCCTCATCCCCCGCTATCTGTCGCAACGATTCCCCGTACTCCTCCCTCGTATCCTCGAGGACCTTAGCCTGACCCCCCTCTTTCGAGAGGAACCTCTCGGCGAAATCGGTGATCACCTCGGTCGATCCGTTGAACGAGATCCTGTTCATCTCCCTTTTCTCCCTCTATCCACCTCGCCGCCGGTCCCGCACCGCCTGCTACCGGCACGGCCTATTCCGGCACCCCGATCTTTATGATCGATCCGGGAAGGTCGTGCCTGGAAACCTTGCTGTACAGCCTGTTGAGCGCTCCGAGTATCTCGTAGACCGCCCTCGTCGACACCGGATCGGCCAGGCTGATCTCGAGCCTGCTCATGCTCGTCGAGACGAAGCTGTTCTCGAGGAAGGTCCTCTCGGCCGAATCGAATCCGAATCCCGCTTCCTCGTCGTCGATAGTCATCAACCCGCTGGCGAACTTCATCAGGGTGTTCAGCCATATGCAGTTGATCACGCACTTCGAACTCTTGAGATCGGCCCTGTAGAGAATCGCGTTCTCGAGTTTCGCGTCACCGAGATCGGCGTTTTTGAGATTGGCCCCCATCAGGTTGGCCTCCCTCAGGTCGGCCCCCGAAAGGTTCGCCTCCTCTAGATTCGCCTCCATCAGGTCTGCTCCCGAGAGGTCTGCACCCTCGAGATCGGCCCCGCTGAGATCCGCTCCAGGCATGATCGCCCTTCGAAGATCCGCCCCCTTGAGATTCGCCCCGGTGAGGTCCCTGATCCTGATATTCGATCCGGAGAGATCGGGCCTCGTCGAGGGATTGACGTACCGCCAGTCGTTCCACTCATCGACTCCCGACTCAAGGATCTCCTTGTGCTCCCTGATCGCCATAATATCTCTCCGTCATCGGTCCGCCGGGTTCCCTGCGGTTGATAGGCTTTCCGTCCCGTAATAATAAATACGCACGAGACAACCCGTTGTTCCTTGATATAATGAAGAAGGCGCCTAATATATGCAAACCTGAATTGCGCGTTCCCTTCCGGGAATAACGATATTTACAAGCCACATTCCTTCGGAATGATATTAGAATCATTGATTACAATCCATATATCCATTATAATATATAATGTATTCTTGGGATTAATGGGGCGCTACTATGAGCTTAATCGGAGATTCCTTTCGGGGAGCGAGAAAGGCTCGATCGGCATTGTGTCTTTTTGCCTTGATCGCGGTCGCTCTAGCCTCTTCATGTTCCGAGAATCCTCTTACCGGGGAGCTCGGGGATAACCTGCCTCCCACCGTCACCCTCACGAACGGGCCGATCGAGGGTACCGACACCCAGTACCGGGTACGGTTCTACTGGTTCGGGGACGACCCCGACGGAACGATCGTGCGGTACGAACTGGCTCTTGTCGCGGGGAACCCCCTGGGATTCAACATGGCCGATACGATGGGGGCCGACAAGTGGACGAGGACCCAGCTCACCGATACACTCATCATAGCGACCGCCGACGCCTACGACACCACCTTCGCGATAGACAACAACCCATACACGCGTTACAAGAAGACACACACCTTCTTCCTGCGGGCTATAGACGACAGGGGCGCCGTCTCGAATACCATCTTCAGGTCCTTCAACGCCTGGACATTCGCCCCGCACATCTTCATAGTCGAACCCGATCCGCCTCTCCCCGCGGGAAGCACTCAGATGCTCTCTACGCTGGTATCGTTCGGATGGTATGGAAAGGATCCGATAGACTCGCCGTCGAACTATCAGCCGGTAGATTCGGTGCGGTTCCTCTGTACCGGATACGACCCGGTGCAGCTGCAGCGCCTGAACGAGCATGTCGAGCAGTTCGAGAGCCTCTGGAGCCCGTGGATATCGTACGACGCCCCGGGAGACTCGGGCAGGGCTACCATTATAGGCGACGACGAGGTATTGATCCCCGTAGTGCAGTATATGTTCGCCGTACAGGCGAAGGACGAGGCGGGGGCCGTGACATCGGTTTTCGATGCATCGACGAACGTCCGGTTGTTCATGCCCCGAACCCCAACCGGTCCGTTGATTCGCGTGAGGGAAAAGCTCCTCGGCTGGTATAATTTTATCGGCACGAATCTCAACACGAGGGTAATAAGCATACCCCCCGGTTTCGCCCTGAATTTCAGCTGGATCGGCGATGCCAGCCAGTATGGAGCAACGGTGGCGACCTACAGGTATGGATGGGATATCAGCGATCTTAACAATCCCGCGGAATGGGACGTCCTTGCAAATCCGTATACCAAATCATGTCCGACGAAGAAATTCTTCTCCGGGATCCACACGCTGTACGTCGAATCGGTCGATGTTCTCGGCGTGAAGTCATTGGCCGTAATCGAGATACGCGTTTTTTCGAACATTATGGAGAGATCCCTTCTCCTTGTCGACGATTACCCCTCCTCAAACTTCTCACAGGTCGATTACGCCTTCCCGACGGAAATGGAGCACGACAAGTTCTGGCAGGATGTCTGTCTCCGGGTACCGGGCTTCAACCCCTCGACCGATATCTACGATGTCAACGACCGCGGGCATAAGGTCCCACCGATGGAATTCGCCTGGAAATACAAGAACATCATCTGGGTCTCGAACACGGCGTTGATCCCCGAGTACGGAAGCCTCTGGAAAACCTTCACGATGACGGTGCCCGAATGGATCACCAACTTCAACTATGAATTATACGAGGGAAGAGCGATCAATTACCTGCCCTATTACCTCGCCTCGGGAGGCCATATCTGGACCTGCGGCGAATCGAGGAGGGACGGCGGGTTGGCGGCGACATGCGGCTCGTACAAATTTCCACAGTGCGTCCGAAGCAACTCAAGCTGGGGGCTTTTCAACATGGCCCGCAAGGAATACTGCGTATACGTACTCGATAAGGTCGAGGGAACCTTCTATGACCTGGGATACATATACCCCTACAAGGAAAGGGATTCGGAATATGACGCGATGTCATACGGATATCTTGACGATACCGATCCTCTGACGGTCTCTATGACCGGTCTGCCGGACAGGCTGGAGCTCTGGGAGAGGGTGACGGCTACCGGTAAATTTTACGATCCCCTGGTCAGGGGATTTCTCGACGTGGAAGTCTACGATCCCGAGTACTTCATGGTTCTAAATCGCCTTCACAGCGACTCGTGCTTTCACCCGATGTACAGGATGATGGCGAGGCACGGCCAGTCCGTGCTGCACAGGCAGACGGTGGCTTTCTGGACGACGAAATATGCCGACGCCGTAGCCGACGCGGAAGGGGCCGTGGCGGCGCCAAGCGTCCACTTCGGATTCCCCCTCTGGTTCTTTAACAGGGCACAGGTAGATTCGATTGCCGATGTGGTATTCAAGACCTGGAATATCAAATAGCACGGATACCGCCCACCCCCGCCGTCCCGCCCTAGCCGAACAGAAAACAAGGTGAATCGGCTTCGAGGGGCCAATCCCCCCTACAAAGATCGAACCACCTCCGACACAACGCGAGCGCAGCGCATAAGCTTATATATACTTTGCTGTTCCAGAGAGGCGTAAAAATATTTAATGCAATACTGAAACTCAGGTTGTATAATACCGTATGTATAGTGGAATAGCTCATTGAGGGCTGTAAGCTTCTAAACCTTCAATAACTACCGGTGGACGGTGAGGAAGCATGGTTTCGATTAATCACCGGTCTCGGGGGTCGGGGTGGTTTATTGTACTTTTCGCCCTGGCTTTGCTCGGCGCCGCACCCCTTTCGGCCGAGGATCGCTCGGCCGGCTTGAAGGGAAAGCTCCCTGATCAATCCCCCACGATCGATGGAGAGTTCGTTCACAACATAGGATCCCTCCAGATGAATGTAACCAACTGGGGGTTTTTCGGCTCGATGCCGAAGAGCGACTTCCCTATGTCCGAAGTTCCCTCCGCGCAGTTTCCTTCCGGTTCCGGGGTGGAGTACCTTTACGCGGCCGGTATATGGGTGGGGGCCCGCAAGAACGGCATCCCCTCGGTCACGACGGGGTACCCGGAGACGGAGTTCCGCCCTCCCCAGGGGGCACTCTATACGATATACCGTTCGTTTGAAGGCGACCTTAGGGGAGGACATTTTCCCGGCCTTGCCGACGACGATCAGGACGGCAGGTACGACGAAGACTGGTTGAACGGCCTCGACGATGACGGGGACGGATTCATCGACGAGGACTTCGCCGCGATCGGCAAGCAGATGTTCTCCTGCTGGTACACCGACAATCAGCCTCAGTGTTCGATCATATGGCCGGAGCATACTCCCCTAGATATTATGATCCGCCAGGAATCGTACCAGTGGGGTGAGGATCTCTTCAGCGGGCTGGTCGGCGTCCATTACATCGTCGAGAACATAGGCCGCAACTATCTCAGCGACGTCTACGTCGGTATCTACGCCGACGTCGATGCGGGACCGAGGGATTGGGGAAGCTATCACCTCGATGACCAGGTAGCCCTGTGGTCGGGGGTATGGTGCGCGCCTAAGGGGGAAGCCGAGGTGCCCGTGAGGATAACGGTATGCTACGTGTACGATGCGGATGGAGACGAAGGAAGGACGCCGGGCTATTTCGGAATAACCCTCCTGGGCCACACGCATTTCTTCGAGAACATGCATTCCGAGCCCAACCTTGTCACCTTCAAGACGTTCAGGGGGCTTCAGCCTTACGAGAACGGCGGGGATCCCACGAACGATTACGAACGTTACGATGCGATGAGCACCCCTACAATCGCTCCCGACACCGAAACCCCGGGAGACTACCGGATACTTATAACTACTGGGCCTTTTGGATCGCTGCCCCCCGAATCATCCGTTGAGGTGAGCCTCGCTTTCGTCTGCGGCGACGGGCTCTCCCAGATGCTCGATTACGCCGCGGCGGCGGCGGTCATCTACGACGGGTGCGGATACGATCTGGACGGGGACCCGCAGACCGGCGTCAACGGAAGGGAATCGCTCGTCGAAGGTCCCTTACGAGATTACGATCCCGATGTATGCGACGGAATCGAGGAAAAATACGACCTGGTAAAGTTCCAGACGATATGGAGCAACCTCGACTGCTATTACGAGCGATGGACCTGCACTAACGATGACTGCTACAAGGATATCAGCAAGGATCTCTCCTACTACCAGACCGGCGTGGGGGGCAAGGAAGCGCGGATTCACTGGGTCACCGGATCGGCGCCGACCCCGCCCAATATAAGGCTTGTTCCCGGAAATCACTGCGTCACCGTTCTATGGGACGATCTCAGCGAGGTTACCCCTGATGCGCTCACCCTCGAGTTGGATTTCGAGGGGTACCAGATATGGAGGGCCGATGACTGGCACAGGCCGATCGGAACGAGCAAGATGAACGGCCCCTCGGCCGATCTCTGGACGCTTCTGGACACGAAAGACGTTGTTAACGGCGTTCCCCCCGACAGCGATTATCGAAAACCTTTCGAATCGGGTGGATGGCAATATCGGCCTCTCGAGAAACTCCCGAAGAGAGAAGAATACCTGGATCAATTCAAGAATACTCTGGGTTATATGCCGCTCGATACGGTGCCGTGCCCGCCCGGCCTGACTCAGGAGGAATGCGACACGTTGGAGGCTCTGGCGCGCTTCGACATGAACTACGAGGGGGGCAAGCAGTACTTCAAGTTTGTCGACAAGACCGCCAAAAACGGTATGCCCTACTTCTATGCCGTCGCTCCGTACGATCACAAGAAACAGGGCGGAGTGCCTTTCTCCACGGGGAGGTACAGCAGCCCCGCGGCGAGCTTCGCGTACACCGAACCCATCTCGAAGGCCCAGGAAGCGGTAGGGTTCGAAGAAAAGGAAATCTACGTGGTGCCGAATCCCGCCACCGCTTCCTCGCTTTCCCCGTGGGAGCTGGGACCTACGAATGACGACCCCTCGGGGAACAAGGTCGAGTTTAGAAACCTGCCGAGGTGCGAATGCACGATAAGGATATTCTCCGTCTCCGGGGACCTGGTCGAGATAATCAAGCACGACGGAAGGGGAGGGGACGGAACCGCGCCTTGGAACCTCATCTCCCGTAACGGTCAGGACATAGCGAGCGGAGTATATCTTTACAGCGTCGAGCCGTCGGACGATAAATTTTCGAGAGTTGTAGGAAAATTCGTCGTAATAAGGTAAAATATAGACGAGGGATGAATAAATATCGGTATTGCGGAGACTCGACAGACGTAACCGGGACGTCACGCCATGATCGGAGAGATTGAGATATCGTCAGCGCCGGACAGAAAACTTCACCGAAGAAAGTTGAAGCTGCTCCTTTTCTGTTTTTTAACGGCGGCCCTTGCCGCGGCCTGCTCCGAAAACCCCTTCACCGGCGGTCTTCCCGAGAACCAGCGTCCAACCGTGATACTGACCAACGGTCCCATCGAGGGGGACGATTCGGAATACAAGGTGCACTTCTTCTGGTTCGGGGATGATGCCGACGGCGCAATCGATCATTACGAATTCCTTCTGGCCGACGGAAGCCCCCTCGGGTTCAACCCCGAGGACACGATGGGAACCGATAGGTGGACGAAAACCGTGATCACCGATACGGTCATAACCGCCCAGGCCGACGAATACGACAGCACCTTCACGATCAACAACAACCCCTACTCCAAGTACAAGAAGACGCATACCTTCTTTCTCCGCGCCGTCGACGACCGAGGCGACGTATCGGAAACGGTTTACCGGTCCTTCAACGCCTGGACATTCGCCCCTCACATATTCATTGTCGAACCCGATCCTCCCCTGCCCCCGGGAAGCACCCAGATGCTCAGCATGCTCATCTCTTTCGGCTGGTACGGCAAGGATCCCATCGACTCTCCCTGGAACTACCAGCCGGTCGATTCCGTTCGTTTTCTCTGCACCAGGTGCGATAATTACACCCTTGGAAACCTGAACAGCCATCCCGAAAGATTCGAGGCTCTCTGGTCGCCGTGGATATCGTACGAGGCGCCGGGGGACTCGGGCAAAGCGACTATAATAGGGGATGACGAATTCCTCGAGCCGTCGGTTAACTACATTTTCGCCGTTCAGGCGAAGGACGAAGCGGGGGCGGTCACCGCCGTCTTCGATTCACGGACCAACGTTCGTACATTCATGCCCCGCGTTCCCACAGGTCCTCTGATCAGGCTTTACGAGCCATACCTGGGCCTTTTCCAGTATATAGGCACTAACCTCAACATCAGGACCGTCGACGTCCCGCCGGCTTTCGCCCTCAACTTCAGATGGAACGGCGATGCGAGCCATTACGGGGCCACGGTCGCCACATTCAGGTACGGTTGGGACATAAGCGATCTGAGCAATCCGAACGAGTGGGCCGTAGCGCCCAGCCCCTATGCTACGTCCTGCCCGACGAAAATATTCTACTCCGGCATTCATACCCTCTACGTCGAATCGGTCGACGTTCTGGGATTCAAATCGCTGGCGGTCCTAGAGGTCCGTGTAATCCCGACTCTGATGCCGAAAGATCTTCTCTGGGTCGACGATTTCCCTTCCTCGGACTTCGCTCAAACGGTATACGCATTCCCCACCGAGAAGGAACACGACGATTTTTGGACCGACATCTGCTTGAATGTCACAACCTTCAATCCTGCGACCGATATATACGATATCAACGAAAACGGTCATAAGCTGCCGTCGATCGAGCTTCTTTGGAAATATAAGAATGTGATATGGACCTTCAACACGGCGATCAATCCCTACACGGGCTGCTTATGGCACGATCTCGTCCGTTTCGTACCCGAGGGGGCGATCACCATCGACGAAGAGATGATCATTAACTTCCTGCCCTATTACATGGCCTTCGGCGGGCACCTTTGGACCTGCGGCGAATCGAACAGGCTCGGCGGGTTGGCGGCCGTGGTTCCTTCGTATAACCAGGTATTCCCCCTCGTGATAAAATGCCAGACATTCGACCCCTATGCGACAAGCTGCGATAATATTATCGGAGTCGGAACGATGGCCTACAAGGAGTACTGCGTATCGGTGCTCGACAAGGTCGAAGGTATTTTCAGGTCTCATGAATATATTCCGGGATACGTTCTCAGGGATACGGAATACGACGCCATGTCATACGGCTATCTCGACGAATCTGATCCTATCACGGGATCGATGCCCGGCTTCCCCCGCAAACTCGAGTTGTGGGACGTGGTGATGCGGGCGGGGAACTTCTACGATCCGACGGTAAGGGGATTCATCCCCGTGGAAGTATACGACCCCGAGTACTGGCTGGTTTACAACAGGATAACTCCCCAATCGTGCCTCCATCCGATCTACAGAATTAGAACGAGGCATTCGAGGTCCTGCATCAACGACCAGACCGTTGCCTTTTGGACGACTAAGTACGCCGACGTCTGCCCGATGGCCGAGGGAGCCGTCGCCGCTCCAAGCGTTCACTTTGGATTTCCCCTATGGTATTTCGACAGGGCGCAGGTCGACTCGATCGCTACCGTGATATTCCAGACGTGGAACATTAAATAGCTCCCGGCCCTGTAGATTGAAAGATCCCCGCGAGACCCTTGGCGCCGCAAATTGCCTCCACCGTCATATCTAGAACATATCCCTTGCCACGCGTCCCGGCCGGATTTTATCCCTGTAAAAAATCTACGGAACATGTTATCTTGCCTCAAATTCGTAAAGGTGGTTTCCATTGCGAAACAGGTTCGATACGATCCATTCCATCCTTCATTACACCGGATTCATTCTCATTGTATTCGGCGGCTTGCTGCTCCTGCCCCTGATAATAGCGCTGCTCAAAGGGGAATTTAAATCGCCGTCCGTTCTGGCGGCCTTCATTCTCCCCTCCGGGCTGTCATTCATCACCGGATTGTTCCTCAAGATCTTCTTCAGGGAGGGAAGGCCCTATACGCTTAGGGCGATCCTGATATGCTGCCTAGGGTGGATCGCCTGTTCGGCGATCGGGGCGCTGCCCTATGTGATCGCGCTCGGTTCCGGTTACCTCAACGCCTATTTCGAGACGATGAGCGGGTTCACCACTACCGGGATGACCATGTTTTCGGGACTCGACAGGATGCCGGCCTCCATCCTATTCTGGCGAAGCCTCACGGAATGGCTGGGAGGCCTCGGTATACTAGGATTTTTCCTCGCCGTCGGATTCAGGGGACAGGGAGCCCACAGGCTTTACGGGGCGGAAAGCCACAAGATCGACGTCGACCGGCCGGTCCCCGGCTTCCATAATACGGTGCGGATCCTCTGGACGATCTACCTGGGATTCACCCTTGCCGTCTTCATAGGCCTGACGGCGGCCGGAATGCCTTTGTTCGATTCGCTCTGTCACAGCCTCACAACCCTCTCGACCGGCGGCTATTCCACTCATGACGCCAGCATCGAGTTCTACAGGTTGAGCGGGCACCCGCACTATGTGCTGATCGAGTACATCATCATTTTCGGGATGCTGCTGGGAGGAATAAACTTCCTCGTCCATTACAGGGTCCTTACCGGCAAGATAAAGGCTCTTTTCGACAACGCAGAGATGAAATACATGTGGGGGTTCATAGTCACGGCGGTCCTGCTGATTTTTATCGAGCGCTTCATTTCCGGAAGGGTGGAGAACGGGATTTCCCTTTCCGTGCCGGGAAGATGGAAATCCCTGGAGGAGAACTTCAGGATAATCCTGTTCCAGACGGTTTCGATCCTGACAACGACCGGATTCGGAACACGTGATATCGCCTCTCCCTGGTTCGGCCAGACGGCCAGGCAGATCTTTCTCGTGCTGATGTTCGTCGGCGGCTGCGTAGGATCGACCTCCGGCGGATTCAAGATTTTCAGGGTCGTGATACTGTACCGGCTGGTCAAGAGAGAGCTTTACCGCATTCGCACGCCACGCAATACGGTTACCACGATCGTCGTCGACGGCGCGGCCATCAATATGGACGAGATTCAGCGTATCAGCGCCATATTCTTCGCCTGGATCGGGTTGATAGCCGTCGGAGGCGTCATCACGGCGATGCTGTCAAGATACGACAGCCTCGTTTCGGTCTCGGGCATGTTCAGCGCCGTCGGCAATATCGGCCCCTGCTACATAC
>CAZPAH010000042.1:1194-21173 GCA_964584495.1 uncultured bacterium | reverse complement strand
CTTAAGCCTGCCATCGCATTTTTCGTGCTACCGAACAGATAAAAACCTACGACACCAAAATAACCGGGATCGAGTTGCGACGCTATGTGCTCTGCCATCTGCAGGCGCCAGCTCCAGAAATTGCCCGCGGATGTCGAAATATCCGCCGGCTCCGTCTCAATGAGTTCCAAAACCATCCCTGGTTCTGTCAATAAACCGATCGCTTCATTCAGGTCCGCGTTCATCAAAACCTTTAGAATATTACCATCAGCCTCTCTCGGCACATCTATAAGGCGCACGACCTCGGATATCGAACTGAAATCGGGAATCATCTCGGCCAGAATATTTGTCGATCCAAGCAGAAACCTCTCATTGAATATTATATTCTTGTCGTCGGGATATAGGGGAAGGTACCTGATCTCACCTTCTACCAGATCTTGGAAAAAATGAGTTCCGAAGGAAAGGTCGGGCATATAATTTCCCTTTTTTCGGGCGATTTCTATCAGAACCGCCGTGTTGTTGATATCGGAGTATGTGACATTTACGCCGAGTTTGATGTCCCCGCGGCTTCCCCACCGTCCCGGGCCCATAAGAATAAACTGGCGTTTAGGGAGGAGCTTGTTGAGCTGCCCCACAGCTCTTCCCACCATAAGAAGCTCCTCCTTGCCGGGCAATTCGGAGTACTTCACCGGATCGATATAGACAATGTGAGTGATTTCGGGGACAGTCCCATTGGAGATATAGCGGTTGGCGGAAAAGACAATCCTCTCCTCGGGCGTATCTTTTGGAATCGGTGCGGGAGCACTGTCTGCCGAATAGCTCTGCGGCCTACTCTGTAATAGGTAGAAATCCCTTCCGTCATGTGCAAACTCGATATCCACCGGGGTCCCCATCTTCTCCTCCAGCGTCTTCAGGATCCCACCCACCATCCTCACGAAGGTGGAATCTCCTATAAGCCCATCGAAGGTCACCGGAAGATCGTCCTTTTCGAAATTGATGTTCAGAGCCATCGGCCGCCTGAAATGATGGCCGTCATAAACGGACACCATCTTTTCGATCATCGGTATTTCATCGCCATGATTCTTTAGAAGATCCACTATCTTGACCGTCTCGAACGAATTTGATTTGAGGTTGATCACATCGATTTCTCTTGGTGAATAGTAAGCTGTCTCCTCGGCGGTAACGTTCGCGCGCAGCCCCGGTTGTCCCGGCGTCACGAGAATAGGGTAATCGTTGCTTATACGGTCCACCGCACGCGTACCGAGTCCGGGCACTAGTCGTATTAGGCCGTCTTCCCTCTTGATCCTCGGCGACCAGCGAAACTCGTTCCGGCTGAATGCGACGCCAGAGAAGGCGGGCATGAAATAATCTCCGACCTTGGTCCCGATCACCTCCTGAATCATGATCCCCATCTCTTCAGCGAAATCCAGCAGGCCTCTTTCCGCCCGGTACTCAATGGGATCGGGCCCGAAGGTCGATGCATAGACTTCCGCGATCGCGTCCTTCAGGGCTTCCAGCCTTTCCTGCTTGCTCCCCTGATTGGCGAGGAATAAACTCTTGTATTTACCAGAGAAGGCCGCTCCCAAACTGTCTTCAAGCAGACTGGAACTGCGGATTATAAGCGGCCTGTTCTCGAACTCATCGAGGACCATCGATAGACCTTGAATAATCTCGGAGGGAAACCTACCGTTCTTGAAGGTCTGGATCACATATGGATATTCGAGTCTTACCCGATTGATATCCTTGTATTTCTGCTCGACGACCTCATCAAGATTATTGTACTGGAGGAAATCCAGCAGCACGTCCGAAGAAATGTACCAGCTCTTGGGAATCCTGACCTTTCCGGGCAATTCATTTGAATCGGAGTAGCCCTTGAGGATCTGCCTGGCGAGGAACAAACCTGCACACTTGCCCCCCAATCTCCCGTTACTGCCGGGCATGTAGATGATCCTGTCTATGAAGTCGAAGTAATCCCTTATCTTGATATAATTCTTGGCAATATTGATGTATGAGAGCTGCGTCGAGAAAAAGCGCCTGATAAGAGAGACCACCACACCCTTCTTAGCCGTCGGAGAAAGATCGGTGCCTTCTACCGCCATTTCTCTGTAACGTCTTATTGCGCTTATAACCTCGGCGAGCGTCATGTTTCTGTTCGCAACATGTACCAGAAATTTTAGCTTGTCATGCTGTAGCCATTTCTGAAGGTGGGCTAGTATCTGCTCGCTCGTATAGTGTTCCGCGGCGATCCGAAAGATCTCGTCACTCATCCCATCGGAAATATCGATCTCCTGCTTGGATTGAGGCACGTTATCCTCTTCGTGCGTTGTCTCCGGAACAGCATTAGTAATATTCGCGTTCACCCCCCTCAATTCTTCCACACCCGACACTCCGCTCCAACTGAGATGATTCAACATCCTTTCAGATATGCTTGTAAACAAAGCCTTGTCGGTATGTCGCAGGAGATTAAGAACAACATTCCACTCCTCGTTTCCGTTCCTGTCGTTTGCATCCGATTTCCCCGCCAACTCCCTCGCTTGCCGGTGAAATATGAAGCTGCCAAGCCTGTCGGCGATCGCCTCTAGAAGTCTTTTTTCCTGATTGAGAAACGGTCCTTCATCTGCGGCAGGCATCTCCCTAATGTAAAAAACTTTTAGCTCACCAGCCTTCCTGTCCTGCACGATAATATCGGCAAGCATCACCCAAGGCGTTTCTTCGAATTTTGATGCTACGAAAGATTCGGTCCCAACAGTTATTATCGCCCTGCATACGTCGGGGAACTGCCAGCCCGGAGGAATCGCCTGTGCTACGCTTTTATATTTTTCGCCCAGATCATCACCATGCCGCTTAAGTATCTCTTCGATCCGGTACAGACACTCGAGCTCCTTCTCTCGTTCACGGAAAAACCTGATCATCTCCTCAGGTTTTCTATTCTCATCGTTCATGAAGGATCACTCCTCTGCCTCTTCTACCATCGACCTTAATCAATAAGGGGGACGGAAGCTCGACATGTCTTACATATTCTGTTTCCCTCACGACTGCCTGTTTTCCCAGCCAATCCCAGTCTATCTTGTTATCGCTCTGATGTGGGACAGAAAAGTAAAATATTTTAAAACTGGTTACGTTGTGAAAGAAATGCGATCCCTGGCTTAGCATGAAATTCAGGTTGGGAAGGGAGGATTCAACTATGACCTTCGCCCCGGATATCTGACCGAAATCGACGGGAACTCCGCCCAGTGGATCGGATGTTCCCCAACGTCCAAATCCTATCAACAGATATGGTTTCCCTTCATCCACCAATATACTGTTGAACTTCTCGAGTTCGCTCGCGATCTTCCAGGTCTTCATTATATCGAATCTATCCGGGTCGAGGTAGACCACATCCTTGACGGTCTCGATAACCCCGTTTCCAAGCACCCTTTCGGAAGCCAGCAGAAGACCGTCTCCCGACATTTCGCCGTCGGAGACCTCTACCCTGGCATGAGAGACGACCATAGGCCGTACCTGCAGGAATCCGAAATCGGCCGGGCAGCAACGCTCACGATCGAGCCGAACAGCGAACTCGATCTCCACCATCGTTCCCAGCATATCCTCGCACTTCTTCAAAATCGTGGAAAGCAGATCGTTAAGCGGCATTACACCCGCCCTGAGTATGGGACCGAAATCGAGAACTCTAGGGCCCTTTATCCCTGTGCCGATTGTTATACGATCGCTCTCCGGTTCATAAGTGGAAGCGAGGTGGATCAGGGAACCGTCGTATTCACCGTCTGTCAGATCGTATTTCTGCATATACTCGGTTTCCTTTATTGGATCGTACTGAGCGGGCCCGCTCATGTTAACAGCCCAGAATTGAGTCTGGGAGTTCTTCAGAAGATCCCCTATTGAATTAAATGGAGGGCCGGTCTGCGGATAGGCCGGTGAATAAGACCACGAAATACCTTCGTCCACGATGATTCTCCCCAATCCCAGCGCGAGGTCCACAACTCCTTCTTCCGGCGTGGCATGTCCCGAAGGGTAAAAATTATACGATCTGACAACCCCGGAGATGTGCGGATAGAAACGGTCACCGAACCTGGTTCCCACCACTTCCTGTATAATTACCGCCATCTTCTCGTCGATTATGGAGTGATGAGTCGCCTTCATGTAGTTGCTCGCGGCCTTGAAAAATGTAGACGCGTAAATGAATTTAACCGCCTCTACAAGCTTTCCGAATCTCGAATCCGTATCGGCCTGATTGTTGGGGATCATTTTTGTGGCATAGACGTTCGCAAATGGCTCGAACATGGCGTCCTCCAGCATGCTCGAGGAACGAACGGCAAGAGGAGAATGCACGTGGTGGACAAGTTCCCTGAGGTCGCCAACGAGTTGCACAGGCAGGGTCGCACGTTGGAATGCATGCGCGATAAGGTCATCTCGCTTGCCGGAATAAGCGATCTCAAAGAGGTTATTCTGTTTCATGAAAAGATCGAAGTGCTCTGTTGTGATCACCGTCAACGTGGGGATCGCGACCGAGATGCCGTGCGACTCGGAATCACCCAGTTTAGATTGGAGAATTCCTCTCATACTGGCAAGGCCATGCGCCTTCCCTCCGAGTTCTCCCGATCCGATGTAGGTGAACTTCTCTTCACTATTGAAGAATCGCCGGTTAAAACGGGTAAGAGAGCTTCGATAGGGGCTGTAAACCCTTTTCCTCATCGGGAATAACCCCACTCCCGCCGGGTTCGGGTTACTGTTATCCCTTCTTCGAGAAACCGGAAGATTGCAGAAGCTTCAATCCGGACCGCGAAGAAGGCAAGCTAAGATGAGGCTGGCAGGGGTTTTACACCCATCCCCTGTCCCTGCAAGCCTGTGCCACACGCCCGACCGCAATTACGTAAGCGGCATCGCGCATGTAAAGTTTCTTGCTTTTAGCAAGATCGCTGACGGCGTTAAAGGCTGTCGTCATCTTAGCATCGAGCTTTCCGAGAACCTCGTCCTTTTCCCAAAAGTAATTCATATTGCACTGAACCTGCTCGAAATAGCTGCAGGTGACTCCACCGGCATTGGCAAGAAGGTCGGGGATCATGAATATCCCTCTCTTTGCCAGCACCTTGTCCGCATCCGGCGTCGTCGGACCATTTGCGCCCTCGGCGATTATCTTGACTTTATCGCTGATTTTTTCGACATTTTCTTTCGTTATCTGGTGTTCCATCGCAGCGGGGATCAGAATATCGACTTCCTGTTCGATCCAGGCATCCCCCGGAAGTATCTCATAGCCTATTTTCTCCGCCTTCTCCTTGTCGATTCCGCCGAAACGGTCGGTAATTCCGCGCAGTTCGCCGAGATCGATACCATCTTTTTTTCTGAAGGTATAAGATTTCTCATCCTTCTGATCCCAGCAGGATACGCTGATCACCTTGCCCCATATCTGTTGATATAATTCAATCGCATACTGCGATACATTTCCAAATCCCTGAACACTGGCGGTCGTATCGCCTGCAGGAATATCCAAGGCCTTCAAAGCTTCGCGAACGGTAAAGATCACACCATACCCCGTTGCCTCGGTGCGTCCCAGAGAACCCCCCATGCCGACCGGTTTGCCTGTAATGAATCCTGGGAGTTTCTGCCCGCGAATCGCTTCGAACTCGTCGAGCATCCAGAGCATATGCTGGGAATTCGTCATAACATCGGGAGCTGGAACATCGTTCAACGGGCCTAGATCCCTTGCAAGCTGACGCACCCACTGCCTGCAGATCTGTTCCTGTTCCCTTTGGCTCAGGTTATGAGGATCGCAGACAACTCCTCCCTTCGCCCCACCCAGCGGTATATCCACGACTGCGCATTTCCATGTCATCCACATCGCCAGCGCCCTGACGGTGTCGATTGTCTCCATCGGATGAAACCGTATACCCCCCTTGGCGGGTCCACGGGCATCATTGTGCTGAACCCTGAATCCCCGGAAAACCTTGATTGTTCCATCGTCCATCCGGACAGGGAGGGAAAGGTGATACTCTCGCAAGTTATAACTCAGAAGATCCCTAGTTGCTTCATCCAGATCAAGAATATCTGCAACACCGGAGAATTGAGCCTGCGCCATCTCAAAGGGATTAAATGACTTATCCGACATGACAACCCCGTCCTTTCAAAAAGAACCTAGCCGAAACGGGCGAAAAATAACGGTTATAAATTCAAAAGTCAAGCAAGGTCGTAAAGTAAAGCCCAATTATTTTCATTTAGTTAAAATGGCAATGCTGCAAGTTTACCCCTCCCCTGTTGACCGGGCAAGGTAATTACGGTAGTTTTAGCGGAAAATGGGAAGGAATCGACGTTGGATAAAGAATACTACAGGATGAAGACGGCCGAGGCCCTCGAGGCGCTCGGAAGCTCGCAGAAGGGGCTGGGCGAAGAGGAGGCCTCAAAGCGACTGGCCGAATTCGGCCCGAACGAGCTCGCCACGGACACCGGCGTTTCCAAGTGGCTGCTCTTCCTGTCGCAGTTCAAGGATCTCCTGGTGATCGTTCTAATCGCGGCGGCGGCCATATCGATAGCGATAGGCTCCCTACGCGACGCGACGGTCATGATCATCATCGTCGTGATCAACGCGATCATCGGATTCGTCCAGGAGTACAAGGTCGGCAGGATCCTCGAAAGCCTCAGGAATCTCATCCAATCCCCCGCCAAAGTCGTCAGGGACGGCGGGCTGGCCGAGATCGGACAGGACCGTCTCGTGCCGGGGGACATAGTACGTCTCGAAGCGGGAGACAGGGTTCCGGCCGACATCCGCGTAATCGAATCTTTCGATCTCAGAACCGAGGATTTCGCCCTGACGGGGGAATCGATGCCTCAGGGTAAGACCAGCATGGCGATCGCCGAGGAATCGGTTATCGGCGACCGTGACAATATGGCCTTCATGGGGACGACTGTGACCTCCGGCAGCGCCACGGGCCTCGTCGTGAGAACCGGGATGAATACCGAGATGGGCAAGATCGCCGGAATGACAGAGAGAACGGCCGATACCACCTCTCCCCTCGAGCGCGAGCTCGCCACGCTGGCGCGCTGGCTCACGGTCTTCGTCGCTATCATCAGCGCGATACTGTTCGCCGTCGCCTTGTGGCAGGGATTCAGCTTCCTTACAAGCATGGTCTATGCGCTGGGGATAGCCGTCGCCCTCGTGCCCCAGGCCCTGCCCGCACAGGTGACCGTCGCGCTGTCGGCGACGAGCAAGAGGCTGGCCGAGCGATACGCGGTCGTAAAGAACCTTCCCTCTGTGGAAACGCTCGGCTCGACGAGCATCATAACGACCGACAAGACCGGGACCCTCACGAAAAACGAGATGACGGTAACGAGGGTCTGGTTCGACGGACGGCAATATTCGATGACCGGCACGGGATACGAACCGAAGGGCGGGATACTGGACGATTCCGGCTCCCCCATCGATCAAGCCGGTATCGACGAGATAGAGATCATGATGGACGCCGCGACAATGGCTTCCAACGCCGAGATCCATCAACCGGACGACGATCATCCGGGCTGGTATCCCGTGGGGGACCCCACGGAGGCTGCGTTGGTCGCCATGTCGACCAAGCTCGGCACCCGTTCCCCGGTGGAGGACGAGGAGAATCCGGAGCTGAAGGAGTTTCCGTTCGACTCAGAGCGGAAGCGGATGAGCTCCGTGCGTCAGTTCGGCGACAGGAAAGAGCTGGCCATGAAGGGAGCGCCCGACAGCGTTCTCTCGATCAGCAGATATATATACCGCGGCGGCAAAGCGGCCGCGATCACCGACGAGGACCGCGAGGCCGTGAAAAGAATCAACGAGGAGTTCTCGAAACAGGCCCTGAGGGTTCTCGCGATCGCCTACAGGCCACTCGAATCGGACGGCAGGGATTATACCGTCGAAGAGGTAGAAAAGGACGTCATACTTCTCGGCCTGGTCGGCATGATCGACCCCCCTAGGGAAGGGGTTAAGGAAGCCATCTCGGAGTGCCGCGATGCCGGGATCCGCACATTCATAATGACCGGGGATCACGCCATCACGGCACAGGCGATCGGCAGGGAGATAGGACTTTCGGGATCGGGTGGCCCTTCGCCGGTAATAACCGGCCGCGAACTCAAGGAAATCGATGATGTGAAGCTAACAGGGATCATGAAAAAGAACGATTCCATCATTTTCTCGAGGGTGGATCCGGAGGATAAGCTCAGGATCGTCAGTCTACTCGAGGATGACAGGGAGGTCGTAGCCGTCACGGGGGACGGGGTGAACGACGCTCCGGCGCTGAAGAAAGCCGATATCGGAGTGGCGATGGGGCGGATCGGAACCGACGTGGCCAAAGAGGCCTCCGAGCTCGTTCTCCTCGACGACAGTTTCCCTACCCTGGTCGAAGCGGTGCGCGAGGGAAGAACGATATACCGTAACCTGCGGAAAACGGTCCTCGCCTCGATGACGACCAACGGCGCCGAGCTGTTCGTAGTGCTCATGGGGCTGGCCGCCGTCGCCCTGCGCGGCTGGGCCATACCGATCCTTGCTATCCAGATACTGGCGATAGACCTGCTGGCCGAGATAATGCCGCTCACA
Source organism: uncultured bacterium (assembly GCA_964584495.1). Lineage (GTDB taxonomy): Bacteria > Krumholzibacteriota > Krumholzibacteriia > Krumholzibacteriales > Krumholzibacteriaceae > CAZPAH01. The sequence goes on along the minus strand of CAZPAH010000042.1, from coordinate 12,646 downwards.
TTCCTGACCTACGATCCTCCTCCCGATGATGCGATGAAGCATCCGCCGCGCGATCTGCGGGAGCATATAATCAACCGGTGGTCCTTCATGGAGATCCTCTTCCTCGGCCTCATAATAGGCGGCCTGTCGTTCGCCAACTATGCGCTCTTCATGCACCGCAGCCATACCGTCTTCCTCGTCAACGGGGCCGATCCCGCACTCTACGCCAAGGCGACGACGATAGCCTACCTGACGATAGCTTTCTGCCAGTTCGCCAATATCCTTTCGCGCAGGGACGAGTACCGCTCGGTGATCAGCCGGAACTTCTTCACCAACAGGATCCTTCTCCTGTCGATCCTCGGATCGATCGTTCTCATTGTCACCGCTATCAACGCTCCGGTCGTGCGGGATTTTATCCAGTTCAGGGCGCCGGGCCTCATCGACTGGCTCTATGTGCTGGGAGCCGGCGGAGCGTACCTGCTGATCTTCGAGATCATGAAGGGATTCAAGAGGCTTATAAGAAAAACCGCGGCCTGATATCCGTTTCTCTCCCCGAATCCTTAAAACGGGAAGAATCCGTTCAACGAAGTTGAACGCGGAATAGATCCCCGAGCCAACCGGCTTGCAGCCAGGTCCTATATCATGTCGGCCATGATCGAGCCGAGGTATTCGAGGAAATCCCTGTCCTCCCAGGAAAACGGCGAGAGAAGGTGCGAATCGATATCGATCTCTCCGATCACCTTGCCCGATCTGAAGATCGGAACGACGAGCTCCGATTTCACCTCCGGGGCGCACGAGAGGTAGTTCGTTTCCCTCGAGACGTCCTGAACGATGATCGTTCTCTCCTTTTCGGCGGCCAGCCCGCAGATCCCCTGGCCGAACCGTATCTTCGTATGCTCGGTGACTTCCCCCACGTACGGCCCGAGGAGGAGCTCCCTCTTGCTGCCGTTCGTCAGGTAGAACCCCACCCAGTCGTAGTACTCGATCTTCTCGCTGAGAAGCTCGCAGACGGCTCTAAGTTTTTCCTTCTTCTCCCCACGGCCGAGAAGGAGTTTCTCTATCGTATCCCTCAGACCGTCGAAGACCTTCTTCTTGTCCTTCATCCCGATTCCATAGCTCATATCGATTCTCCCCACTCCCGCTACACCCGGTCATGTAGAGGGCAGATGATGACGCCCAATCGCACCGTGGATCGATGAACTGGATACAGCAATACCCGTCCTTCAATTATGATCGGCCGCGTCACGGAGTTTTTTAGCGTTATTAAGCGGGAACGTAAAAATAGGGGCCGGGATGGATGGCGAGATCACTGAGTGATCGGCGTATCGAAGAGAAACTGGACGTTCATATAGAGGATATCGTCGTCCGGGTCCGGCTCGAAGCGATTGGCCGTCGTCTTGTGAATGTAGTTCAGCTGCAGTCTGAGGTTCTCCGCGGGCCGGTAGTTTACTCCCGCCGTCCAGTCCTTCCGGCTCGTCTCGTTACCGTCTCCGTTGAATTCCGTCGTGAAGATATCGTAGCGAAGCGCCAGCTCGATCGCACCCTCCAGCAGCGGCTGGATCGTCCAGACCGCCCACCCGTCGTAACGGAACTCGTACTGCTGCGCATCCCAGAAATCGGAGATCGATCCTCTTCCGTAAAAACCGTCCAACCTCTGTCCCCAGGGAAGGTCGGCCGAAAAATCTGCCGTCCAAACCTTCCTGTCCAGATCGAAGACCGGGCCCCGCGCGTCCAGGGCCGCGTTCTCGTGCCTGTTCAGGCTGAAATGGGTCCCCGTTCTAAGCCAGGCGGCCAGGTACAGATCCGTTCTGAAGCCGTAATAAAAATCTCCAAACGAGTTGGTAAAGAGGAATTCCTCGCTCTCGCTTCCCCCGATATAGCTGTTCGCCCCGGTTCCGTTTCCCACCATGAGGAAATACCCGACCAGAGGGTCTTCGCCGTCGGGATAGGCCCCTTTTATAGCGAGACCGAGATCGCGATCGTACGATTTCACGGCCATTATGGAGGATATATAGGGTGTGCGCGACAGCGCATAGTCGCCCAGGTTTCGGCCAAAGCTGCTCCTCGTGATAAAATCGAGCATGTGGTCGGGGGTGAGAACCTCTTCGATGGAAGGTATCTTCATCTGTCCCATATATACGGCAAGGCAGGGAGCTATATGGTAAGCCCCCCAGAAATCGATGATATCGGTCCTTTCCTCGAGGCGGAGCCTCAAAAACGCCTCGATATCCCCCCGCGGCGACTCGAACGAGAACGCGAGCCTCCCCTGCTTGAAGTTGAATCCAGAGGCATGGGCGGCGGCCGGATCTAGGCTCCCCCTCTGGAGGAGACCGTTCTCCACCTCTTCGCTGATCACCCACCAGAAGCTGGTATTGGCCTCGACCGCGACCTCCGGCCGCTCGGCCGCCTGGGCGGGCGGCACCGTGAAAGCGATAAGCAGTATCAACGCCGCGGCCGCAAGCACGCCAACGGCCTGCATCAATAACAATCTCAAGAAGCGCCGCATCTTTCCTCGCTCGCCGGGCGGAAATCCGGTCTATTCAGACGTGACGTTGTGTCCATAGATGAGAACCGATCCCTCATCGATCATCGCCCATCCGCCGTTGATGATATCGAACTCCTCGCACCCGGTCGGCATTGGATTGATCCTGATTATCACGGTTCCCTTTACCATGCTGCCCGCGTTATGGTCGTTGTCGTTACCGAAATTCCACTCGCTTAGGGTGCACCCGGCCGTATCCTGGTTCTTTCCCCTGTCGGGCCTGTTCAAATCGTCATCGGCCGAACCGGGAGGTATGATATTGCGCAGCGGACCTTCCCCGTTGATCTTTCCGGAGACGGGATCGAGGTAACAGCTCTCGAGCGGAAGCCCCTCTCGCTCGTAGGCCAGTATATGCCAAAGCTCCTGGCCGGTTTCCTGGCATATCCAGTCTCCATTGCCCAGGCCGTAAGTTTCGGCCGGATACTCGACGAACGCGCAATCGGTGCCGAGGTCCTCGACTCCGAAACCGGAGTAGAACCTGTGATCGGGATACTGATCGGTAATCTGTTCGATCGTGAATGTCCTTGCGAACCCGTCCGGAGCGAGGATATCGATACTCGTCGCGCCCGTAAGATCGATCCCTTTCGCCTCCAGGATATCCTTGATCTTGACTCCCGTGTAGGTCGCGTAGAAATCGAACTGCTGCTTGGTGGTGTTGGCGAGACAGAACTGGGTATGCGTCGGCATCGCCTTGAGCTCGTCGAGCGTCACCTTGAGAACGGGGCAGAGCTCGAGGCCCGGATTGCTGTTCTGATCGCCCGGGTACCTCAGATCGGCTATCTCGTCCGAATTGATGTAGCCGTCGCCGTCGCTGTCGAGACCGGAAATTGTGAATAGCGCCCGCGAACTCCGGCCGTTATTATCATAATCGGTTCCATAGGGATTCAGTGTCTGCCCGAAGCTCGCCGGCAGCCCGGTCCATCCCTCCGGGGGATGAATTATGTAATGGCAGTAATCGCAGGGATTGGCGGTGACGGTTTCCTGCTCGTCGTCCGTCACGTCCCCCCCCTTATGGCAGGTCTGGCAGTCATCGAGACGGGTTCCCGCCGCGTGCGGGTATACTTGAATGAAGTTGTTGATATCGGTATCGGTGGCATGTCCCTGGTAGGATCTCGACGAGACTTCGTTGCCCGGCCGCGTGCCCGAGTCATCCGAGCAGCTCATGTTGAGCACCGATATTAGAACGGCAGCGACGAGCGCTGTCAACCGACGATAATTTTTAATCCAGCCTTTTCCCTCTCTCACGACTTTCCTTTCTCCTTTCAACCTATCCCCATGAAATGACCCTGCCCGATCCTTCCAGGTCGTACCCCCCCATCTCCAGGATCCGCTTCCTGAAGCTGTCCGAGCGCACTACCTCGATAAATTCCTGTACCGGTTCCGTGTAGAAAGACTCCTTTCTTATGACCAGGTCGTAACTCTCTTTCGTCACCGGGATGAAATCGAGGCCGGGACCGGCGGCGGCGCGTATGCCGAGACCGGCATCGGCCCTGCCGCTCAACACCTCCCTGGCGACCTCGGTATGTGTCGACAGGCACCTGTCATAACCCCTGATCGCATCTGCCCGGATGCCGAGCATTCGAAGATGGAAATCGAGCAGGATGCGCGTCCCGGAACCCTCCTGCCTGTTCACAAAGCTCAGATCCGGCCTTGTCAGATCCTCGAATCCCTTTATCCGAAGCGGATTGCCTTCCCTGACGATCAGACCCTGCATACGGTCGAGAAAATGAACCACGACCGGTCTCAACCGCGGAAGGTGCTTTTCCAGGTAAGGGAAATTGTAGCCCTTTGTCTCCGGATCGAATAGGTGGATACCGGCGATTTCCGTTCTACCATGCCGCAGCGCAGAGATCCCCTGGATGCTTCCGACATTGGCCGACAGGACGGTCAGCCGGGGAAACCTCTCCCTGGTCTCTGAGGCCGCTATATCGATAGCGAGATCGTGACTGCCGGTTATCCTTATCTCCTCGAATGATCCGTGCCCTCCCGATCCCGCCGTATTGTCATCTATCCACCTGTCTATCAACCTCTTGGGAAAGAGGTACTTGCCCGTAACCCTGGTTCTAGGGATATCCCCCCTCCTTACCAGGGCATAGATCTTCTTTTCGTTGAGGCTGAGGTACTTGGCCAATTCACGGGTCGTCATCAGCTCATCTGTCATTTCAGAGGCTCCTCCCGCAAAAACAGGTCTAACCGGCCGTTTAGATCGATCAGGGAATCATGATTACCATCCGGGAGGAGGATTTACAAGAAAAAAGTGACAAATAATAACAATAAATGACTTTTAATAGACGTTATTACAGGACGGACAAACTGACCTTTTGTCGAGATTTTTCCGGGTGCCGCTTGCCTGTCAAAAAACGAGCGCCCGGCCCGGCGGCCGATATTGGTGGATATCGCGCCACCTCTCGACTAGAATAGAAAGCGGAACTTCATGCTGAAGGAATGAATCGGCCGGTGGAAAACGATGATTACAGGTGAGAATAACATCCCCCCCGCTCCCTGCGTACTGGATGGCGAGGGATTGTTCTGCTACGATCTTCCCACGAATCCCGACAGGTCGATCGGGAAGATACTCGTAACCGGAGCCTTCGGGTATATCGGAGGAAGGCTCGTTCCCGAGCTCCTGGCGCGGGGGTACGATGTGCGGGTTATGACCCGGGGGATTTTGCCTGACGGCAAGGTTTCCTGGCCGGGCGCCGAGGTGGTGGTCGGCGACGCCCTCAGAAAAGAATCCCTATCCGGCGCTCTCGATGGGATCGATACCGCTTTTTACCTGATTCACTCGATGCTCCTAGGCCCCCGCGAGTTCGCGCGGGCCGACGTGAAGGCAGCGGAAAACTTCAGGAAGGCGGCCGCCGAATCGGGCATCAGGAGGATAATCTACCTGGGCGGGCTGGGAGATGTCAGGAGTAACCTCTCCGATCACCTGCGGAGCCGCATGGAGGTCGCCCGGGAGCTTCAATCGGGCCCGGTGCCGGTCACCATTCTCCGAGCCGCCATCATAATAGGCTCGGGGAGCGCCTCGTACGAAATCATAAAGAACCTCGTGATCAAGCTCCCGGTAATCTTCGTTCCCGGATGGGCCGAAAACCTGTGCCAGCCAATCTCGGTGCGCGATGTCATCAAGTACCTCGTCGGAGTGATGGAGCTCGAAGAGACATCGGGAATGACCTTCGATATAGGCGGCGACGATGTGATGTCGTACAGGGCGATGATGGAAACGGTCGCGGACCTTCTTCACCGAAAAAGACTATTCATCAAGGTGCCTTCCGTGAATATCGGGATATTCGCCTACTTCGCCAGTCTCATGACACCGGTCCCGGCTCCGATAACCCGATCCCTCATGGAAGGGTTGAAGAACGACGTCGTCTGCCAGGATACCAGGATAAGGGATTACCTGCCGTTCGAGACGGTAAGCTACAGGGAATCCCTCGTCAGGGCGATGACCCGCGAAGAACGGGACCGAGTCTATACCAGGTGGTCCGATGCCTATCCTCCCGCCCACGAGCTGGCGATAAAGCTCGCGCAAATAGCGGAGCTTCCCCTCTACAGGAACACCTACTCGCTGGTCACATCGAACAGCGCCTCCTCCCTTTTCTCCTCGATATGCCGGGTCGGCGGAAAGGAAGGATGGTTCCAAAGCAACTGGATGTGGCGGCTTAGGGGGCAGTTCGACCGCTTGATCCTGGGGGTGGGAAGCAGGCGCGGCCGCAGGCGCTCGGCGACGCTCGAGGTGAACGACGTGATCGATTTCTGGAGGGTCGAGGATATACGCCGCGACAGGCGGCTTCTACTTAGGGCCGAGATGAAGCTGCCCGGCAAGGCGTGGCTCGAGTTCGTGATCGACGACCTGGGGGATACCAGACGGCTGACCGTAACCGCCCATTATCAAACCTTCTCCCTTCCCGGGAGGATATACTGGTACGCCTTTCTCCCCTTTCACAGGATCCTGTTCAAGGGACTTATCAAGCATATAGACGTGCGGTCCGGGCCGGGCGCCTGATCACTGGTCGCTCTCCAGATCCCTGTTCAGGAAATGCTCGCCGTGCTTTTCGACGATCTTCCTGTACCACGATTCGGGATAGCCGGGATGGGTGACGTTCCCGAGCTCGTCCTTGAGATTCCCGTCCATGTACTTGACAAGCAGATCCTCGCCGAGCTTTCTCCACTTGGCGACCGTTTCGTCGGCGACCCGGCAGGAGTAGTCGGTAAGATAGTCGATCGCCAATCCGGGGGAATCCTTGTAGAGGGCCAAGGCGGCCCCGTCTATCACCGGTTGATCGGATAGGTACGAGCCTTCGATATTCTGCTGCTCGGTCCGGATGTCCCCGATGATCTCGGAGTACCGGGAATATGCGAAGTTAGAGACCCAGTTGAAGACCCAGAACGCCGAGTCCCATGAGAAGTGATAAAAATCGGCCGTGCCGACCGCGTAGGAGACCGGGACCTTTCTTATCGAGCAGTAGATCGGATTGTAAACGGTGCTGTATGTATCGTCGACGCCGAACCATATGATCCCGCCTATCGGGTCGGGCAGCCACGAACGCGATTGAGTGACGAACGAGAACCCCGTCTGCTGAGTCGAGGTGGCCCTCTCGTTGACATATTCGACGTCATCCACCTTCCAGGTCAGCGGCCTCCAGCGGTAGGGACAATCGTAGGGCCCCGCTCCGATATCGCCTGTCATGTCGAAATCCGTTCCCTCGAAATGATCGCGCATGAGCTCCATGACATCGTGCACCGACAGCTTTCTGTCCGGCTTGATCCACAGAGGCAGCGGCTCGGCCCCCGGAACGCCCTTAACGTAATCCATCGAGAGCTGTAAAGAGGGCGCTGCGCGGTTGAACATCGCGTAGACGCGGGCTTCGCAGAAGCGCAGGGCGCCGTAGTCGGGCGGCGCATAGGCGTCGGCGAAGCTGAAATCTTCGTCCGGTCCCTCGTAGTAGCCCATCTCCCTTGCGAAATCGATGACATCGGGGGCGTACAGGCAGTTCTTCTTGTCCTTTAGGGGGAACTGCCTTATGCGTGCCTGGTTCGCGTGGGCCGAGATATAACCGTCGGGCACCCTGCGGGCAACCCAGACGGCGCCGCTGTTCTCGGCGGTTTTTCCGATCAGGTCCATGAACCAGACTTCGTTGGGATCGGAGATCGAGAATGATTCGCCCGAGCTGTAGTAGCCGTGCTCGGCCACAAGGCCGGCCATCACTTCGATGGCCTCACGGGCCGTTTTAGATCTCTCCAGGGCGAGGAACATCAAGCTACCGTAATCGATGACGGCCGTGCTGTCTCGAAGCTCCTCGCGTCCTCCCCACGTCGTCTCGCCTATAGCGACCTGGTGCTCGTTGATCAGGCCGACGATGGCATAGGTATGGGGCACCTGCGGTATCTGTCCCAGGTACTTGCCGGTATCCCATTCGTATATATCTACCATGCTGCCGGGAATATGGTCCCTTGCGGGGAAATGATAGAGCTCCCCATAGAGCTCATGCGAATCGGCCGCGTAGGATATCATCGTCGATCCATCGGCCGAGGCCCCTTTCGTAATCAGGAAATTGGTGCAGGCGGAAACTGTGCCGCTGTAGAAGAATGTCGCCGATAAGATAATGGCTGCCAGGGCTGTCGTTCTCTTCATTATCCGATTCCTCCAGGCAAGGGTTATGAGATCATCTCATCCGGTGACCCGGTAATCGCTCGACCGGTCAGCCGGGCTAAGGTAAAACCGTACGGGAACGAAACACAACCCCGGTCCTGCCGGGGTTGCTTCTCTTTAATTAACAGTTTGCTTTCGGTTTTTCAAGTCCCGATTGGGGCGGCCGGACGTAAGATACGCCGCCGCTATCGATTGGGGGCGCCGCCTCCGCCCTTGCGGCCGTCGAGCTCATCGAGCCTGTTTTTAAAGACGAGCTTTTTCTTATCCAATTCCGAGCTCGCCCTTTCCAGGGCGGCGAACGAGGTTTCGATCTCCTTCTCGAGCTCGTGGATCCTCTTTGACAGGCGGGCGATCGCGACGCTGTCGCGGTCGCGGGAAGCTTCTTCGACGGCGGTATGCAGATCTTCCATTTCCGATTCTGCGTCGACGATCCTTTTTTCCAGATCGGCCACCTTTTTCTCCAGCGGCCTCAGCGCCTTCCCCTTCTCGCCGATGATCTCAGAGCGAAGGCGTTTCAGCTCCTTCCTTTCCTCTTTCCCCAATTTCCTTACCGTCGCAGTCGCCGTCTCCGCCTGCTCGACCGGACCCTCCTCTTCCCATCCCCTCGTCTCCAGGAACCTGCCGTAGCTCCCCTCGAAAAAGTAGCTGCCTCCGCCGTGGAATACGACGAGCTTCTCGGCCAGGCCGTGAAGGAGCATCTCGTTGTGCGTAACGATCAGAACGGCGCCGTCGTAATCGGCGATCGCCTCGAGAAGGGCGTCGCACGATTCCATGTCGAGATGGTTGGTGGGCTCGTCGAGGATCAGGAGGTTCACCGGCGTCGCGATGATCTTCGCCAGCATCACCCGGCTCTTCTCCCCCCCCGAAAGAACCTTTATCCTCTTCAGGGCGGCGTCCCCCTCGAACATCATCATTCCGGCGATATTTCTCGCTTTCTGCTGATCGACATCGGGGTCCGAAAGGGCGACCTCCTCGAGAACCGTTCTATCCTCGACGAGATCGCTTACGTTTCCCTGCTCGTAATAGGCGGTTTTCACCGTCGGATTGATCGATATCTCGCCGGCGGCGGGGCGGAGCTTTCCCGCGAGGGTCTTGAGAAGGGTGGTCTTCCCCTTGCCGTTCTTTCCCACGACGCAAATCCTGTCGAACGGGCCGATCGAGAACGAAAGGTCCGAGAAGAGCTCCTTTCCCTCCTCGTAGCCGAACGATAACTCGCTGACGCTCATGACCGCTTTTCCGTTGAACGGTCTCGACGAGAAGGAAAAATCGAGGTCCTTCACCTTCTCGAGCCTTTCGGTTCTTCCCTGCTTCTCGAGGGTCTTTATCCTCGACTGCACCATCCCGGCGAGCCTCGCCTTAGCCCTGAACCGCCTTATGAACTCCTCCGCCTTCTTCCTCTTCTTCTCGTCGTTGATCCTCGTCTTCTCGTAGAGCTCCTCCTCCGAGGCGAGCTGGGAGTAGAGCTTGCCCGTATCCCCCCTTATCTTTCGAAGGGTCTTCCGGTAGATCCCCATCGTATGGGTCACGACATTGTCCATGAAGCTCCTGTCGTGCGTCACCAGGATCACCTCGCCCCTCCAATCCCTGAGGAACCTCGTGAGCCATCGGATCGAGGTGATGTCGAGGTAGTTGTTCGGCTCGTCGAGAAGGAGAAGATCGATGTTCTTTACGAGGATCTTGGCCAGGTTGAGCCTGACCTGGAACCCCCCCGAGAGGGCCGAGGGGTGCTTTGCCAGGTCCTGCTCCTCGAATCCTAGCCCGGCCAGGACCTTTTCGACCTTCCAGCTCTGTTCCCTCTCGTGCCGGGGCAGGCCGCGGCAGCCTTCCGCCAGGACGCTCGTCTCGGTAAAATCGGGCTCCTGGTGCACGTAGCCGATCCTGTACCCCTTCGGCACTGTTATCGTTCCCGAATCGGGCTCCTCCTCGCCGACAATCATTCTCAGCAGAGTGGTCTTGCCGTGCCCGTTCCTGCCGACGAGCCCCAGCCTCTCCCTCGCGTTGAGGCGGAAACCCGTTTCGACGAAGAGCTCCTGGCTTCCGTACCCTTTCGATATTCTATCGACGATTATCATGTCCGTCCTATGCCCGTCTTTAATGAATACAACAGGAAACAATATACAGCGCGGCCGCGGGGAATTCTACCTTTTCGGCTTCTTTACGGCGGCATCGGCTACGAAGATCGCCAGGGCTATCCACACTAAGATAAATCCGGCGAGCTGCACCCTGCCGAACGGCTCCCTGAAGATGAAGACCGCTATGAGGAATGTCATCGTGGGCATCAGGTACTGTATGAACCCCACCGTCGAGTACCTGAGGCGCCGCACACCGTTGACGAACCAGATGAGGGGGATGGAGGTCACGGGGCCGGCCGAGAGGAGGAGGATATCGGTGACGCGGTCGAGGCGGGTGAATATCAGCCTTCCCGCGCCGCCCAGGTAGAAGAGGTACGCCGCCGCTGCGGGAAGGAGAAGAAGGGTCTCGACAGCCAGCCCCGGCACCCCCGCGACGCCGCACTTCTTTCTAAGAAGCCCGTACAGGCCGAACGAGAAGGCGAGGGCCAGGGCTATATACGGCGGACGGGCGGCATTCACGGCCAGGATGAGGACGGCGAGAGTTGCCAGCGCGACGATCGCCGCCTGCGTATGGTTCAACCTCTCGCGCAGAAAAACGAATCCGAGCAGCACGTTCACGAGGGGATTTATGAAATACCCTAGGCTCGTCTGGAGGACCCGACCGTTGGCTATCGCCCAGATGAAGATGTACCAGTTCGTGGCCAGCAGCACCGTTGTCATCGAAAGAAACAGGATCGTGCGTTTATTCTTCAGGATCGACCGGACCTCACCGAGCCGTCCCCGAACGCTCATAAGGAGCGCCAGGAAGAGGACCGACCAGATGATCCTGTGGGCGAGAACCTCAGGGGAGGGAACGTAGCCGATCGCCTTGAAATAGAAGACGGCGCAGCCCCACCAGAGAAAGGCGGCCAGCGCATAGGCCATCCCCACCCTCGCCTCGGATCTTTCACCGGCCCCCGCTTTATCCATTTTTCGACTCCCGAAACGCAAATTCCTCTTTGATCCACGGTACGGTTTTATATATTACCCGGACGATCGCCAGGAGGCGATATTATAACTTTACCGCGCCGCATGAACAGGAAGAATATGCGAATCGCATTCACCGGACCGAAGCTTCCCGAGGGGAAGCACAGATACAACGACCCCGCCGTCGAGAGGTTGAGGGATAAGTTCCAGCCGAAGAAGGTGACCCCCTACTACTTCGAG
>CAZPAH010000042.1:0-1094 GCA_964584495.1 uncultured bacterium | reverse complement strand
GGCGCATAGACGCAATAAGTGGCAACTTTCCGACCGCCACCGGTGGCGGTCGATAATCTTGCAGTAAACCCATAACGCACATAATATAAGCAAGTTAGAAAAACGCGTTTGTCGTGTTCCTACATTATGTTAACCAATAGAAGTTCGTGAATCAGCGCCGACACTGCCTGCCGATCACCTGGAGACCGAAACTTTCATCGGCCACGTAGACATAGTCCCCCGACACGGTCGCGGACCTTGCAAAACCCGGCGTATCAATGGTGGTCACTATCGACGGCGATCGGGGATCGCTGATGTCGACCAGCTGGATGCCATAATACCCGGCGGTTAAATATGCATAATCTCCATCTACCGCTACACCTCTGGAACTGTACCTGATATACAAAGATCCAACGATAACAGGCAGTATGGGAATTCTAATATCTATTATATAGAACCCCGCCCCCAAATCTGCGATATATGCATAGTTACCCGAGATTGCTACATCCCTGGCTGAGCCTTGCGTGAATAACGATCTCACTATCACGGGTGAGTAGGGCACACTTATATCTATCACCTGAAAGCCGTTTTCATCATCCGCGACATAGGCATAGTCTCCTGATACATCCACGCTCCATGCCGAGCCCGGCGTGTCGACCGAGCCCACTATCACGGGCGAGCCTGGAATGCCTACATCTATCACCTGAAGACCTGAGTGGTAATCGGCCAGATACGCATAATCTCCCGAGACCGCCACGCTCAAGGCGGAGCCGGGCGAGTCGACGGATCCCACTATCGAAGCCGAGTGAGGATCACTGATATCAATAACCTGAAGACCGTAGCAGCCGCCCGCCACGTAGGCATAGTCTCCCTGGACCGCCACGCCGCAGGCGGAGTCGGGAGTCTCTACGGAACCCACTAACACGGGAGAATCGGGGGTGCTGATATCGACTATCTGAATACCCGCACCATAATCGGCCACATAGGCATATTCTCCCGAGAGGGCCGTACACCTTGCGGACCCTGGCGTGTCGATCGATCCAGTCGGTGCCGGTAGTACGTGAGGGCTTATATCTACCACCACAAGAGAACGATCGCATAATAAATAGGCACAG
>CAZPAH010000041.1:0-21243 GCA_964584495.1 uncultured bacterium | reverse complement strand
TGAGGAAGAGGCGACCAGAAAGATTGTCGCCGGGTTCGAGCGCTTCCTGGAGGTCCTCTTTGGCTGACCTGATCTTGCATATCGCCGGGGCGCTGGCTCTCGCCGGAATTCTGCTCGCGGCCGTCAGGTTCGCCCTAGGACCGACAGCCGCGGACCGGACCGTCGCCCTGGACACCCTGACCGTGATCTCGATATCCGTAATGGTGCTGTACGCTCTTTTCTCGGGACGCGTGATCTACCTCGATGTCGCGATCGTCTACGGCATACTGAGCTTCATAGGCGTTGTGGCCGTGGCACGTTACCTGGAAGGGGGACTGTGATGGCCGGCATCGCACGGATAATAGGATCTCTCATTGCCCTGTGCGGAAGTCTCTTCCTCTTTCTGGGGGCGCTCGGCGTGTTGCGGATGCCCGATCTTTACAACCGCATGCAGGCCGGCACAAAGTCGACCACCATGGGATCTATCCTGACTCTGCTCGGCGCCGGGATATACCGGCCGGGCTGGCTGCCGCAGCTGATAATCCTGATAGCATTCATCGTGATCACCAATCCCATCTCGTCGCACGCCCTGGCGCGCGCCGCTCATTTCGCGGGGATACCTCTCGCAAAGGGCTCGGTGAGGGACAGGCTGAGGGAGAGCTACGGGGATGAAGCCGAGGGGAAAGGGGAGGCGGAGGAATGATTGTCACGCTGATAGCCGTTCTCGGAACGGTAATGGTTTTAGCAGCCATTCTCGCGCTGCATCTCAAGAGCCTGCTGGCCGCCGTGGTGGCGGTGGGGCTGATGAGCCTGCTCGCCAGCATTCTCTACCTGTTGCTGGCCGCCCCCGATGTCGCGATGACGGAGGCGGCGATAGGAGCGGGGCTCTCGACGATGATATTCATATACGCCCTGAGGCGCACACGGCCGAGCCGGGGAGGGAGAGACAGATGATTAAACGGATCACGGCAATCATCGTCATCCTTCTATTCGCTCTGGTTCTCCTGCGAGCAGTTTCGGCATGGCGGCGCCCCGTCAAGCTGGGCGAGGTGGCCGGCAGCTACGCCGGAGGCGAGGTCGAGGCGCTGGGAGCGCAAAACCTGGTTACGGCCGTCGTCGTCATCTACCGAGGCCTCGATACGCTGGGCGAAGTGACGGTGCTTTTCCTGGCGGCGGCGGGTGTCGCCCTGCTTCTGGGCGGCGGTAAGATTAAGACAAACGCGGATGAGATATCGAGGGCGGGCGGAGGACGCAGGCCCGCCAGCGAGATACTCACCACCGGCGCGGACTACCTCCTGCCCGTTATTATATTTTTCGGCGTATATATCTTCCTTAACGGACACCTTACGCCGGGCGGAGGGTTTCAAGGCGGAGCGGTCATCGCCTCGGCCGTCCTGCTGATCTTTCTCGCACATCCCGGCTACCGGCTGCGGCACACCGTGCTCGGCGCCGTCGAATCGGGGTCCGGTTTCTTCTATCTGATCGTCGGGCTTCTCGGCCTTCTTCTCGCGGGAGGCTTTCTCGACGGCACGATCCTACCCCTGGGGCGCTTCGGCTCGATAGCGAGCGCCGGCGCGATGCCGGTCATATACACGTTGATCGGACTTAAGGTGGGCACGGAGCTTTCTTCGATACTCGAGAGAATGGGGGGGCGCTCTTGATAACGGGGATTTTAATCATAGGCGGAGCCCTGATGGCGATCGGGTTCTGGGGGATACTCACCCGGAGCAACATGGTCAAGATAGTGCTGGGTATAGCGATCGCCGAGACAGGATTGCAGCTTGTCATGGTATCGATCGGGTACCTGAAAGGTAGAACGGCCCCGATCCTCGACTCGGCGGTGCCTGTGGGCGAAGCGGTCGCGCGCGTGGTCGACCCGGTTCCCCAGGCCCTGGTCCTTACGGCGATCGTGATCGGCGTGGCGGTCAACGCCCTCCTTCTATCGATAATCGTAAGAATGTTCGCGGAAAAAGGCAGTCTCGATATAGAAGATTACACGGAGCTTAAATGGTAAGTCCGATATACATAATTATCATTCTACTCGGCGCGTCCTTCCTTCTACCGCTTTTTGAGAGGGCGAGGAGAGGTGTAGGCGCATGGATGATGATCTTGGCGCTTCTTGCGGCGGCAATGATCCCGGCCGGCTACCTTTACCGGTTCGCGGGGGGAACGGGGAAGACTGTGGAAGTTTTCACCGCGGGGTTCAGGCCGCCGCTGTCGATCAACCTCCGGCTGGGACCGGCCGAGGCTTTTCTGCTGTTCGCGATCTCATTCGCCTCTCTACTCGGCGGACTATACCTGCACGAATTCCTTGAAGAGCGAGGGGCGCGTTCACGCTCGCTGCTTCTTCTATTCACCCTCGGGTTCGGCGGGATCGTCATGACGCGCGACATCTTCAACCTCTTCGTCTTTCTCGAAGTGGCCGCCATCTCCAGCTACGTGCTGATAGCGCTTCGTGGAACCGCCCGTTCGCTCGCCGCGAGCTTCAAGTACGCCGTCGCCGGCGGTATCGCATCGATCTTCATGCTCCTCGGGATCATCCTTCTATACGGGGTGTCGGGCACTCTGAATATCGACGGGATGCTGTTATTTATGGCGAATAATCCAGGGACGACGGGAGCCCTTGCCGCTTTCCTGCTCCTCTTCTCACTGATAATCGAGAATAAGCAGTTTCCGGCGAACGGATGGGCGCTCGACGTCTACCAGTCGGCCGATCCCGGAGTGTCGGCGCTGATATCGGTCGCGGGCTCTGGGGCGGTGCTTTTTGCCATATACAAGATACTGCCGCTTGCCGGCGAGGGACTGCGGGAAGGTTCGGCTGTCGCAGGCATGGCGACTTTCATCGCATCGAACCTGATGGGGTTGAGGCAGAGAAGCGCGACGCGTCTACTCGGGTACTCCTCGGTGGGGCATATGGGGCTCCTTCTTTCGGTCATATCCCTCGGCTTCGCCGTCGAGCCCTCCGCCTCCGCTCTAACCTTGGTTGCCGGGGCGCTTTTCATCAACCATTTCACAGCAAAGGCGGGGCTCTACTGGATTGCCGGGATAGTCCGGCGCGATGACATAAGGGACTGGCGTTCCCTGGCCTCGAGGCCGGCCCTTCTCGTCCCCTTCGGCCTCTTCTCGGTCGCCCTGCTGGGGCTGCCCCCCTTTGCGGGATTCTGGGCGAAGTGGGAGCTCGTAATAAGCTTGGCGGGACGCGGATCGTATCTGTTCATAGCCGCGCTGCTCCTCGGCTCGCTGCTCGAGGCGGCCTACCTCCTTCGTTGGCTGGGCTACGCCGCGGGCAGGGGTGGAGATGAGAGGGCCGTGGAAAAGGCCGGTGCGGCCCGCCTGCTGCCGGTCTGGATATTCGCTGTGATCGCAGGGGTCTCCGGTCTGCTGCTTGGAATGAGAATACTTCCCGCACGGCACGGATGGCTTTGGGGGCCGGCCGCCGCTCTGCTTCTCGCCCTGCTCTGGAAGCTTCCCGAGAAGATCAAGGGGGTTCTGGCCCTCTTGATGCTTGCCGCGGTCTCCTACAGGATGATTCCGGGGCTCACGGGATTCGCGCTTTTCTTCGCCGTCTTTTTTGCCGGCGGCGGGTTGATTCTTCTTGCCGGGTCTTTATACCGCGGCAGGCGGTCGATCGGGTATTACCCTTTGGCCGTGGCCATGATAGTCTCTCTGATCGATCTTGCCTCGGCATCCACGCTTCTGGGTTTCTTCCTGGCGTGGGAGATAATGACCCTGTCATCCTACCTGCTGATATTGAGGGGGGCTGATGCGGAGAAGGCGGCATACCGCTTCATCATCTTCTCTCTCGGAGGCGCCTTCATGCTGATGACGGGCTTCGCCATGGCTGAAGCGGCCGCGGGTGGATCGATCGGCATCGAATCGCTCGGCTCGCTCGCCTCGGGGGGCCCCGCCGCATTTCTGCTGATAGCCTTGGGGATGCTGGTGAAGATCGCGGCTATCGGGCTCCACATATGGGCGCCCGACGCGTACACCGAGGCCGAGGACGGCGTGTCGCCCCTTCTCTCGGGGGTACTCTCAAAGGCGGGAATACTCGGATTAGTGGTGCTGTTCGGACGCGCAGGATCCGGATTCCTCGGTGCCGGAGTCGTCTATACGGCGCTCGGCTGGATCGGGGCGCTGACGGCCTTCTTCGCCACGCTCTATGCCGTATTCCAGGAGGACGCCAAACGGCTTCTCGCCTGGTCGAGCGTCGGGCAGGTAGGCTACATCCTGCTGGCCCTCGCCGCTATGAATCATATCGGCTGGGTGGCCGCGCTCTACCACACCGTCAATCACCTTCTCTTCAAGGGGCTCCTCTTCCTGGCGGTGGCCGGCGTCATTCACAGGACCGGCACGAGAAAGATGTACGAGATGGGCGGGTTGATAAAACGGATGCCGTTATCGTTCATATCCGTGATGATAGGGATCATCGCCCTTTCGGGCGTTCCGCCCCTGACAGGATTCGGCGGAAAGTGGCTTCTATACAACGCCCTGATAGAGCGAGGCTGGTACCTGCAGACGGCCCTGGCCTTCCTCGGAGGCACGGTGGCGTTTCTCTACTGCTTCAGGCTTATTCACGCAATATTTCTAGGACAGCCGAAAACACGGTTCCGCGATGTGAAGAAAGCCCCCGGTTTCCTGCTCCTCCCGCAGTATATCCTGATCGCGGCGATAATGATCCTCTCCGCGACGCCGGGCTTCTTTATCCGCTACATCTCGGGCGTTATAGCTCCGGTTTTCCCGGCCAATCTGGCCTGGAACGGGATGACCGCGGCCGGCCCGCTGGGATACTGGAATCCTACAGTCGTGATGATCACGGTCGGAGGGGTCTTCGCGGCGATGCTCATTATCCTGCTCCTTATAAGCCCGAGGCCGCAGAAGGTGAAACAGTTCAATATCGTCTACGCAGCCGAGCGGCCCCATACGCCCGAGACGACCCACTACGCCTACCGTTTCTTCACGCCGTACGAAAGGGCGGCCGGCCCGCTTCTAAGGCCCCTTGTGCGCTCCTTCTGGAACGGTGTTGGTGAGTGGACCGATACTATAGCCGGAGCGCTCCGGCAGATATACACAGGTAACGCGCAGACCTACGCCCTCTACATCTTCATATTCGGAGCTCTGCTCTACCTCATTTCGGGAGGCGCGAGATGATGCATATGCTCCTGAGAATCGTCTACGCCATCGCCTCGATATCGGTTGTAATGGCATACGGCCTCCTGATGATGGGGATCATACAGAAGATCGTCGCCCGCGTGCACGGGCGTTTCGGTCCCCCCGTCTGGCAGCCCTACGTGAATATACTGAAGACCATTTCGATGCGCACCGCGGTCAGTCACGGAATCATGTTCTACCTCGGCCCTGTTTTCCGGATCGGCGGCGGTGTGGGATTGTTTCTCTTTATCCCGGTAGTCTACGGATCGTCGTGGATGCAGAACTTCAGCTTCGCCGGTGATGTCCTGCTGGTCGTGTACTTCATCTTCTTCGGGATGCTGGGGATGGCTTTGGGAGCCGCCGAGAGCGGACACCCATACTCGGCGATGGGGATCATGCGCGGTCTCTCCCAGGTTACGGCCTCGGAGCTTCCATTCGCGCTCGCCATCATATCGCTCGCCGTGCAGTACCATACTCTTTCCATCACGGACATCGTGGCGGCCCAGCAGGGAGGGGCGGCGCACTGGAGCATGATCACCAATCCACTGGCGACGGCGGCGGGGATGATGGCGTTCCTCGGAATGATGATGCATTCGCCCTTCGACGTCCACCTGGCCCCCCAGGAGATACCTATTGGGCCTCCGACCGAGTTTCACTCCTCTTTCCTGGCCCTTCTACAGAGCAACCGGGCCCTTTTCGCCAGCGCGAAACTGATACTCTTCATGAACCTCTTCTTCGGCGGGGCGACCTCGCTCCCCGAGATGATGATAAAGGTATTTCTTATAATGATGATCTCGGTTTTCGTCGGGGTTGTTTTCCCGCGATTCCGGGTCGAGCAGTCGGTAAGGTGGTTCGTCGGGATTCCTTCCGCCATCGGCGTGCTGGCGGTAATCGTCTCCTCGATGTGAGAGGTAAGCGAGAATGGATGAGAAAGAAAAGAAGTTGAATGACTCGATGGAAAGCTGCCGCTACTCGAGCGAATACGAGATGAGCGAGTTTTTCTGCGACGCGCGCCCGAAGGCGGCCGCGCCCGCGGCTAACAGGATCGTTCGCAATTTCTACAACTGGGCGCAGGCGAATTCGATCTTCATCCTCGCCTTCGGAACCGGCTGCGGGGCTATCGAGCTGAGGCCCCTCTTCACGGCACGGTTCGACATCTCCCGCTACGGGATATTCCCGCGGCCCACGCCCCGCCAGGCGGGGCTGTTCATCATAGGCGGCTACGCCTCGGTGAAGACGCTGAAGCGGATCGTCCGCAGCTACGAGCAGATGCAGAACCCGAAGTTCGTGATGGGGCTCGGCTCGTGCACCGTCAACGGAGGGATGTACTGGGACAGCTACAACACGATCAAACGTCTCGATTACTATATACCGGTCGACGTGTACGTGGCCGGCTGCATGCCGAGGCCCGAGTCGCTGATCGCCGGTTTCGACCGTCTCAAGAAGTTGATCATGGAGGGCAAGGCCGAGGGGGCGAACCGTTACGCTGAAAACTTCGACTGGTACAAGGGGAACCAGCGCCGGATCATCAAGGACTGGAACATGCCCGAATACAACTGGTAGGAAAGATGGAAAAGACACTGAGGGAACTTGAAAGGCGATTCGACGCGGCCGGGGCCGAGCTCAAGAGAAGCGATCTCGCCTTTATCGATATACGCCCGGATAAGGCCGTACAGGCGATCGCCTGGCTGAGAGATGTCGCGCGTTACCGTCACCTTGTAATGATCTCGGCGGTCGACAGGATCGAGGAAGGCCTGTTCCAGCTGACCTATATCCTCAGAAGCTACGGTGAGCGCCAGGATATCTGTATCAGGGTTATGATAGACCGGGACGAACCCGTGATGGAGAGCATCGATCGCCTCTGGGCGGGTGCGCAGGTATACCAACGGGAGATCAGGGAAATGTTCGGAATAGATTTCCCCGGCAGCCCCCGCGTCGACGAGCCGATGATACTCGAGGGATGGGACGATATCCCCCCGATGAGACGGGATTTCGATACTAAGGAGTACGCCGAGCGCACATTCTTCCCGAGGGAGGGACGATCGACGGTCTCCGCCGTTGAGACCGGCGAGGAGCGTTCCTATCCCGGCGAAGCGAGGATAAAAGAGGAAGTCAGGGATCTGATAAGGGGGGATGGTTGATGATCGATCTCAGAAGCGACTGGAACCCACTCTGGAACGAATGCCCCGACTTCGACCTCGACTCGGGGAAGTACCTCAAGATATGGCAGGGCCCCCAGCATCCCGGCATGACAGGCAACATGGCGCTCGAGCTGACCCTCGAGGGGGATGTCGTAGTCGACGCCAAGACTCATGTCGGTTACCTGCACCGTGGGTTCGAGAAGCTTATGGAGAGGCGCCGCTATATCCAGTGCTTCCCGATCGTCTGCCGTATATGCGTGCCCGAGCCGGACTGCAACGAGTACCTCTTCGCGACCGCCCTGGAGGAGCTGTACGGAATTGAGATACCCGAGCGGGCCGCGTGGATAAGGGCCCTTACCCTCGAGATGACGAGGATCGCATTCTTGCTGATGGGGCTCGGAGGGCAGGGAGGCGCCTTCGGCCTCGGTACCACGGGCCAGTGGTGCCTGGTTCACAGGGACTATATTCTCGATCTCTTCGAGGAACTCTCCGGCCACCGCATCTACCATATGTATATCATCCCCGGCGGGGTGAGGCAGGAGCTTCCCGACGGTTTCGCCGGGAGGGTGGAGGAAGTGCTGAAAAAGGTCGAGAAGCTGGTGGGAGACTTGGAGAGGGTCCTCTTCGACAATGCCGTGATCAAAGCACGTGCGAAGGGGCTCGGCGTTATCGAGCCCGGCTGGATCGAGCCGTACGGCATCACGGGGACCAACGCCCGCGGGGCCGGCGTGCCGATCGACGTACGAAGGGACAGTCCATACCTCATATACGACCGTCTCGATTTCGATCCGATCACAGGTGCAGCTTCCGACGCCTATGAGCGTTCGCTCCTTCGCAAGGAGGAAGTTCTGATGTCGGTCGATCTGATCAGGCAGATCATAAGTAAAATTCCGGAGGGTCCGGTACGAAAAAAGCTCCCCAACGTTCTTCACTGGAAGGTACCGCCCGGAGAGACCTACGTGCGCCTCGAGTCGGGCAGGGGGGAGATGGGATACTACATGGTCGCCGACGGCACCGGATACCCGAGGCGGGTCCATGTGCGGGGCGCGAGCTACACCCACGCGATGTCGCTCCTGGAGAAGCTGGCCGTAGGCGTCAGTGTGGCCGACATCGGGGGGCTGGCCGCATCGCTCCAGACCTGTCCGCCGGAGATAGAGAGATAGAAATGAAACTGAGGGACATCATATCTCCGTTCTTCGCCTGGAAACGGGCGCTAGAGAAACCGTTCACGATAAAGCGCCCCGTCACAGAGCGCGAGGGGCTGCCGCGCTACAGGGGATTCCACGTAAACGACGTCGATCTCTGCGTGGGCTGCGGGACCTGCGAGAAGGTATGCCAGAACGAGGCGATTGATATGAAGGCGGTGGAAGGGTTGGAACCTCGAAGCGGGGACAGCGGGCTTCGTCCAGCGATAGACTACGGACGCTGCTGCTGGTGCGCCCTATGCGTCGATATATGCCCCACCAACTCCCTCGGGATGTCGAACGAGTACAACTGGCTCTCGGACGACGGTGAGGATTGGGTCTTCGTCCCCGGCATCGACGACAAGAAATGGAATCTATCCAAGAAGGGATACCGCTGCGACAACGGAGCCTGGCTTCTAGATCCCGAGATGCGGGATATGCCGGTGATAGAGCCCGACCTTCGCCGAAGGAGCTTCGACGAGATGGCGCTGGGATACACAGAGAGGGAGGCCGAGGAAGAGGCGATGCGCTGCATCGAGTGCGGCCTCTGCGTCGCTGCCTGCCCTGCGCACATGGATGTTCCGCAGTACATAAGATCGGTGCGCGAAGGAAATCTCGAAGAGGGATTGAAGCTTCTCTACGATACCAATCCCTTCTCCGAGAGCTGCGGGCGTATCTGCACGGCAAGGTGCCAGGAGGCGTGTCCGCTGGGTCACCGCGGCGAGCCGATCATGATCCGGTGGCTGAAGAGATATATCACCGACAGGACGATAGAGCGGCGTGATGAAATTCTCGGCCTGAAAAAGGTGAAACGGAAGGAGTCGGGCAAGAGCGTAGCCGTGGTGGGAGGCGGTCCTGCGGGACTTACGGCCGCATTCTACCTGCGTCTTTACGGACACCGGGTCACCGTCTACGAGCAGAACGAGAAGCTCGGAGGGATGCTCCGCTACGGGATCCCCGTCTACCGTCTGCCCGACGATGTTCTGGACCGCGAGATAGCCCTTATCACGAAAACCGGCGTGGATGTGAAGACCGGCGTACGTGTGAGCGAGGATATAAATCTAGATGAGCTTAAAGATAAGCATGACGCCCTCTACCTGGCGGTCGGCGCCTGGCAGGGTAGCAGGATGCCGATAGACGGAATGGACAGCGAAGGTGTGCATATCGGGATCGATTTCCTCGAGAGGGTTGCCCGTGGTGAGCGGCCTGGACTTGGGAGACGGGTGGTGGTCGTCGGCGGAGGTAACACGGCGATGGATGTCTGCCGGAGCGCGTTGAGGCTCGGCTCGGAGGAGGTCACCGTTCTTTACAGGCGCACCGAGGAGCAGATGCCTGCGGCACAGGAGGAGATAGACGAAGCGCGCGAGGAGGGTGTCGTATTCGATTTCCTGGTCGCGCCGAAGAGCATCTCGCGAGCAGGCGGCGTATTGAATATAGAGTGCCTGCGGATGAAGCTAGGCGAGCCGGACGAGAGCGGAAGGCGCCGCCCCGAGCAGATTCCGCGCTCCGAATTCATCTTCGAGGCCGATACCTGCGTGATGGCGATCGGCCAGCAGGTCCAGCAGGATGCGGCCGGAAAATCGGAGATCAAAACGTCGCGCTGGGAGACCTTTGAGGTCGAGCCCTATACCCACCGGACATCGGTGGAGGGAATCTATGCCGGGGGCGACTGCATGCGTGGCCCCGATGACGCGATAAGCGCAATCGCGGACGGCAGGAAGGCGGCATGGGCGATAAACCGTTACCTGACGGAGGAGAAAGATGAGCACCAAAGATAAAATAGTGAAATTTAAGTCGGTCGACGAGGTTCTCGAATTCGCGATCATGAAGGAGCAGCAGGCATTAGAGTTCTACACCAATTGGGCGCCGCTGGCGAGGAATGACGCGATGAAACAAGTCTTCAAAGATTTCGCCCACGAAGAGGAGAAGCATAAGAAGATTCTCGAAGATATCAAGGCGGGCGGCTCGTTCAAGGATAAAGGGAAAGAGGAGAAAGAGGTGACCGATCTCAGGCTCACCGATTATTTCCTGTCGCCGGAGCCTTCGACCGGCATGAACTACCAGGACGCCCTGCTGCTAGCCATCAAGAGGGAAAAGGATGCGTACGGGATGTACAAGGATCTCGCCGGAGCCGGCATAGATCCGGGCCTCACAGAAGTCTTCGAAGATCTCGCCCGGATGGAGTCGAAGCATAAGTTGAAGCTCGAAAGCATCTACGACGACGCTTTCATGCGCGAGGATTGAAACGGTCTTTTGATCGTACGTCTTGCGATCCGTTTGGCCATGAAGGCCGACCGTTTTTCAAGATAGTCACCACCATTAAGGAGTCAACATGACTTGCCGAAAACTGATCTTGCTTTCGATAGTCCTGCCCCTTTCGCTTGCCATTTCGGCCTCCGAGGCGGGCGCTACAAACGGAATGAACCTCGAGGGCTACGGCCCGATATCGGCCGGGATGGGAGGCACCGGCTTCGCCTTCTGTAACGGAACGGCGGCGATGATGAACAACCCCGCCACACTTGCCCTAATTCAAAACGGCCTGCTCGTGGATTTCGCCATCGGAAGCCTAGGTCCCGACGTGACAGCTTCAGTGATGAGCGATATGGGAACGTTCACCGCGGCGTCGCTCAGTACCGAATTCTTCATGCCGGCCCTGGGAGTCGTCATGAGCCGGGGGGATCTCGCCTTCGGCCTCGGTATCTTCAGCCAGGGGGGCATGGGCACCGAGTACGGACCGAGCTCCTGGCTCTCCGATCCCTCGATGGGGGCAGACAGCGCCCTCACCAACGGGCTGGTCAACCGCTCCGAGGTCGGAGTGGGCAGGGTAATGGTTCCCTTGGCCTACCGGATCGACGATAAGCTCAGCATCGGCGGCAGCTTCGATTTTGTCTGGGCCGGGATGGATCTGCAGATGGCGATGAGCGAGGGACAGTTTCAGAACCTCGCCGACCCTAGGGAACAGACCATCGGTTCGGCCACCGGAACGCTGGTCGACGCCTTTGGAGGGCTTTACGAGCAGTTCGGAGGAGTGGGGATCAGGCAGCTATATTATGCCTACTTCGATTTCACGAACGGCAGCGACTTCACCGGCCAGGCGAGGGGGTACGGAGTGGCCGGAAAGATCGGCGCGATCTATCAGGTCAACGACCAGCTCGCCGTGGGTGCCACCTACCATTCGAAGACCGCGATCGGCGACCTCGAGACCGACGAGGCGTCGCTCGATATGGGAGTTAATATAGATCCTGGAATATTCGAGGGGGGCCCGACGGGCAGCTATGTCGATATGAATATCCCTCTGACCGGAAAAATCTCGGTCAAGAATTTCCAGTGGCCCTCGATGTTGGGGATTGGTGCGGCCTACAAGCCGGATGAACGGCTAATGCTTGCCCTCGATATAAAATACATCATGTGGGCCGGCGTGATGGAGGATTTCGCTATGACCTTCACCGCCGACCGGTCGCCGGAGAACGGTTCCTTCGGCGGCCTCGCGATGGATGCCGTTCTAATGCAGAAGTGGGAGAACCAGGCGGTTTTCGCCTTGGGCGCCGCATACAAGACCTCGGATGTTCTCACGCTCCGGGCCGGATTCAACTACGGCAAGAACCCCGTGCCCGATAAGTATCTCAACGCACTATTCCCGGCGATCGTCGAGAACCACCTGACATTCGGCGCCGGCTACGACTTCAACGAGACGTTGACGCTCAACGTGTCGGTCGTGGAAGCTTTCGAGAAGACGGCGACCAACCCGGGCAATGGCTCCACGATTCCGTCGGTCGAATCGACACACAGCCAGTTCAACTGGATGGTGATGCTGAGCAATGTCTTTTGATCGAATTCGCCGATCTTTTTGGCGCGACCGTCGGGTTCCTACCTGCGAGGTCGGGAACGCGCGGATGGAAATAGGCGGTTCTGAAAATATCAGGGGATATAAGCGTTGCGGACTTATATCCCCTTTTTTTTAGATCCGATTGGGAGTCAGAAAAGCAGAACCGCAACTTTTTTAAGGATACGTTCCGTGCCACTCTAATGACTATTTAACCGTATCCTGAAGTCCCTTTTGGACTCTTCTCCGTTGTAATACTAATTTTGCTTTCCCGGCAGAGAACCAGATCTACATTTATAGTATATTCCGGTTTCGCGGTTGTGTCTATACCGTCGCCGGATACAACCTCAAAACGCATATACGCAACAAGTGGCAACTTTTCGACCGCCACCGGTGGCGGTCATAATTCTTGCAGTTACTTCGCTTAAGCTCTGCTGAAGGCGGGATAGGCGTAAGTTTCAGCCGGAATCGGCATGCTGCTGCGGCTTTGTCCCGACCTCGAAAATGGCGGCTAAGCGATTCGGCGGTTATCCTGAATTAAACAGATTCCGACCGGCCGCAGCATAAATAGAAGGCGCACCGGCCTGGAATCTGTTAAGCTGTTGACCGCCGGGAACACTCTTCGATAGATTCAACCTATGAAACGAGAAGAACCAATGAAACTGGGAAGGGGATTATCGGGCTGGGAGCGCGCGGTCCTCGAACGGGGCAGGCTCCTGCTTGTCGGGGGGGTCGTAAGGGACATGCTGCTCCACGAACGATCGCCTAACGTCGACGTCGACTATATCGCGGCGGGGATCGAGCAGGCCGAGCTGATTTCCCTTCTCGAGGGCATGGGCAGGACTGACCTCGTCGGCAAGACTTTCGGAGTGATCAAGTTCAGGACCCCCGAAGGGGAGACGGTCGATATATCGCTTCCGAGATCGGAATTCTCGACAGGTCCCTCTCACAGGGATTTCAACGTCACATTCGATCCGACGCTCCCGGTGGAGAAGGATCTAGAGAGGCGGGATTTCACGATCAACTCGATGGCCTTCGATCTCGCCACATCGCGGCTGATAGATCCCATGGGGGGGAGGGACGATCTCGAGGCGAAGATACTGAGGGTGAACAGGGAGGATTCGTTCATCGAGGATCCCCTGAGGATACTGAGGGGTGTGCAGTTCGCCGCGCGGTTCTCGTTGACGGTCGATGGCGGAACGCGCCGGCTCATGGAGAGAGACGCCCATCTTATAGCCGATGTATCCCCCGAGCGAATACGGGACGAGCTGAACAAGATGATGCTGCTGGCAAGCAGTCCGGGGAGCGGGTTCACCTTCATGCATGAAGCGGCGATCCTCCCTTACGTGCTTCCCGAGCTCGATGAGACGTTCGGCGTCGAGCAGAACGAGTTCCATCCCGACGACATCTTTCATCACAGCCTCAAGAGCTGCGACCTGGCCGCGAGGGAGCTTCATATAAGGTGGAGCGCTCTCCTCCACGATCTCGGGAAAAAGAAGATGAAACAGGTTCATGAGGGAAGGGTCGTATTCTACAGGCACGAGGTGGAGAGCGCCGAGATCGCCACCAGGATACTCGGCCGTCTCGCATTCCCCAGGCAGTTCGTCCAGAGGGTCGTTCACTTGATCGAGAACCACATGTTCAACATCACCGGCGAATGGTCCGATTCGGCTGTGAGGCGGCTTATCGCCAAGGTCGGAAGGGAGAATATCGACGACCTTCTGCTTCTCAGGATGGCCGATGGTGCGTCTAGGGATGACGGCGAGATCGATGAGGAGGTCGAGTTCGCAAGGAACAGGATAGAGAAGATCATCGAAGCCGATTCCGTTTTCAAGAGGGAGGACCTCCCGATCGACGGGGATGATATCATGAGGATAACCGGCATCGCGCAGGGGCCCGAGGTTGGCGCACTCCTCGACGAGCTTCTGGAGCTTGTTATCGACGATCCGGAATACAACGACAGGGAGAGGCTCCTCGGGGAGATAGAGAAGAGGAAGAGATAGGAAAAAAAGGGAAGCTCCTGGGACCTGGTGTCAGGGGTATTCTCGCGTGAGTCCGAGCAGAAAGGTTATTCGAATCACTAGAAAGAGACTACCTTCCGGGACAATTTTTCCAGGAGCTTACCCGGTAGAATAATAGGTGTATGTACCCATATTTGTCAATTAAAACTTGCCCGAAGGGATCGATTTAACGTTATATTAATGGAGCACCGAAAAGGCCCTTCCGGGAGCATGAGATGAAAAGGATCGAGAAGCTAATCAGAGAGATGAGGAAACAGCTCCTCCCTTATCACCACGAGCACGACATCGAGAGCGGCGGCCAGAGGTGGAAGGTCGGAAACGGAGAGTACCTCTCGTCATGGATAGCCGAGCAGCTGAGGATATGCAGGGAGAAAAACCGGTGCTACAAGAGGGGGCGCTGCGTATTCTACGATTACGGCGACCTTTCGATGAGAAATTTCGAGATCTGTAGAGAGGTACTGATCAGGCTCGAGAACGGCGAAATCTCCTGTGAAATAGACGAAGAAGAATGACGGGACATAGTCTTGCCCGGGTATGGTTTGGCTTTTCCGGTCACGACTTAACTTGTTTGGCGGAAGCTGCCCATGACGGGATTGTGACAGATGCTGCCATCATGGCATGAAATGACAGTACAATCTGGCCGAATATCTTCCTCATCTGGCATACGAAATTTTAACATCTCTATCTGTAATAACAACAGCGCGTTACAATCATCATCCTCGGGCCGATTGTGGCACGATAATTGAGTATATATATAACCGGATTACTTTAAACAATCTACGATTTAATGAGCTTAATTAAAGGAGAATGAGATGTCGAAAATAATAGGAATAGACCTGGGAACTACAAATTCGTGCGTTGCCGTCATAGAGGGCGGCGAACCGGTAATAATACCGAATCCCGAGGGGGGACGGACTACGCCGTCGATCGTCGGATTCAAGGATTCAGACAAGCTCGTGGGGCTTCTTGCCAAGAGACAGGCTGTGACCAACCCCACCCGGACGGTATATTCCATCAAGCGTTTCATGGGCCGGAAGCATTCTGAGGTGGCTACCGAGATCTCAGAGGTGCCTTACGATGTAGTCAAGGGTCCAAACGGAGACGCGAGGGTCAAGATAGGAGACAAGGAATACTCGCCCCCCGAGATATCGGCGATGGTACTCCAGTACCTCAAGGAAGCGGCCGAGAAATACCTCGGCGAGAAGGTCACGAAGGCCGTCATAACGGTTCCGGCATACTTCAACGACAGCCAGAGGCAGGCGACGAAGGACGCGGGAAAGATAGCCGGTCTGGAGGTCGAGAGGATAATCAACGAGCCGACCGCAGCGTCGCTCGCCTACGGTCTAGAAAAGACCGACGATAGAACTATAGCGGTATTCGACCTCGGCGGAGGGACGTTCGATATATCGATCCTCGAGCTGGGCCAATCGGTTTTCGAGGTGAAGGCTACGAACGGCGACGGCCACCTGGGCGGAGACGATTTCGACCAGAGGGTCATCGACTGGCTCGTAGACGAGTTCAAGAAGGACCAGGGGATAGACCTGTCGAAGGATCCGATGGCGCTTCAGAGGCTGAAGGAAGCGGCGGAGAAGGCCAAGTGCGAGCTTTCGACGGTTCCACAGACCGATATCAACCTGCCGTTCATAACGGCAGACGCAAGCGGCCCCAAGCATCTCAACGTGAAGCTCACGAGGGCCAAGTTCGAGCAGCTCACGGACGATCTTATCGAAAGAACGGTCGGGCCGTGCAGGACCGCGATCAAGGACGCGGGAATCTCGACATCCGATATAAACGAGGTGATCCTCGTCGGCGGAACCACGAGAATCCCCGCCGTCCAGGCTAAGGTCAAAGAGATATTCGGGCGCGAACCCCACCAGGGTGTCAATCCCGACGAGGTCGTGGCGCTGGGGGCGGCTATCCAGGGAGGAGTGCTCGGAGGGGATGTTCACGACGTGCTGCTTCTTGACGTGACGCCGCTGTCCCTCGGTATCGAGACCCTCGGAGGGGTGATGACCAAGCTCATCAACCGTAACTCCACGATACCGACGAGAAAAAGCGAAGTTTTCTCGACCGCGGCCGATAACCAGACGACCGTGGAGATCCATGTTCTGCAGGGCGAGAGGGAGATGGCCGCGGCGAACAAGTCGATAGGCCGTTTCCAGCTTGCCGGACTGCCGCCAGCACCGAGGGGAATACCGCAGATCGAGGTCATATTCGACATCGACGCAAACGGTATCCTCAACGTGACGGCCAAAGACAAGGCCACGGGGAAGGAGCAGAAGATCATCATCCAGCCATCGAGCGGACTATCCGAAGGCGAGATAGAGAAAATGGTCAATGAAGCCGAGCTTCACGCCGCCGAGGATAAGAGCAAGAGGGAATTGATCGATCTCAAGAACAAGGCCGACCAGATGGCCTACCAGACAGAGAAGCAGATGGAGGAGTACAAGGAAAAGATTCCGGCGGGAGATCTGGAAGAGATCAGAAAGGTCCTCGAGGAGCTCAAGGAGGCCGCCAAGACGGAGGACCGCGGTCGGATAAATACGGCCATAGACAAACACAACGCCGTCTGGCAGAAAGCCGCGCAGGTGATGTATCAGAGCGCTTCCACCGAGCAGGCCGGCGGGCAGGAGCCCCATGATTCCGGTCAGCCACAGCAGGAAACGGAAAGCAAGGGTGACGAGAAGGTGGTAGACGCCGAGTTCGAAGTGATAGACGAGGAAGATAAGAAATAGAGCGCCGGGTTATTATTATGTTGCCCGGCGGGGAGTTATGTTTTAACATTCCTTCTGCGTCGTTTGGTTCGGGCGATTAGCTCAGATGGTTAGAGTACCTGCTTGACATGCAGGGGGTCACTGGTTCAATTCCAGTATCGCCCACCATTTCTTCATTTTCCCTATAAAGGCGGATTGACGCGGTATGGTTGAGATAAAGTTTCCAGACGGTTCCAAGCAGGATGTCGAAAAGGGCATGCCCTTCTCCGAGCTGATCAAGCAGCTTCCGCAGGGCATACGGAAAAAGGCGGTGGCTGTCAGCATAGACGGCAGGCTGTTCGACCTGCGCCAGAACATAGAGGAGGGCGGCGAGTTCAGGGTGATCACCGCCGGTACCGACGAGGCCCTGGATATACTGCGCCATGGAAGTTCGCACCTCATGGCCCTCGCGGTCCTGGAGCTCTTCCCCGGCGCACAGTTCGCTATCGGGCCCTCCATCCAGGACGGGTTCTACTACGATTTTCTCCTCGATAGGACGCTGAACCCGGAAGACCTGGAGAGGATAGAGGAGAGGATGAGGGAGCTTCTAAAGAGGGGCGGCCTCGAATTCTCGAGAAAGGTCCTTCCGAGGGATGAGGCGATCGAGCTTTTCAAGGGCCTGAACCAGAAGTACAAGGTCGAGCTGATCGAGGATCTCGATGCGGAAAAGGTCTCCATATACAGCCTTGGGGAGTTCACAGATCTCTGTACAGGCCCCCACGTGCCCGATATAAAGTTTCTACGCCACTTCAAACTCATTTCGATAGCGGGTGCATACTGGAGGGGCGACGAGAAGAGGGACATGCTCCAGAGGATCTACGGCACATCCTTCTTCAGCGAGAGCGAGCTCAAGGAAGATCTCGAGAGAAGGGAAGAGGCCAAGAAGAGGGATCACAGGAAACTCGGTCCGCAGCTCGGACTGTTCGATATAAAGGACGAAGTGGGAGGGGGGCTCGTCTTCTGGTTCCCCAAGGGATATATACTGCGCGAGATAGTTGAGAGATTCTGGATAGACGAGCACAGAAAAGACGGCTACCAGATGATCATGACCCCTCATATCGCCAAGAGTGATCTGTGGAAGACATCGGGGCATTACGATTACTACAAGGAGAACATGTTCCTCATCAAGAGCGAAGATGGACAGGAGTTCGTTCTCAAGCCGATGAACTGCCCCGGGCATATAATGATCTACAAGAACAAGCTTCACAGCTACAGGGATCTACCGATACGGTACGCCGAGCTCGGCACCGTCTACAGGAACGAACGCTCGGGAACCCTCCACGGCCTTCTCAGGGTCAGGGGGTTCACGCAGGACGACGCCCATATCTTCTGCACCCCCGATCAGCTCGACGATGAGGTCGACAGGTGCTTCAACCTGGCGCATAAGCTCCTGACTACCTTCGGCTTCGATAACTACAAGGTCGAGCTGAGCGCGCACGATCCCGGCAATATGAACAAGTACGCCGGCTCGGAGGAAGAATGGATAATGGCGGAGAACGCACTTCTCCACGCGATCGAAAAGAGAGGGATAGACTACGAGAAGATTCCGGGGGAAGCGGTATTCTACGGGCCGAAGATCGATCTGAAGCTGATAGACGCGATAGGCAGAGGATGGCAGGCCACCACGATCCAGTTCGATTTCAACCTTCCCCGAAGGTTCGACGTGACCTACATAAACCGAGAGGGTAGCAAGGAATACGTGTACATGATCCATCGGGCGCTTCTAGGTTCGATCGAGAGGTTCATCGGAACCCTCACCGAGCATTATGCAGGAGCGTTTCCCCTGTGGCTCTCTCCCGTCCAGGTCAGCGTCATCCCTGTGTCACCCGACTACGTTGAATATGCGCGGGAGGCGGTCGAGGCACTTCGTTCGGCCGGCATAAGGGCGGAAGGCGATTTCAGGGACGAGAAGCTCGGTTACCGTATAAGGGAAAGCGAGATGCAGAAGATCCCCTACATGGCCGTATGCGGGGAGAAAGAGGCGGCCGGCGGAACTCTCGATATAAGATCTAAAAAACAGGGAAGACTGGGGGCGAAGAAAATAAGCGATTTTATCGCGGAACTGGTTGACGAGAACGATAGGAAAGCATAATATTATCGATGTCGATTCGATATATAAAAGTAGGGGCGAGAGTTCCTCACCTTACGGTCTCAAATGTACTTGTAGGGTTTCATCTTTTCCGCTAAAAGCCGGGTAGGTGAAACGTCTGCGCGCTTTTTTTGTTTTATACAGGAGGTGAACAGATCAAAGGAAGATTCAGAGAGGGAAGCAGGGAACAGCGGACGAGGGTCAATGAGATGATCCGGATTCCGGAAGTGAGGGTGATCGATGACGGCGGGGAGCAGCTCGGTGTCATGGCGACGGATGAAGCGAGGAAGATCGCCGAGGAACGCGGACTCGACCTGGTCGAGATAGCGCCTAACGTGAGACCCCCCGTCTGCAAGATAATGGATTTCGGAAAATTCAAGTACGAACAGAGCAAGAAATCCCGCGATTCGAAGAAGAAGCAGCATGTCACGCATCTGAAGGAGATCAAGCTGAGACCCAAAATCGAGGAGCACGATTTCCAGTTCAAGATGCGGAACGCCGAAAAGTTCCTGGAGAACAGGGACAAGGTGAAATTCACGGTGATCTTCCGCGGACGCGAAATGGAGCATCTTGAGAAAGGGTACGATCTTCTTAAGAGGATAACCGAGACCTTTGATGAAGTTGCGACCCTGGAGAAGGAAGTCGTCAGGACGGGAAGAATCATCTCCATGATCATGGGACCCCGCTCCGACAGAAAGGCAAAAAAAGGGGGTGGAGAAGGGGATGCCGAAAATAAAGACTAACCGTGGAGCAGCCAAAAGGTTCCGCCTTACTGCTAGCGGAAAGATCAGGAGAAATAAAGCTTACAAGAGCCATATCCTGACCAAGAAATCAACGAAGAGAAAGAGGAATCTGCGAAAATCGACCATCGCATCTGTAGCGGACTCCAGAAGGATCAAGAGGATGCTGGGGATGTAGAAGCCGGTCTCCGGCAGGAACCTTCCCAAAAGAAATAATAAGAGGAGGCATGCAAGAATGCCAAGAACCAAGCATAGTGTGGCTTCGCACAAAAGAAAAAAGAAAGTACTGAAACAGGCCAAGGGATTCACCGGCGGGCGCGGGAAACTCTTCCGCTCCGCCCAGGAAGCCGTGAACAGATCTCTGGCCTATGCCTACAGGGATCGCCGGGCCAGGAAAAGGGATTTCCGAAAGCTCTGGATAGCCCGCATCAACGCCGCAGCGAGAATGAACGGCATGACCTACAGCAGGTTCATCAACGGTTTGAAGAAGTCCGATATCGAGATAAACAGAAAGATGCTGTCCGAGATCGCGATCCATGACGCCGAGGGATTCTCGAAGCTGGCACAGATAGCGAAGGATTCGCTTTGATGGATGGAGATCATCTCGATCGGTCCGCGCTCGAAGATCTGAAAAGAACGGCGATCGACGCCTTGAATGAAACGGGCGCTGTCGAAGATCTTGAGAAGATCCGGATCGATTTTCTGGGAAGAAAAGGAAAGCTCACCTCGGCATTGCGTTCCATCGTGAAGCTTCCACCGGAGGACAGGCCGGCTGCCGGTAACCTGATCAACGCGATCAAGTTGGAAGTAACCGCTCTCTACGAGGAAAGGATGGCCGAGTTGACGGGCGCCGCCGCCGAGGAGGAGCCCTTCCCGGGCGATCCGACCCTCCCGGGGCGCAGGTCCTGGGAAGGCGGGATCCATATCCTCCACAAGGTGACAAGAGAGATAAAGGATATATTCTACGGCATGGGGTATTCCCTGTCCGAGGGTCCCGATGTCGAGCTCGACTACTACAATTTCGAGGCTTTGAATTTTCCGCAAGACCATCCCTCGAGGGATTCCCAGGATACCTTCTACGTGAACAGGGACATCCTGCTGAGGACCCAGACTTCCCCAGTGCAGGTACGCTACATGGAAAAGCACGATCCTCCGCTGAGGATCATATCTCCCGGCAGGGTATACCGCAACGAGTCGCCCGATCCTTCTCATTCGGCCGAGTTCTTCCAGATGGAGGGGCTGTACGTGGACCGGGACGTCTCGCTGGCCGACCTGAGAAACGACGTGACGACCTTCGTACATTCCTTTTTCGGAACCGGTGCGAAGGTGAGGTTCAGGCCTCATTTCTTCCCGTTCACCGAGCCG
>CAZPAH010000040.1:0-21404 GCA_964584495.1 uncultured bacterium | reverse complement strand
GTCGAATCCCGGCTCGGAGTCGAACGCTCCGCGATACTGGAAAGTCAGGACACCGTTGAAGTCTACCCGTTCGGTAGACAGGTACTGGTTCCAGCCGTTTCCGTATCCCGGCGCTAACCCCCAGCCGCAGAGATAGTAGTCGCCTGCATCGGGCCGGGCACCGCACCACATCGACTGCGATCCCTCGAGCGGTACCAGAAGACCGAAGTCTCCAGGGGTCACTCCGGAGAAGTTGTCAACGTGGAAGAAGGTGTCCCTCTGGGCCGTAAGGTCCAGCGCGGTCCATCCCTGCCAATCCATAGTCTCGAAATCGTACCAGACAAGACAGTAGGTATCCAGCGCACTAGCGGTATTAAGACCGCGAGCACCCTGATCAACCTGTTCGACATCAGCATACGATTTCATCATATGCATGCCCGTCCTGTCGATGTCGCGCGCCGACACGGAACCGACGAACAGGGCAAGGAGGCTCACGCCCAGTAGAATTACTAAGGCTTTCCTCATTATCTTATTCCCCCCAGCGTTAAGAGAATAAACGATTGATTGATTCCCGGAACGGCAAGTATGGCTGAACCTTCATGCCGGACATCTGCCTCGCTCACCTCCCGCGGTTTTATCCGTGGCTTGAAACGAGGTTCCATTCCCGTTCGAGTACAAGATTATTTGTCGAGTAAGCTTGGTCCTCCTACGGTGGTCGGCGTGTGTGAAACCTCGCGTGCCGCGAAGGTTCGCCCGTTACGGGCACACTTCACTATTAATCCCGAGATAGTTATATACTACCACAGTATAACCCCGAATGTCAAGAATGATTTAAGATAGAGCCTTGTTTGTATTTATATTGCGGACCGGCAGCTATTCCCCCACGATCTGTGAATAATCGCAGAAAAGACCGAACGCTTTCCAGAGAGAGACAAGAAACGATATCCTATTCGATCTGATCCTTTGATCCTCGCAGTTGACCAGGACCTTGTCGAAATATAGGTTTATCGCCGGAACTACGCCTTTTAAGATTTCGAACGATCTGTGGAATCCGTTCATACCGTGAAGATCAAGCAGCTTTCTTGCGGCCGCCGAGACCTCCTCGAGAAGAGCATGCTCGGACTGTTCCTCGAAAAGACCGCTGTCGAATCCGAGCCGTTTCTCCTCACCGGTCGCCAGCGCCTCCAGGGCGGTCCGTTCCGACCCCGGCCCCTTATCCTCTTTCGAATCTTTGGGTATTATATTCGTTATCCTCTTCATAGCCAGCGCGAAATCGGCTAGATCGCCCGAGTTTCTCATCTCCTGAAGGGCGGCCACCATCTTCCTTGCAGAGGAAGGTATCTCCCATGGGGCCGAGAGCACCGAAGACACAAGGTCATGGTCGAACCCCTCCCCCCTGAGCATGTTGTAGAACCTCTGCGCAAAAAGGTTCCTGATACCGGACGATATCCTCGTCACCTCGCCGGCTGGGAGCCCACCGGGATCCGATTCAAAAAATTCGAGGCTCTTGCCTATTGCCTCAGGCAAATTGACCGGGAGATCCTTTTCTATCAGGATTCGAAGCACGGCCAGCGCGTTTCGTCTCAGGGCAAAAGGATCCTGGGAACCCGTCGGCTCATAACCCTGTATGAAACATCCGGAGATCGTGTCGAACCTGTCGGCTAGGGAGAGAATCGTTCCCGTCGGGGTCGACGGAAGCTCGTCCCCCGCGAACCTCGGCAGGTAATGCTCGAATATCGCCTGCGCCACCTCTTCATCCTCCCCGGAAGCCCTGGCGTATTCCCTTCCCATGTATCCCTGCAGCAGCGTGAACTCCTTTCCATCCTTCACCATCTCGCTCGCGATATCGGCTTTGGCGAGCTTTGAGCTTCTGGAGAGCTTTCCGGCAAGCCCATCCCCCTCAAGCCCGGTCGCCGGGAGAAGGTAGGCGGACATCGAATCGATACGCCGCGCCTTGCTTTCAAGAGTCCCCAGCCCCTCCAGCCATACTATCCCGCCGAGTTTTCCCGCCATCTCCCCGATAGGCTTGGATGTGTCTTCCCTGTAATAAAATTCCGCGTCGGCGAGCCTTGCCTGCAGAACCCTCTCGTACCCCTTGAGTATCTCCCTCCTATTCCTCCTCGCGCCATCGGCGAACGCGATGAAGACCGGCTTCAGCCTGCGTCCCTTGTCCTCGACCGAGAAGTACCTCTGGTGGCTTTTAAGAGCGGTGACGATCACCTCTCTCGGAAGGGCCAGGAACGACTTGTCGAATCGCCCCGCCATAACGACCGGGGATTCCACCAGGTTCGCGACCATAGAACAGAGCTGATCATCCTCGACGAGCCGCCCCCCCGCCCTGGAAGCCGCTTCGGCCGCCATCGATCCGACCTTCTCCCTGCGTTTATCACCGTCGATTACGATCCTGTTTCTTTTTATTATCGAATAGTACTCCTCGATACCTCCGACCGGGGTAAGCTCCTCGCAATAGGGAGAAAGCTTCGTTACCGGCCGGGAAACGATTCCGGCGGTAATGAACCTGAAAGGCTTGCCGCCGAAAAACGACATGATCCACCTGACCGGCCTCGCAAATCGAAACCCGCTTCGATCCCACCGCATCACCTTCGGAAACCTCAACCCCATTATCAGTTCGGGAACACACTTTTTCAGTATCGATGAAGCGGTTTCCCCTTTTATCTTCCTGACCACCGCCAGGTACTCACCCTTGTCCGTTTTAACTCTGGAGAGCTTTACAGCCGGCACCCCCTGCTTCGCTGCGAATCCCGTCGCCGCTTTGGTGAATTCGCCGTCCGGCGTAAACGCCACGGAGACGGGAGGGCCGGTAACCGTCTCCTCTACCGGGGCCTGGACCGCCGAGAGGCCTTTAACTTCGACCACGAGCCTGTTCGGCGTTCCGGTCGCATAAACCGAATCGAAATCGAGCCGCTCGGATCCCATTTTCTTTTCAAACGCTCTCCCGAGCTGCTCCACGGCATCGCCTATATATCCGCTCGGAAGGTTTTCGCATCCGATCTCGAGAAGAAAATCTTTCTTCATCTACTCCCCCCTCCCCGACGGCCTCCGGCGGCGATCATCGGGAATCCGAGCCTTTCCCGTTCCGCAACGTAGGCCTCCGCCGTTCTCCTCGCGAGATCGCGTATTTTCCCAATATAGCTGGTTCTTTCCGATACGCTTATCGCACCGCGGGCGTCGAGGATGTTGAAGAAGTGGGAACATTTCAGAACATAATCGTAAGCCGGCAGGATAAGGCCCGCTTCAAGCATCCTTCCGGCCTCGCGGTGGCACTTCTCGAATATCTCGAAATAGAACGCCGGATCGGCCTCCTCGAAATGAAACCTGCTGAATTCCCTCTCCGCCTCCCTGTAAAGCTCCCCCCATTTCACGCCGCCGCCCCACTCTATCTCCATTATATCGTCGACCCCCTGGATATACATGCATATCCTTTCGAGCCCGTAGGTTATCTCAGCCGAGATGGGATCCAGCTCCTGCCCTCCCGCCTGCTGGAAATAGGTGAACTGGGTGATCTCCATCCCGTCGAGCCAGACCTCCCACCCCAATCCCGAAGCTCCCAGGGTCGGGGATTCCCAGTCGTCCTCCAGGAGCCTTATATCGTGTTTCGATCGATCGATGCCGATAGCCTTCAGACTCTCTATATAGAGGGGCAGGACATTTTCGGGAGCCGGTTTGAGAATCACCTGGTATTGGTTGAACTGCTGAACCCTGTTAGGATTCTCCCCGTACCTTCCGTCCTTCGGCCTCTTGCTCGGCTCTATATAGGCCGCTTTCCACGGCTCCGGCCCCAGCACGCGAAGGAAGGTGCCGGGATTCATCGTTCCAGCCCCCACCTCCGAATTATAGGGGGTGATCACCAAGCATCCCTTGGCGGACCAGAAATGCCCCAGGGTCGATACCAGTTCCTGAAACGTCAATCTACGTCAACTCCTTTATCAATCCGAGCGAGTTGGGAAGCCTGTACCGTTCGACATGATGAACGAGAAGGTTGTGGAGGAGCCTTCCGATCTCACGCCTCTGCACGGCATTCAGCCTCTCGCCGGCCAGCCCTTCAATGCCGTCATCCTCCATGATCGCCAGAATTGCGCCAGACTCTGCGGACAGCGAGACCGAACCTTCCTCCCGGCAATCTCCACACGTTACATTACCCTTCGAAGGATCAACGTTGAGTCTCTTTCCCGCAAGATTTTTTTTACATCCGCAGCATTCGCTCATCACGGGATAGATACCGGCCCTCATCAGAAGCTGCATCTCGAAAGCGAGAAAAACGGCCCAGGGGTCCCGCGATGATTGAACAAACCGGATAAAATCCTCGAGAAGGTCGTATACCCCTTCATCGGCCCCCTCATCCACCATCGACCTCTCCACTATCTCGAGGCCCGCCTGGAACAGGCAGAGCCTCTCCAGCTCGCTGCTATCCGAATCGAACACCGGCCTGCTTGAAATCTCCTTGAGGAGCTGCAGGCCCCGGCCGGGCTTGTCGTAATAAACTATCTCCCCGATATTACCGGTTCTGAGCCTCCCGTGAAACTGACTCCTGTTTTTTCTCGCTCCTTTTGCGATCAGCCTGATCTTTCCGTGTTGCCGCGTAAGGACCACGGCGATAACACTCGATTCGCCGTAATCGAATCTCCTCAGGATCACGGCCCGATCCTTGAGAATCTCTCCCACATTACACTCCGGAAGTTACCCTTTTCCAAGCCATTGGAGGAAAAGGGTGGCGATACCCAGGTATATCAATATTCCCAGTATATCGTTGAAGGTCGTTATAAACGGGCCTGTAGCCAGGACCGGATCGATCTTCATCCTCTTCAGGGCTATCGGGACGAAAGCCCCCATCAAGGTGGCCCAGAAGATAATGATTAGAAGGCAGATCGCCAGCAGGACCCCGAGCCTCAAGTCTCTCTGCCAGATCGTTACCGTCGCAAGCAGAACCGAGCCGAGCACAAGACCGTTTATCAGGGACACCTTGAGCTCCCTAAGGAGCTTCCCGCTGGTCTGAACGGCGCTCAATCCTCCTACCGCGAGCTCCCTTACCACGATCGCCGAAGATTGGATCCCGACGTTCCCTCCCATCGCCGTGATCACCGGAACGAAGAAAGCCAGCGCAAGTATCGATTCGAGCGATTCCTTGAAGTTGTTCATCACCAGGGCCGAGGCGATCCCCCCCATAAGACCGGTTATCAGCCACGGAAGCCTGGCCCTCGAGACCTTGATCGGCGATCTTTCCCATATTTCCTCATCGACCGTGCCCGCCATCATCGTAATGTCCTCGTTCGTCTCTTCCTCGATAACGTCGATTATATCATCCACCGTGATTCGGCCCGCCAGCTTCCCCTTATCGTCCAGAACGGGAAGGGAGTAGAGGTCGTACTTGGCGAAGATCGCCGCCACATCTTCCTGGTCCGTATTCACCGATACGGTCATTATATCGGTCGTCATGGCCTCATCCACACGCCTGCCCGGGTCCTCGATTAGAAGGTTGATGACCGGGATCTTACCGAGAAGAACGTCCTCGCTGTCGACGACATAGATGTTGTGAATATGCTCTATATTATCCGCTTCTTTTCTTACAAGCTTGATCGCATCGGCTATTGTCAGATCCCTCTTGACGGTTATCAGCTCGCGGGCCATGAGCCCACCGGCCGATTCCTCGTCGAATTTGAGAAGCTCGGTGAGATCCTCGTAGTCCTCGCGGCCGATCTGCCTCAGCACCTCGTGCACCCGCTCCTTCGGCAGGAGGTTTATCGCATCGGCGGCATCATCGCTGGCCATCAGCTTGAGGAGACCCACTATCCTTTCAATATTTGTTTTTTCAAGGAGATATCTTTTTACCCCCTCATCGAGAAGGGCCAACACGTCGCTGGCGAAGGCCGTTTCCATCGATTCGAAGAGAACTATGCCTAATTCCTGCGGAACCCTGAAAAGGATCTCGGCGGCGTCGGGCGCCTTCACCCCCGCGAGCTCATTTCCGATCGAGGACCTATCGCCCGATTCGAAAATCCGCGTAACCCGCTCTACGATGTAATTCAGCCTCTCATCCATCGGTAATCCCGCCGTTGATGAATATTTTCAGGAAACTCCAGAATGTTACGGAAAACGTCTAAAGTCAAGTGTTTATTGCCAGGTAACGCGTGTGCGGCAAACCGTTCATACTTTCTTCTTCTCTCCCTCCCTCTGTATCCTCGGGATGAAGGAGATCACGGCTCCTCCGGAAATCACCATCTTAAGGGCATCCTCCACGGTGCAATCGAGTGGAATCGCATCCTCCTCGGGGATCATGAGAAACAGGCCCGAAGTCGGGTTGGGCGTAGTCGGCAGGAATACGTTCACGAATCTGTTATGTGCCGGGTCCTCTCCCTGGGTCCAGGTAGATGTCACAAACCCGATCACGTAGATTCCCGGCCTTGGATACTCGATTAGTATCGCTTTCTTGAAGACGGTCCTCTCGTGCCTCAGGAAAACCTCGCTGATCTGCTTTATCGACGTATAGACGCTGTTTATCATCGGAATCTTCTTGACGACGACTTCCAACCAGCCGATGATCTTGCTCCCGATCAGGTTGCCGGCCAGAACCCCGGCGACCACGATAATGATTATCACGGCTATGAAGCCCAATCCGGGAAAATCGAGCATCGGGTATCTCTCCACTATGGGCTTGAGAATATTGTCAACCGAAACGAATATCTTGAATAGAAGCCAGCCGGTGAGAACCGTCGGAAGGAGTATTACGAGTCCTGTGAGAAACTTCCTTCTTAGCCAGCCCATCAGATCAGATCCTTTCGCCGCTTGATGCCGTCACATCTGCCGTCGCGTACTCACGGTCGCCGGCAGGGCCTTTCACCCCGACCTGGAATCTTGCCGACCGCCCGGTAGGGTCAGTCCCACCTCTGCGATCCTCTGCCCCTCAAGACGATTTATCCTGAAAATCATTCCCCCGAACTCGATCTCCTCCCCTTCCGCCGGCACCTTTCCACCAAGGTTATACAGGAATCCACCCAGCGTGTCCACTCCCTCGCTGGGAAGGGAGATATTCAGCAGCTCGCAGAGATCGTCCAGGTTGATTCTCCCCTCGACGGCGTAGCTGTAATCTCCGGTCTCCCTCACGAGCGGAGATTCGTGATCGTACTCGTCCCTTATCTCACCGACGATCTCTTCCAGAATATCCTCAAGGGTCACTATACCCGCAGTGCCCCCG
The DNA here is from genome assembly GCA_964584495.1 of uncultured bacterium. Taxonomy (GTDB): domain Bacteria; phylum Krumholzibacteriota; class Krumholzibacteriia; order Krumholzibacteriales; family Krumholzibacteriaceae; genus CAZPAH01. The sequence goes on along the minus strand of CAZPAH010000040.1, from coordinate 14,215 downwards.
TACTCATCAACGACTATCGCCATATGTATCTTCTCGACCTGGAACTCCCTCAGCAGATCCTCTATCTTCTTGCTCTCCGGAACGAAGTAGGCCTCCCTGATAAGCGGATCGAGTCCCGTTCCTTCATCTCCCTGAAGCCTCAAAAGATCCTTGACGTATAGAATACCCGATATCCTGTCTATCGATCCGTCGTGAACCGGAACCCTCGAATGCCCCGCCTCGTTGACACTGGATCTCACCTCGCCGATCTCCATGTGCTTGTCCAGAGCGAAGATATCTATCCGAGGCACCATCACCTCCCGGACCTTCTTCTCTCCGAACTCCACGATACTGTGCATCAGCATCCTACCGTTCTCCTCTATGAACCCCTCTCCTTTCTCCTCCGGTCCGGAAATCAGCAGAAACGGCAGGGCCAACTCACGCGGAAGGCCCGGAAACACTATCGAAACGGCCTTCAGGAAAAGCGCGGTAAGTGGTCTTAGAAGAATATAAACGGGCCAAAGGGGAAAGGAGACCGCATACGCGACCTTCTCCGGATTCCTCGTGGCGAACCCGACTCCGGCCACCGCGGAGGCAAGCATCACTAGGATGAAGGCCGCCACGAGGATCAGCGGAGATAATACAGAACCCGGATCCCGGCCGGGAAGAATCCGGTCGGTCATGTGCGGCAGAAGATAGGTAACCAGGGCTATAAGAGCTATCTCGAGCCCGATCAGCATGATTACCAGGTGGAGACGTCCCCGATGCAGCTGTCTTGAAGGAGACGACCCTCTCATTTCGGCGGGGAAGATCCTGTCCCCGTGCATCCTCGAGAGGGTGCTGAATGATGTCATCCCCGCGGCAATAATTAACTGCACCAGGAAAAGGATTACTATCTCGAAAATTGTAGATGCCTCGGTATGCAATTTAGGACCTCTCCCGAAGAATCACGCGAAAAGCCTTTCCAATTCGGCGTGAGAAAGAAAATGCCGAAGATGCTCGGTCTCGACCCGTTCCATCTCCAGCTCCGAAACTTCATCGCCGTGGCTGAATCCCTGGATATGACAGAGGCCGTGCGCGACGAGGCGCAGAAGGTATGCCCTGACGGCCACATTTCTTACCCGGGCCCCGGCGGCAAGCCTGCGCCAGCAGATGAAGATCTCTCCCGCCACCTCCTCGACAGCTCCGGGCTCATCGCCTCCACCTGCGTATGAAAATGTCAGGATTTCCGCGGCGCCCCTTCTGCCCCTGTAGGTTCTGTTCAGATAGGACATTCTCCGTTCACCGACGAGGGTGACCTCTACAAGGGCACCGGGAGGGTTGAATCCCGAAGCGAGAGAGTCGATCTCGGCCCCGGCGCTTTCAAACCTTGTTCTTCCTGCCACCAGCGGATGGCTGCTTCTGAGAATCTTCACGCCCCTGTTCCTTTTGCTTCATATTCTCTTCCTGCTTGGGATACGGTATTCTCGGATGGAAAATACCGGTAAGAAGCTGGATGAATTTCTCCCTGATAACGGCGATATCGTTGAGAGTCAACCCGCTGTCGTCCAACTCTCCATCGTTCATTCTCGACTCGAATATCTTGCTTACGATCGCCCTTATCCTGGGGGCGGTCGGCTCCTTCAACGACCTGACCGCCGCCTCGCTTGAATCGGCCAGCATGATCAGGGCCGTTTCCTTTGACCTGGGCCTCGGTCCCGGATACCTGAAATCGTCGATATTGATACTGTCGTGCGAATCGTACTCGAGGGCCTTCCTGTAGAAGAAAGCCATCACCGTCGTCCCGTGATGCTCCCTGATCGCATCGATCACCACCCTGGGCAGTTTCTCCCTGGCGGCGAGTTCGGCGCCTTCCTTCACGTGGGAGGCAAGTATCAGCGCGCTCATGGTGGGGGCGAGTTTTTCATGCTTGTTGATATTGTCGCCCTTGTTCTCGAAGAAATATTCGGGTTTGGCCAGCTTTCCGATATCATGGTAGTAGGCCGATACCCTCGCGAGAAGCCCGTTTGCGCCCACATCGTTCGCGACCGCCTCTACCATGTTGCCGACCATGAGGGAATGGTGATATGTCCCGGGCGCCTCGATAATGAGGCGTTTCAGCAGGGGCCGGTTCAGATCGCTGAGCTCCATGAGGGTAAAGTTGGTCGTAACGTCGAACAGCGATTCGAAGATCGGCAGAAGAAACATGACCATGATCGTGCATACGAAACTGTTCGTTATTCCCCATAAACCGCCGAATAGGAATCCACTGAGATTAATCCCCCTGGTTATCCCGAAACTGCTTATTCCGATAATATAGGCTATCGATACGTAGAGGAAAATCGTGTAGAAATTCTTCCTCTCCCTGAGCTGGGCGATGGAAATCATGGCCGCCGCTCCGGCCATTAAAGAAATAAACATCTCGCTGGCCGGCAGATCGGTATGGGTTATCAATAAAAGGGAAGAGAAGAGGGTGAAGAGAAGAGCGGTGGTCATGCTGAAAAACGCGGTCGCCACCAGGGGAACAAACGCTATCGGAATAAGATAATCGTTCAGATAGGGCAGTTTAACCACCAAAGCGGTGAGAAAAAGATAAAACAGCAGGATAATGAAAGAGAGCGTGAGCCTTCCTTTTTCCTCGACGATCTTCCTGTCGAATCTGTATAGAGCGGCGGCGAACATGAATAGAAGGATGGCCACCCGCAGCGCCTTTCCCAACAGCAGGTACGTCCTCTTGACCTGCGATGTCGCCAGCTCTAGACGAAGCCTCTGCGCTTCGAGAGCTTCGAGAATCTCGACCTGCTTTCTGGTGACCTTATCGTGTTTGGCTACGATTCTCTCGTTCTTCGATACCTGGAACGACTCCGGGACATTTGCCATCGCCCTGTCGCGCCGCCTCCTCGTCTCGTCCCCGTCGTATATCAGGTCGGGCATCAGGTGCGATCTGACGATGCTGTAGAACAGCTTCTTCGCCTGTTCATCACTTCCGAAAACCTTTCCCGCCTCGTCGAGTATCTTTGATTCGAGCTGGCTCTGCTCGATCAGCGGAGCCGACAGGTAAAGCTTTTCCCCGCTTTCGGAGATGACCGTGATATGGGGATAATCCCTGCGCCTCAGAGGGGAAGAGTCGTTAATTATGCCCTTATCAAAAAAATACTCTTGAACCCTCAGTCCCTCCTTGAGGATCCGCGACCTCATCGCCGGGTTCAGGAGAAGCTCCACAGGATCTCTCCTCAGGCTGGGCGCCATCTCCTTGATCCGCTCGATCCTTACTTCTTTAGGGAGAGAATCTATCGATGCTATCGTGCCTATCCTCTGCATGAATATATTGAGATCTTCCGGAAGGTGCTTTGCCATCTCTTCCTTTTTCCTGTATACGGGCGCCACATCGAGGGCCGCCTTGGCCCTGTTTATCTCGACCTCCTGGTCGCCGTAGGGCACTTCGAAGGGGAATGGCGAGATTACATCCACATCGGCGATATCCCCTTCCTTGAAACGGATATCCTTCATCTTTCGGGTCGGGGGGAAGAGAAAAAGGGACAGAACGAGAAAAAGGACCAGGTAGAGGACGGCGAGCCTTCCGCTTGTAAGGGTCATCTGACCCGACAGACCTGATTTGAATCTGAGAAGAATACCCTTCGATTCCTGCCCTTCCCTTCCGCCGTTTCCCTGGTCATTCATCGGTTTCCTCCGATCCTTCAAGATCGCCGGATTCATCCCCTCTGTCACTGCGTTCCTTTACCGAATTTTTGACTGTATTTATAGAATTGAGGGTGCTGAAGGCCTTGATTATCCGTTTTACGAGACTGTGCCTTACAACATCTTCTTCTCCGAAATGCACGAACTTGATGCCCTCCACCCCGTCGAGTATCTCCTTGACCGCCACGAGCCCCGATTTGCCCGGTTCGGCGAGATCGATCTGGGTGATATCGCCCGTCACGACGGCCTTCGCGTCCACGCCCAACCTCGTGAGGAACATCTTCATCTGCATCACCGTGCTGTTCTGCGCTTCATCGAGTATCGCGAATGCGTTATTGAGAGTCCTGCCCCTCATGTAAGCGAGGGGTGCTATCTCCAGAACCCCGGAATCGATCATCCGCTGCATCTTCTCCTTACCCACCATGTGGGCGAGGGCATCGAAAATCGGCCTTATATATGGATCGATCTTTTCCTGAAGGCCGCCCGGCAGAAAACCGAGATTTTCCCCTGCTTCGACAACGGGTCTCGAGACGAATATCCTCTCGACCTCACCCTTCTTGAGGGCCGCCAAGGCCGTTGCCATCGCCAGAAACGTTTTCCCGGTTCCCGCAGGACCTATTGCGAAGACTACATCGTAATCCCTTATGGCGTCAACGTACTCCTTCTGTCTGACGCTTCTCGGAACCACCCCCCGCCTTTTCGCGGAAGAGTAATACACTACGTTCTCGTCGAGGGCGCTGATCTTCCCCGATGCCTCCTCCCCCCCCCTTATGACGGTCAACACATCCCCCTCCGTGACGGGACGTCCCCCTCCGGCGATCCGGATCAGCGTCTCGAGAACCGAGGTCAGCTCTTCGACCCTTCCCGGAGAACCGTTGAGTATGATCTCGTTCCCCCTGACCGTCAGGTCCTGATCGTAATGCTCCTCGATCAATCTCAAATTCCTGTCGTTGACACCGAGAAGCTTGACCGGATCGAGCCCGGCAAAGGAGAGTACCCTCTTTTTCATCTTTCTTTTCAACGTTCTTCCTTTTAACACAAAACTCCTGGCCCACCGGTACAAGCCAAGAGTTGTGTGTATAATCGCTTGTTATATCGCCCTTTTCACTCGGACGAAGCCTCATCTCTTGGAACGATCAAATCCTGATCGGGGAAGATGAGGTCAGGATCGCTGATCCTGTCCTTGTTAGCCTCGAACAGGAGAGGCCAGCTACGGTAATTATCGTAAATTTCCCAGTACCCCGCGATCTTCGCGAGCCATTCATCCTGCTGGACGAGATGCCTCCTCGGCCAGTCCCTCGGTATCTTGATAGTCCAGCCGGCGAGCACCCAGTCCGGATCCTCGATCATTTTGAAGTTGCCCCTCCAGATCCTCGTCCACTTCAGAGGATCTCCGTATATCTCCTCGTATCCGGCCAGGGTCCAGAGACATTCTCCGTACTGAAGAACCCATTCCTTCGGTAACGCCTCGAGTTCCTGCAACTGCTGATTCAGCTCGTCCAGGTGAGTGGTCAACCTTGAATACTCCCTCTCGGCATTCCTCAGCTCCTCGGTGAATTGCCTGATATCTTCCCTGTTCTTTTCAAGGTCGGCCTGTCCCTGCTCGGTACGCGCCTTCAGATTTTCCAGCTCCGAGGCCAGACTGGCGCAATACTGCTCCCTGTCCTTCTTGGAAAGCTTCTGGTACTCCTCGCCCTCGTAATATTCTCCCTTGGTGATATCAATCGGCCGCGGAACATATTTGCTGCAACCGGCGGTCAGAAGCAGGATTACCGGGATGAATATCAACGATTTTATCGCTTTTACGCTCAGCATACTCTCTCCCTCTTTATTACCCCGTTATTCCCTGCCGCTGCCTTTTTTCAGTTCCTTGACTTTTTTCTCTAACTCGGCCGGCTTGTCTTTTATCTTCTCGATTTCATTCTCTTTGCTATCCACTCTCGCTTTCAGATCGGCAGCCTTCTTTCCGGTCTCGGCCGCCTCCTGCTCATACGTTTCCGCATCCAGCCTGGTCTCATCCATTTCGATAAGACTCGTTTCACAAGGCGGCGCCGGGCCACACCCGCCATAAAAGCTACCGAGCGAACCAAGCAGGAACGCAGTTATTAGCCCTTTGCATGCTAATTTCATAAGTTATATTCCTCCCGGTGGTTATACCATCCTTCAATTTAAGGATACGTTAATATCGGACACGTGTATTGTCAAGCAAAAAGCCTCATTTTCAATTGTTGCAAAAGGCGTGCCTGAACCTTCCCTTTCATTCCCGGAAATTCCCTGTAGTTCCCCGTCATTCCTCATTCTTCACCCCGCCCGCGATTTTTATGTGAAGTTCCTCGAGGATCGATTTCTCCACCTCGGAAGGCGCTCCCTCCATAAGTGACGTGGCGCTCTGCGTTTTGGGAAAGGCAATATAATCCCGGATTGAATTATCCCCTCCCAATATCATCGCAAGCCTGTCCAGTCCGATTGCAATTCCACCATGTGGGGGGGCCCCGTACTCGAAAGCCTCCAGGAGGAAACCGAACTTCTGCTCGGCGTCCTCCTTGTCGATACCGATTATTCCGAAAAGCTTTTCCTGGAGTTCCCGCCTGTGGACTCTTATCGAGCCCGAACCGAGTTCAGTGCCGTTGCAAACGAGATCGTACAGATGCCCCCTGACATCTCCCGGATCCTTGTCGAGGGCGGGTATATCCTCTTCCAACGGCATGGAGAAGATATGATGCGCCGGTTCCCATCCACCATTTTCCGCCGGCAGGAACAGGGGGAACCTGTTTACCCAGAGGAAACTGAACCTCTCGCCAGCCTCTCCAATCTCATATGTCGCTCCGAGGTGACTCCTCAACGCTCCCAGCGCAGCGGCGACGGTGCAGGAATCCCCCGCGACAAGAAGGATGAGGGTGTCCGCCCCGCCGCCGAACGATGAAACGAGCTCATCCATCTCGCCTTCATTCATGAACTTGCCTATAGGTGACGAACCCCTTCCTCCCTCGACCTTCACCGCCGCTAGCCCCCTTGCGCCGGCCCCCTTGACGATATTCTCCAGCTTCTTTATCTGGCTGTTCGAAAAATCCTTGCCCTTCTCAAAGGAGAGCCCCCTGACCGCTCCACCTTCGGCTACGGTCGAGGCGAAAGCGTCGAAGCCGCTCCCCTCGAAAAGCTTCGAGCAGTCGAAAATCTCCAGTCCGAATCTCAGGTCGGGTTTGTCGCTGCCATACTTTAGCATCGCCTCTTCGTAATCGATCCTGGGGAACTCATCCGGAAGGTCGAATCCCGCGACTGCCGAAAAGATCTCTCCCATCATCCGCTGGGTGATATCGAATATCTCCTCTTCGGATATAAAGCTCATCTCGATATCGATCTGCGTATGCTCGGGTTGCCTGTCGGCACGGAGATCCTCATCCCTCAGGCATCTCGGCAGCTGGAAATAGCGGTCGACTCCCGCAACCATCAGTATCTGCTTGTAGAGTTGCGGAGACTGGGGCAGGGCGTAAAAGCGCCCCGGCTGGAGCCTGCTCGGCACGAGATAATCCCTGGCGCCTTCGGGTGTCCTCCTTACGAGCATCGGCGTTTCTATCTCGAGGAAGCCGCTCGACGAGAGAAAATTCCTCGTCGTCATAGCAATATCGTGCCTCAGCCGCAGCTTACGCTGCATCGAATCGCGCCTGAGATCCAGGTACCTGTACCTGAGCCTCAGATCGTCGTTGGCCTTGATTTTATCGGTGACATTGAACGGGGGCACCTTGCTGCGGTTGAACAGGGTCGCATCGGCTACCTCGATTTCGATCCCGCCAGTTTTCATGGACGGATTGACCATCTCGGGCGGCCTTTCGCGGACCTTTCCCCTGCAGCCTATGACATCTTCCGCCCGCAGGGATCTGAAGAGCTCGTGCAGCTCGGGCCTGCTGGATTCGACAACGAGCTGAATCAATCCCGTCCTGTCCCACATGTCGAGAAAGGTCAGCTCTCCGAATTCCCTGACCTTTTTTACCCACCCGGCCAGAACGACATCCTCGCCGCATTGCTGCGGCCTGACCTCCCCGCAGAGTTTAGTGCGTTTCCATTTTTCGCCTATATGGCTTGAAATCGTTTCGCTCAATCTTTAATCTCTTTTCTGTCTTTTAAATAGCCGACCAGCTCCGTAAACGGCACATATACCTGCTCTCCCGCGCCGAGATCCTTCACCGCAGCCTTGTTCTTCTCGATCTCGTCCTCGCCGATAAACACGGCGTACGAGGCGCCGGAATCGAGGGCGGTTTTCAGCTGCTTCTTCATGGCCCTTCCCGAAAGCTCCACCACGGCGCGGATTCCCTCTCGGCGCAGCCCTCCCGCGATAGACATCGCCTTCGCATACCCCCGCTGCGTGAGAACCAGTATGAAAACCCCGGCGTCTTGATCGGCGAGGGAGGAGACAGTCTTTTCGGGTATATTCTCGATCAGCCTCTCGATCCCCGTCGAGAACCCGACCGCCGGAATCGGTCCTCCCCCGCAATCCTCGGCCAGCCCGTCGTATCGTCCTCCTCCGCAGAGGGAGTTTTGGCCTCCCAGGTCGGGGTGAATTATCTCGAACGCGGTTTTCGTATAATAATCGAGCCCTCTCACGAGAAGCGGATCGACAACGAAAGTCACTCCCATCGCGCCGAGAATATCCTGCAGCTCTTCGAAATGATCCCTGCATTCGCCGCAGAGGTGATCCGTTATCCTGGGAAGCTTCTCTTTCACACCGGTGCATTCCTTGCAGTCGAAGATCCTCAGCGGATTCACCTGCGCTCTTTCGCCGCAATTGCGGCATAGCTCGCCTTCAAGGCCGGAAAGTTCGCCGCGGAGTATATCCTTGAAGGCGGGCCTGCACCGGGGACAGCCCACGCTGTTTAGCTTCAGCTCCAGCCGGGGAAAATCGAGTGTCCGGTAGATATTCAGGCTGAGATCTATGATCTCGGCGTCGACCGCCGGATTGGACGATCCTATAGCCTCCGCTCCGAATTGGTGAAACTGGCGGTAACGCCCAGTCTGGGGCCTGTCATAGCGAAACATCGGCCCTATATAGAAGAAACGGGTCAATCCTCCGCTTCTGTGGAGCCCGTTCTCAAGGAACGCCCTCATCACAGGCGCAGTGTTCTCGGGCCTCAGGGTAAGATCCCTGCCCTTCTTATCCTGGAAGGTATACATCTCCTTGGTGACTATATCGGTACCTTCCCCCACGGCCCTCACGAACAGATCCGAGGTCTCGAAGATGGGGGTCCTGATCTCCGAGTATCCGTACCGCCCGGCCGAATCGGAAAGCAGCTTCTCGACTCTCGACCAAACCGCCATCTTATCGCCGAATATATCCTGCGTTCCCCTGGGCCTGCTGAATTTCATCATCGATCAACCTTCTTCAGAATCCTGACATGCCGGTAGGCCGCCGCAATCAATCCGAAGACAATCCCCGCCGAATCGGCGGCGAGGTCCAGGACGCTGGAGTCGCGTCCCGGTATGTAGCTCTGGTACATCTCGTCGAGCGCTCCAACGCCGGTCCCGGTCAACACCACTATTATCAATACAAGATACCTTATCCTCATCCCATCGTAACTCAATCCACGATAGAATAAAACCGCGAAAATCGCGTATTCCACGAAGTGAATCACCTTGTCGAAGCCTGAGGGAAGCTTGACCCCCTCGCTAGATATGCTCGGAATCGATGAGAGGCTGAAGATCAGCATCACCCAGGCTGCTAGAGGAAGCCATCGTTTCAGATTTCTCTTCAATCGGGTCTCCCTGATGACAAACTAAGATCCTGCATCATACTATCATCCCGACAATATAGGTGAGAGACGGCCGGGATTCAAGAAATACGGTGATTTAATTATTCGCCGCTCCAGGTGGGAAGATTATCAAGGTAGGCGATTTCCCTTTCCCCCGCTTCAAAGAATCCCGCTATCCCGATCGAAGCAAGATCGGTTCTAAGCGGTTCGGATAATTTTTCTGTTATAGCTGGGAACCGGCGTTTAAATCCGTGGAGTTTCCAATCTTCGATCGACCGATCGGCTGCAACGATTATCTCCAGCACCGGCTCGCCTATGCAGACTATTTCCAGCTCATCCTCGCCTATCACGCCTTGCGAGCAGAGCATCCTGTAGCCATCCAGCGAAAGGCCTCCCGCCGCATATCTTCCATAAAGCACCGCGAAAACAACCCTCTCCCCGCAGGTCTGGCAGCCTGCGAAATCTATGCGGGCCGTATCCGTTCGTTCGATATACCCGGAATCGATCATCGCGGCGTACGCGGAGGCGAATCCGGCGGCCGCGCTTTCCGTCGTGAATATCAACCGCCCGTCCGAGATTTCCCCTCGTCCCGTTTCCGGCCGCTTGATCACCACTCCTCTTGAGTATAGCCCTCCCCCTACCGTCCCGGCTATCAGGGAACAGGTCATCCCCCGCCTTTCGTGTAACTTCTGATATTGCAAGGAGGTAAGCAGATAAAAATCGCACCCTGCCGGCTCCGTTCCACCATCGAAATAGACCCACGTGATATCCCCCCCGCCTTTTGTCCGGATCAAATCGGCGAGGGCTTCGAGCGTAACCGATACGGACGCCGAATCGTAGGCGCAAACACCGACACGGACAGGTACTTGAGCCATGTAGTCCGGTTCCAGAAACCAAGCGCATACCGCGAGAATTATTACGATGACCCCCACCAGCACCGTCGGCCATTTCCCGAGGTAGGAGGAAAGCATGCCTGAATCTATCCTGGAGAACCTGTTCTTCTTCATTCAGTTCCTGTGCCGGAGCGGGTCAAGCTACTTCTTGCCGCCGTCGCCGGTTACCGGGGGCAGAATCGTGATCTCGAATGCATCGACATCGAGAAAATACTTCTCTATGCCTTTTGGTACGATAACTTCCGGTTCGAGCCTGTACGTGCCAGGTTTCTTGACTGTAATATTGAGTATGACGGAAAGATCGTCGGGCACTATCTTTTTGACTATCTCCTCGGGGCCCTCGATTGTAATCGATACGACGCGGGGGGAATATTCGACGGGAGGGGCCCCGTCGTCCTGCAGCAGCGTCGGGGGGATATTCGCGATCGTGCGGACCGCCTTTTTTCGTATCTCCATTTCTATAAGAACCTTATCCGGCACCGTAACGATACGGAGTCCCCCTGTGTTGAGTCCCACGTCCTGCGAAAACTTGCCCTTTCTGTTTCTGATATCGATCTCCTGCGACGCCAGGAACGTGATCGACTGCACTATGCTGGAAGCACCGCTGATCTTGACCCTGGCCGGGATGATCACCGGGCTGTCGGTAATCAGGATATCCTCGGGGATCCCCCCCTTGTAGGCGATCTTGACCGGGACCGATTTCGATATCACCTGCTCGAAATTCAAGGCAAGCGATTTCGGCTCGTCGATCGATATATCGCGCGGGTCGAAATCCTTCGCAAGGTTGAGGGCCTCGGCTGAAAGAGGTATATTCATCCTCCCCTTTTTCGCCATGGAGAGATCGACCGTTCCCTTCAATCTTCCGAAAAGCCGCAGTTTGAGAAGGCTGCTCCGCGAGCCCCTTATCGTTATCTCCACGAACTGGGGAACTTCATGTATGATCGTCAGGGAATCGGGTATTCCGGCAAGGGAAAGCGGTATACGGAAGGCCTGATTCTCCCCCTGCTGGGCAGTTACATGAATCCAGAGGAAGACGGCGAAGAAGAAAGAAACGATCTTGACCCCGATATTCCTCTTAACAGCCTTAACAAACCTGTCGAACTTCATCGCCTGTCCCCGTATTCGAAAAAATCACCTGTAGACCCGGAGCTTCTGCCCGACCCTGATCCTCGAACTTTTACCCAAACCGTTCAGGTCGCGTATGGAGTCTATCGTAGTCCCGTACCTCCTGGCGATCTCCCACAACGTCTCTCCGCTCGAAACGGTGTGAATCGCCACCCTGCCGGCCAACGCTTCCTTTTCCGGAGGCGGATTCTCGGTGAGGTACTTGATAATGCCGCTGGAGACCGCATCTGCGATGTTTTCCTGGACCGCCCTCTTCCTGATCAGGTTCACATCCTTGCGGTTGGATATGAAAACCGCCTCGATAAGGACCGAGGGCATCGCTATTCCCCTGAGCACCATGAAGTTAGCCTGTTTTATCCCCCTGAATGGTATCGATCCGACCTGAGACATTCGCTCGGCGATGCAGCCGGCGAGGATCGAGCTCTGGTGAACCGCATCGTTACGGGCGAAATCGAAAAGTATGGACTGCACATCACCTTCGATCTTATTTCCTTCCTCACCAAGCTCGAGAAGCATATTCTCCCGCTCCGCCACAGCTTCCGCGTTCTCATCGGAAGCCCCCTCGACCGACAGGAAATACACGCCCGACCCCCTCGGCCTGGGCGATTCGCTGCTGTTCATATGTATGCTCACGAAACAGTCCCCCCCGTGCTCCCTCGCTATCTTTACGCGCCTGTAGTGCCCCACGTCGTAATCGCCGTTCCTAGTAAGTACCGCCTTGAACCCCCTGTGCCCGTCTATCCGGGCGGCAACCAGCCTCGACAGATCCAGCACCAGGTCCTTCTCCCTCGGACCATACCTCGAGCAGGCGCCCGGCTGACTGCCACCGTGACCGGGATCGATCACTACCACGATATCGCCGCTCTGAACCACCCTGTCGACCCTGGCTCTGTTCTCGCTCCTCTCCCTGCTGGTGAGAACCTTTTTCAGATCGATGACTATCCTGTGCGGGTGTACCTTGTTGGGACCTAGGGCGAAATGCGTAAAGGGCGTTTCCTCGGGTAGATCGAGCACCACCTGGGCGCGCGACCGGAGCCTGTTGACCCTTATCCGCGTGATCAGGCCGTCGTTGATCTCTATATTACGGATATCGTTCGAGAATCGGCCGGAGGGGATATCTATCACCACACGGTGGGGGTCGGTCATCACCTTGACCTCGTACCTCGAATCGCTGCTCATATCTATAACGACCCTAGTCTTCTCCGGTGCAGTCCAGAAACGAATGTTCCTGACCTGTCTGGGAGAGGCGGGAGTCCCGGCCGGACAATTCCCGGCCCCAGCAAGCGAGACGATCGATGCAAGAATAAGAGCCCCTGAGACGATATTCACCACCGGTCCGCGCAAACGGCGCCACCTTTCTCCCATGGAGATATTCGGTTAATCCTTTATCAACAGGAAATTCTATTGGCCCGTGCTTAAATTGACAAGAAAAATCGACAGGGTGCTGCGCCTCTTCTCGACGCAATCAATCGTAGTAAGTGCCTTCGGGAATGATATAGTTGAGCGGATCCCGGGGAATCTTCCTGAATTGGACCTCGTAATGCAGATGCGGACCGGTCGATCTGCCGGTGTTCCCAACCAGCCCGACCGGCTCGCCGCGCTTGACCCGCTGACCTCTTTTAACGAGCAGCTTCGATAGATGTCCGTACCTCGTCTTGAACCCGTTTCCGTGGTTCACCTCCACCATCAGCCCCATGCTGCCGTTCTTCTTGGCCATGGTGATTATTCCGTCCGCGGTACTATTGACGGGAGTGCCAATCCTCGCGAAGTAGTCGACACCGTTATGCATGGCGATCCGGCCGGTGAAAGGATCCATCCTCCTGCCGAACCTGCTCGAGAGGAACCCCCCCCTAAGGGGCCTGATCGACGGTGTCGAATTCCTGATATCGCTTTCCCGCTCGAGTATCTCGATAATTTCACCGTAGCTCTGTTTCTGGAGCTCCGATTGCCTGACGATCATTCCAAGGTCTTTCTCGAGATCGGCGAAGACCATGCCCGCGGTCGTCATCTCCTTCTCGAGGCTGGGAACCGGCCCTCCGACACCTACCTGCCAGACGTCGTCCGGTATAGGATCGAGGTTGGCCATCAGCCTCGCCCTGTTCTGGAGCTCGTAGTTGGATTCCATACGCTGCTCCAATAGGTCGATTTCAGACTGGAAGGCGGCGATGCGGGACAGGAGCCCGGCATTCTCCTCCTCGAGCGAAGAGAGCCTCCCCGCTTCGATCCTCTGCCCGGAGTAGCTTATCGCCGTGGAAATCGAAAAGAGAAGCAACGCGGCCAGCAGTACTATGGCGCCGAAAGCCACCGTTCGGTGTATCTTGATAGATTTAACGCCGGCGTTACCCCTGCGGACATAGAGAAATGTAAAATATCTGTCCATCGTATTATCCCGGTCCGAACCCGGTGACCTCCATTTTTGGAAACCAAATCTAGCTTCGCGGTTTCCGACTGTCAAGATATATTTCCCACCGAAGCATTTGCAAGGTATGTTCCATTCCGTTCCTCAAGATACCTTAAAAGTAAGATAAAGGGGTGGAGTAAAAAACTCCACCCCTCGTATCAACTGCGTAACTTCTTTGTTATCTTACTCTTCTACATACCCCTTGAGGTACTTGCTCCTCGTGCTGTGCCGGAGCCTCGTTATCGCCTTCTCCTTGATCTGCCTGATCCTCTCCCTGGTCAGGCGCATCTTCTTGCCTATTTCCTCAAGGGTCAATGGCTCTTCGCCCTCCAGCCCGAAGTAAAGACCCAGGATAGTTCTTTCCCGGTCGGTCAGCGTATTTAAAGCTTTCTGCATAT
>CAZPAH010000039.1:0-22264 GCA_964584495.1 uncultured bacterium | reverse complement strand
CTTCGAGGCTAACAATAAATTAATGGAGGAGGAAACTTTTTACTTGACTATTACGTACATAATAATACTATTAACTATATAGTATTGTATAATTGATATTACAGTTAATCGGATAGTAGCATAGGCTTCAGCTGTCCGCCCGGCCGGGCGCCGACACGGGAAAGGTGATTGGATTGAATGATAGCAACTCGGCCAACAAGAAGTTCCAGAGGGAGTTGAAATCGGGTACCGTATCCCTCGTTCTTCTGAGTATCCTCGATCGTGCCGGGCGGCCGATGTACGGGTACCAGATCATGAAGCATATCGGGGAGGAGCAGGAGGAAGGCTCCTGGATAAAGCAGGGAACCCTCTACCCGGTGCTCCGGTCGCTCGAAAAGAGCGGTTTCCTTGAAAGCGATGTGGAACCCTCCAGTTCCGGTCCCCCGCGAAGGTACTACGAAATCACCGGGCAGGGCAGGCAGTCGCTTGCCGAATGGAAAGAGACATGGAAAAGAACGAAGGATTTCGTCGATTCAATCCTGAAAGGAAATTATGATGTCTAGCATTATCAAGCCGTATCTCGACAGGCTCAAGGAGGCCCTCTCGGGCTGCGACCCGGCGACTATCCAGGACGCTCTCAGCGATGCCGAGGAACATCTCGGAACGGCCCTCGAGCAGGCCCTTTCCAACGATCCTTCTCTATCGGAGAGCGAGGCCTTCCAATCGATCGTCGCCAGATACGGTTCGGTGGAAGAGACCGCCGAAGCCTACAGAGAGCTCGAATCGAGAACCGGACCGCCCCTCGGGACGATCCGCCCGACCGGGGGGAATTCCCTTGCTTCCCGCCTCTTCGGCGTACTGATCGATCCCCGGGCCTACGCATCTTTCTTCTACATGTTTTTCTCGCTGATCAGTGGAATCATATACTTCACGTGGGCGGTCACGGGGATTTCCCTCTCGATCGGGCTCATGGTGCTGATAATCGGAATCCCTTTTCTCGGCATCTTTCTCCTCTCGGTGCGGGGGATCGCCCTTATGGAGGGGCGTCTCATAGAGGCGCTTCTCGGGGTCCGGATGCCGAGGCGGCCTATAATCTCGAAAAAGGGTTTGAAGCCGCTCCAGCGAGTAAAGGCCCTCTTGACCGATTCGATGACATGGAAGGTCCTCGCCTACATGATCATCATGCTCCCTCTGGGGATATTATATTTCACCTTCACGATCACAATGATCTCCCTGACCCTCTGGGGGGTGCTGAGGCCTGTGCTCGAGCTGTGGCTCGATCTTCCGTACATGGTGATAAACAACGTGAGCTACTACTCTCCCGATTGGTTCATGCCCGTATCGGTGATAGGAGGAATTCTTTTTGCCGTGGTTACTATGCACGCCGTGAAAGGGCTTGGAAGGTTCCACACGAAGATAGCGAGGGCGATGCTGGTAAGAGACTGAACGCTCGGACGGCCGGTCATTCGTCCTTTTTAATTTTACCGGCGAAATGCCTGTACAACAGATCCGTCATCCAGAAGGAGAAGACGAATACCGCCGCCGGCACGATTATTCCGAATATCGTCGAACCCATTATTTTTCCACCCTCCCGCCGCCGTGGTGCTTCCTGTACGAGAAGTACGCGAGCAGAAGGCCCGCGAACGACGTTACATACGCCAGCGACATCCCGAGAACCATCTTCAACTCAATTCCCATATCCATTCCTCCACTACCGTCTTTCCCTTCGGTGCCGGTCAGCGGGGCTCTTCCCTAACCCGCCGACCCCGGTCTTCGATCCCCCGCTCACTCCTCCCATTTCACCTTTCGTTCCAGATCTTCCAGGTACTCCTTCTGCTTCTTTTCGTAATCTTTCGATACCGCAGAAAGCTTGGGATTGATCAACCTGATCATGATCACCATGAGGATCACCCCCGCGGCGAGGATCACGAATCCCGCCGGTATGAGAAGGGCGCTCATGGCGCAGCCTATGAGAACCAGGACGTAGACGAGCGGGGAGACTATTATCGTGAACGTGTCCTCCCTTGTCCATTCCTCCGCTTCCCGGGCTTTCCATTCCTTTCTGAAAAATGGCATCGCCGCCTCCTATATCAATCCTCTTTTTTGCGCTTCCCTCTTGACCGGGCCCCACCATCCGATCGGGCGCGACATCACATAGAACTTTACCAGGTGGTCCATATCCTCGGCCTTCGTCATCAGGGTGACCGGAATGAAAACGAGGGCGCCCAGCAGCATCAGGAGCCAGAACTGCTCGTAATCCCTTAGTTTCGGAAGAACTCCGAAAGCCGGCAGGACCCACACGACAAGCCACGAGAAGACAAGATTGAAGATCCAGGCGGTCAGGTAGCCCCAACCGTTGAACCTCCACCAGACGACCTGGAGTATCCCGGGGAGCCAGACCCCGGCCGCCATTATCCAAAGGGCGAATATCAACCACTCGGTTATATTCTCCATTATCGACCCGAAGATGAACGAGCCGAGCAGCAGGATCAGCGTCCCCACCCTTCCGACCCACACGAGCTGCTCCTGCCTCGCCTTCGGATTAATATAGTGATGATAGAGATCCCTTGTTATATAGACGGCCCCGAGATTCAGGTGCGTCGAGATGGTAGAGATATGGATCGCGACGATCGCGGCGAAGAAAAAGCCGAGCATCCCGGCGGGGAGGTTCTCGAAACCGAGTCGGAACCAAGCCATCTCGTAGTCCTTCACCTGCGTCAACCCTGGATAGATGACGAAGAATCCGAGTATCGCGGCGGCCCATATGGCGTTCCTGATTATCACGAGGAGCGAGCCGGACCAGATCGACCAGGATGCGTCCTTCACCGTTCTGGCCGACTGGATTCTCTGCGCCTCGGGAAACCAGTCTATGGCGGTCCCCATCCCCAGCCCGCCGAGAATCCCGATAAAGAGCATCGTTATGAACCAGGCCGCCGGGAACTCCCCCTTGAAGAAACCGCTGAAGTTGAATGGATTGAGCTTTCCCGCCTCCCCCATCTCTTGAAGCCTAGAGACGATCCCGCCGGCACCGCCGGCCGAGTGAATCCCCCAGAACGAAACGATGACGATCACGATAAAGGCGATGATCCCCTGCTGAAAATCGGCCATGACGACCCCCCAGTAACCGGCCGCCAGGACGTATACGGCGCACACCGAGGAGAACAGGATGAGGCCTATCCACAGAGGCCAGCCGAAGGCGAAGGCGCATACCTTCCCCATCGCGATCCCCACCCAGCCCAGGATGAACATGTTGAGAAATACCTGCCAGCCCGCGACCCACCCTCGAAGGAGCTCGCCCGACATCCCCCCGAACCTGAGGGATTGCCACTCCGCCTGGGTATAGGCGAGCGATCTTCTGAATATCTTTGTCGATACGAAAGCGCTTATCGCGCACCATGCAGCGTAGAACGTGTACCACAGCCCCGAGAACCCGAACTTGTACACGACCCCCGAAACCCACATCGGCGTGTCGGTCGCGGTATGGGTGGCATAAACCGATGACGCGGGCAGCCACCAGGGAAGCCCGCGGCCCGCGAGAAAGAAATCCGCCTCGGATCTCTTACCTAGGCGATAGAAACGCACCCCGCTTCCGACCATCAATACTATGAAGGCTATCAGCCAGAACCAGTCCAAAAAGCTGAAAGAGACCATCTACCACTCCTCGTTCCGATCGTTTCGATGCGGTGCTCACTCGACCACTATCTCATCGGCGAATAACCAGGCCCTGTTTCCGGCCCCGTTGTGCCACGGGGGAACGGTACCGATATTACGCGCCCGTACCCTCACGTACCTCGCCTCTATCCCTTCCAACCGGGCTTCCATCTCCAAGATCACCGGCTCGCGGCAATCCAGCTCCACCTCGTGGCCCACAACGGCCACGACCGTGAAGCCCCGCCCGTGAAGCGACACGGCATATTCGACCGAGACCGGCAGGAATATCCACGATCTCTGATTCTGCAAGAACCCCGTCGAGATCCTGGAAATCCTCATCGTCCGGCCGAGATCGACTACCGCGTCGAGATCGACCCCCTCGTAACCCTGCCAGCCTCCCGACCTGAATTCGATTCCGCCTCTTATACCGTCGATAAGGGCGAGGTCGCCCCCACCCGTGTACATCGAGCTGTAGGGACTGGTCAGCCAGACGCTTTTCCCTTCCTCTATCTTCATGTATTCGCCGGTGACGGTCAGGCTCCTCGCGGCCCCCTTCATGTAGGCGAATGCCTTGAGCGTCGATGTGCCGGCAAGCCTCACGGGGCCGGCGTAGACCCCCGATCCCAGCGAGGGCTCGCCGCCGTCCACCGTGTAATATATCGTCGCCCCCCTGGTGACGCACCCCAGCGACACATCTACCGCTCCGGTGAATGCCCTGGCGGACGGGGAGAGGAACGGGGTCGCGATGATCTGGTTATCCTCTATCGCCGATACGGGAAGATCGCCCGGCCGGCACCCCCAACCGGAAGCCGGCCGCGGGCCCATATCGAAGACGAGCGTTCCACCGCGTACGATATCGCGGTGGGAGATATACGACTTCGTATATTCGGCGCCGTCGAGCGAAGCCCCCTGGATGTAGAAATTCCGCGGAGAGAGGTTCCTCGCCCTTACGGTGAAGCTCCTGCCCCTTCCAACGTCTATGACCGCCTCTTCGAAATGGGGCGTTCCTATTATGTAGATCCCCTGCCCGGGTGTCACCGGGTAGAATCCCAGCGCGCTGAATACGAACCACGCCGACATCTGCCCGCAGTCCTCGTTTCCACAGAGGCCTTCCGGCCCGGCCGAGTAGAACCTGTCGACAATCTCCCTTACCTTCTCCTGGGTCTTCCACGGCCGGCCCGCGAAGTCGTAGAGATAGGCCATATGCTGGCTCGGCTCGTTGCCGTGGGCGTACTGACCGATCATCCCGGTAACGTCGCCGAGCTTCAGCCCGGAAAGGGCCGATGAGGCCGAAAAGAGCGCGTCCAATTTCTCGCAGAACCTTTTCCCGCCTCCCGAAAGCTCGATCAGCCCGCTGATATCCTGGGGGGCATAGAAACTGTACTGGTACGAATTCGCCTCAGTGTAATTGAAATTGACCTCGGAGGGATCGAACGGCTCTATCCACCCTCCGTTTACGCGTCCCCTCATGAATCCGGTGGAGGGATCGAATAGATTCTTGTACTGCTGGGCCCGGCGTATGAAGCGTTCATAGTCGTCATCTTCGCCGAGACCTTTCGCGACCACCGCTATGCACCAGTCGTCGTAGGCGTACTCGAGCGTTTTCGAGACCGATTCCCCCTCGCTACCCGACTCGATATACCCTTTTTCCCTGTAATCTTTCAGCCCTGGGCCTTCATCGCCGGCGCTGCGCTTCATCGCCTCGAACGCCCTGCGGACGTCGAAATCCCTTATCCCCTTGGCATACGCATCCGCGATAACGGAAACGGAGTGATACCCGATCATGCAATCCGTCTCGTTGGCGCCCAGCTCCCAGACCGGCAGTCGCCCCCCGTCTTCATACTGCCTTATAAAGGTCTTTATGAAATCGACCGTCCTGTCCTGTTCGATGATGGTAAATAGAGGATGGGCGGCGCGGTAGGTATCCCAAAGGGAGAAAACGGTGTAGTAATCGAATCCATCGGCCCTGTGGACTTCGAGGTCCCTTCCCCTGTACCTGCCGTCGACATCGCTGTAGAGATTCGGCGCCAGCATCGAGTGGTAGAGCGCCGTGTAGAAAACCTCTCTCCGGCCGGGTGCGCCTCCCGAAACCCTGATCCTGCCGAGGGCCTCGTTCCAGCGGCTCCGTGCGGCCGCCGCCGCGCCGTCGAAATCGGTCCCCGGCAGCTCTTTCTCGAGATTCTCCCTGGCACCCTCCATGCTTACCGCTGAGATCCCGACCTTCACGGTCAACCGCAGGCCGGGGAGGGAATTGAACGTGAACAGGCCCCGGATTTTTCCCCCGGCCACCTCTACCGCTTCGGGTATCATCTCCCCGTTAACCGTGACAAGGCTCGAATCGAAGGGAACGGAAAAAATCGCCGAGAAATAGACATGCTGATCCGCCGCCCATCCCCTGGACCGCCTGAACCCCTCCACCTCTCGGGGACCGGCGATTCTCAGCGCCGCCTCTATCACCTCGTCCCTGTGCGCGAGATCGATCAGGATCTTTCCCACCCCACCCTTCTCGAATGTATACCTGTGAAAACCGCATCGCTCCGTCACGGTCAGCTCCGCTTTAACGGCGAAGTCATCGAGATGTACGCTGTAATACCCCGGCTCGGCCCTTTCCGTCTCGTGCCTGAAGGAGGATCGTATCCTCTCCTCCCCATACATCGCTGACGGCCGGACCCGCCCGGTCAAAGGCATGAAAAGTATATCCCCGTAATCGGAACACCCCGTGCCGCTGAGGTGGGTATGGCTGAATCCGTAGATCTGATCGTCGGAATAATGATAGGCCGAGCAGCCGTCCCATCCCGAGAGCCTCGTGTCGGGACCGAGCTGCACCATTCCGAAGGGAAGGGACGGACCGGGATACGTATGGCCATGCCCTCCCGTGCCGATAAAGGGATCGACGAGGCCGGTTAATGGTCCTTCCTCATCAGACGCCGCCGCACCGGTGCATATTAGGGCGGCCGCTGCGAACAGAAAGAGGTGTCTTCTCATGCTCCAGCATTCCCGGTGACAGGAAAGAACGATCGTCCAAAAAAGGCCGGCGAAGACATTTTGCCCGGCCGGTTCATGATTATCGAAAAAAAAGCGCCCGGAGTCCAGAAATATCGACTGGAGATCCGGGCGCCGGGCCAGGTGGTAATCGACGGAGCGCTTTTTCTATTTCTCTTTCCGTTCGCTCTCTTTCGCCGTGAATTCGGAAGGATCCTTCATGATCTGGTCTATCCTCCATTTTGGAAGAAAGAACGGATAATCGTTCTGCGAGGAGATCGCCGGGTACTTCTCGCCGACCATCTCGAATATCGACAGGGTGACCTTTCCGGTTCCCTCGACGGTGAGGGTATAGATCGGCTTAGTATAATCCTCTTTCGTCTTGCCCTCGATGTATGAATCGCACTTGAGGCCGGAGACCGCCCCGAGCACGATGTTTACCGCCTTCTCATCTGCGGGGGCCCCGGCGGACGTCATCCATGCGGAAGTTGCGGCCTCAGCGGAGCCTTCACCCTCTCCCCCTGTTGGCGGAACGGGGGGAGTCTGCGATTTGACGAGCGTCACCGACTGTGATCCCTTTGTGGCGGTTATGGACATGACCTCGTCCCTGTTGACGGTCATGACGGATTTATCCCTTAATTTTTCGATATCCTTGTCGAATACGCTCCTGATATTCCCCTTGGCCTGATATACGCCGTCGTAACCGTCGAGAAGAACGAACGTGTGCCTTTGGGTCGATGCGGTCTTTCCAGCGGAGTACCTCTGAACCACCTTGTCGCCGGCCGCCACCTCGATCGAAATCTTTTTATCGTCGGTCAAATCGTAATGTGAATAGTTCTTCGTCTCCGAGACGAGAGTCGTAAGCCCGAAATCGGCCGCGGCGTCGAGCATCCTGTCCACGGCGCCGCGGTCGGCCGGGTATCCCTGAGGCATGATTCTCCAGACATCGTCGAACCTCTCCAGGATGTAGGATATTCCGTCTCCCGAAACCGCGATCCGGGTTATCTGCGACCTGTCGACCGCGGCGATCTTGGGAAGCTCGTAATGGGTCCTGTCGGAATTCCTGAGAACCAGGTAGATCGAAAGTACGGCGATGATCAGTACCAGAGCGATATATTCCTTTTTAATTTTCATCTCGACACCTCCCTTGGATTATTTAGTGAACATCGCCTCGATGGCGCGTTTCCTGGCTCCCCTGCGCAGCCATACTAGTACCCCGAAAACCGCCACGATGACCGGCAGCCCCGCAATATTGAAAGTTTTAACGAATGTCTTCATCCCCCCCGAGCTCTCTCTCAGAGGATTGAAGCGCTGCATCTTGCTCCTCATGACGGCATATTCGTCCCTGCCGTTGAGGTGATCGAGTAGATTCATAACAAACGTCGCGTTCGTCGTCTGCCCGCCTTCGCCGAGAACGTTATTCTTCAAGATCTCGGCCGAACCGATGACGAAGAGCTGTCCCGGCTTTCCTTTCGATATGACCGTTCCCTCCCCGGTGATCTCGCTTTCGGCCTCCGAGACCGCGGGGGACTGAACTCCGGCGCCTGAGCCCTCTTCACCGGAAAGATCTTCTTTCGGCTCCTGCGGCTTTTCCGGTATCGCCTCACCTTCGAAATAGCTGGGAAATTCCCCGCTGACCAGTACCGCGAGGGGCCTGCTGCCCAGCTCTGCCGGGTCGGTGGGAGGTTGCATGAACATGGGGTTGAGATCTATCCGTCCGCTCATCTCCCACGACTCGTTCGACGAGGAAAAGAGAACATCCCCTTTAAGCCCGTACGCATTTATCGCGTCCTTCTTAAGTTTCACCGGGGAATCGAGAATCACGATCAGCGCCTTGATATTCTTCATGAAAGCCAGATCCTTGTTGATCATATCGTTCTGGATCATAGGCGCAAAATAGATCGACCGCTTACCGCCGCCGTACATCTGGGGCATACGCTGCTCGAAACAGTTCTTGTCGAGAACGTACGATTTGGAAACCTCCACGCCGTAGCGGTCGAGGAGCTTCTCCAGCCCCGTATTGATCGGTATATATACTGGCTGCTGGTTGTAGCCCATCCCGCCCTGGTCCTGTGGAGGGGTCATCTCCTCGAACGGATTGAGAAAGAGGGCCAGCGATTTTCCCTTCATCAGGAACTGGTCGATCTGGAACAGCTCGTAATCGTTGAACGGATCCTTCGGTCCCACGATAATCAGGCAGTCGATCCCCTCAGGGACTCCATCGGCAAGATCGACCTGCTCTATCGAATAGTCCTGCGATACGATGCTGTTGAATTCGCCTAGCCCCTCCTGCTGCTGCTGGCCGGGGATCTGCGGCGATCCGCCGAGGGGAAAGGTGCCGTGGCTCGACAGGTAGCCGATCTTCTTGTTGATATCCAGAACATCATCTATGACCTCGCCCAGGTTCTCTTCCATCTGCTTCATGTCGGCCAGATTGTACTGCGTCCCGAATAGGGGAAGGTTGACGACCTGTATCAGCGGTATCGTCCTGAACCTGTCACCCTTCTCTACCACTATTCCCGCGGAGGCCTGTCCTTCCTCGAGAACTGTATTGCCCTTGGCATCCTTCGTGGTCGGCCATCTTAGTGTAAGGATGTTGTACTTCGTCACCTGCTCGCGAAGGGAGGGCTCCACCGTTGGATCGAGCACCGTGACGGCCAGTTTCCCGTAATATTTCTCGTTGAGGCGCGCTACGATCGCCTCGATCTCCTCCGGCACCGCGCCTATATCGCCTATCCTGAGGTGGGGCGCCACCATCTTGAGCGACGACGAGAAGAAGAGCTTCACCTGCACCGGATCGTCGAGATTGATCAACGCGCTGATCTTGTTGTTCATCTTCTCGATCTTCGATGTGATCGTGTATTCCAGGCCCTCGGTCGACGTTATCGAGGGAATCTTGTCTATCACGTCTCCATGGATCAGCACGAGGCCCATGTAAGCGTTCTTGAACTTGACCTCGTCCTGCTCGATGTTCTGTATCTGGACCGGGTAGATGCCGTAGTTCCTCGCCATCTGCTGGTTCTTCTTCGCGTCCTCGCCGATATCGCCTTCCTCCGCGCTTACGTCGTAGAACCGGAAGTTGAAATACCTGTTCGAATTCGCCGCGTACTCCTCGAGAAGATCGTGAAGGTAACGCTCCGTATTGTTATGCGGAGCGGGAAGGTTCTTGGTGAAGAAGACATTTATCGTCAGCGGTTCCGAAAGCGTCTTCACCGCCTCCTTGCTGGCTTCCGACAGGGAGTAGAGCCTGTTCGATGTAAGATCGGCCCTGAAAAAGACCGTCATTCCGGCAAGGTTGACAAGCACGACAACCACCAGGTAGAGAAGGAACCTGTAATATTTACCGTATCGTCTCGTAGATCTTTCCATACCGCCTCACCTCTTTTCCTGTATCCTGAGATGAGCCCCGTAGAGGGCTATGAATATCAGGCTCGCGAAATAGATTATATCCCTCGAATCGATTATCCCCTTGGCTATGTTCTGAAAATGATAACCCGCCCCGATGAATTGGAAGAACCCGAGCATCGATTCGGGCAGGAAGAAGAGGAGCTTGTCCACGAGCGTCAGGGCGACACAAATTATCATCCCCACTATGAAGGCGATAATCTGGTTCTTTGTCAGCGACGAGGCGAATATGCCCACCGCGCTGAACGAGGCGCCCAGCAATATGGCGCCTATATAGCCCCCGATAACCGGCCCCCAGTCCAGCTCCCCGAGAAAGGCCACGAAGATCGCGTAACTCAGCGTCGGAATCATCATTATAGCGACGAACGCGACCGCGGCCAGAAATTTGCCTATTATGATATCCCTGAAAGTGACGGGCAACGTCACCAGAATCTCGTAGGAACCGACATTGAACTCCTCCGAGAAAAGCCGCATCGTCACCGTGGGGATAATGAAGGCGAAAATGATCGGCAGAAGGGAGAAGAAATCTCTCAGCTCGGCCTGGTTGTAAAGGAAAAAGGTCGAGAAGAAAAACCAACCGGTCAGCACGAGAAATATCGCAATCACGATATATGCGATCGGAGAGATAAAGTAGACCTTGAACTCCCTCCTGAAAATGGTAGAAAGGCTGCTGGTCCCTGACATCACTAGTTCTCCTTTGTCAATTCCCTGAATATCTTCTCGAGGCTCTTGAATTCGCGGACGTACTCGAGAAGGGTCCAGTCCTTCTGCTTTATCCTGCCGTAGACCTCGTCCCTTATATCGCGTGACGTGGAGCTGAGCACCCTGAAAGAGAGCCCATCCGCGGCGCTCTCCTTCTCCTCGACCTTCGATACTCCCTCTATCGGCGAAAGGAGATCGACGACCTCCTTGGCTTTCGGACCGCGCAGAACGATATTCAGCGTATATTCTGCCTCGGAGGATTTTTTAAGCTCCTCCGTGCTCCCGTCGGCGACTATCTTTCCCTTGTGGATGATAACGACCCTGTCGCAGGTCGCCTCCACCTCGCTGAGAATATGCGTCGAGAGAATAACCGTCTTTTCCTTTCCTATCCTCTTTATTATGTCCCTGATTTCCATGATCTGGTTCGGATCGAGGCCCGAGGTCGGCTCGTCGAGGACGAGGATCTCCGGATCGCTCATCATCGCGTGCGCCAGCCCGACCCTCTGCTTGTATCCCTTGGACAGCTCGTGAATCGATCGATGCATAACATCCTCGAGACCGCAGATATCGACGAGGTCCTTGAGATGGGTGATCCGCCCTTCCCGGCCGATTTCGTGCATATCCGCGACATAGTTGAGATAATCGTAGACCAGCATGTCCTGGTAGAGAGGGGCCGATTCGGGAAGGTATCCCATCATCTTCTTTATCTTCAGCATATTGTCGTCTATCGACAGCCCCTTGGCCGTTACGCTCCCGGAAGTGGGCGCGAGGTACCCCGTCAGGATGCGCATTGCCGTGGTCTTGCCTGCGCCGTTCGGCCCCAGGAGGCCGAGAATCTTTCCCTTCTCGATGGTGAGATCGATATGATCCAGGGCGCACAGGTCACCGTAGTACTTCGTAAGATCGTTGATCTCGATCATCAACCACTCCTTTCTCATTAATTCAGGAAATTCAATCAGGTTGATAGTGTCGAAGAAATGACCTTTTATTCAGTAAACATCTCCAGATTACTTTAAAAAGTGTTTACCATTTACAGTAAAAAAAGTTCCAGATGAAAAATTATATATTAAGCGGGCGCGCGGTCAACAGAATTCTGGAGAACGCACGGTCATCTTTCGATCTCCAACGTCCCGACCTTCACGCCGCTGTAGATGTCGTCGTCGCGGAGAAAATCGGAGAGCTTATAGTTCGGATTGAAAGGCATCTCGAGCAGCTTGATCCTTATATCGTAGATCCCCGGCGCCGCGTCGCCGGGAACGGCGATTTCCGCACGGTCCACCACTACCTCCCCCCTCTTCCACGTATCGGGCGGATAGATCCCACTGACAGGATTATGCTCCGAGCGGAACCTGTAACGCTCGCCCTTTGCCCGCTCGACCAGTTTCCTGTAGATCTTGCCGTACCACCGCCTGTACAGCCTGTTCTTCGGGAAATCCGTGTCGAAACGGACGAATACACGGTAATACCTCGGCGGGGCCTCTTCGCCGAGCCTAATCCAGTACGATTCGAGCGATACCCGCTCCCCCGGCCTTACCCGCTTCCTGTCGATCTCGGCCCCCAGCAGCATGTAGGCGCCGTCGAATATCTCGTTGACCGGATTCTCCAGCGCCGGCTCGCGCTCAAGCACGAAAGGCACGGGAAGACCGGCCGGGCCGGGACCGGCCGCTTCATCCGTATGGATATACCTGAAGATATAGACACCCCCCTTATCGTATACCTTCTCGAACAATGCGGGGCGGGATTCGAACTTGTCGAGGGCCTGCCGGTAGATGCCCGGATCTATCGACCAACTGTACTCGTAGATCGGCGATTCGAAAGTCTGGTTCAATATCACGTAATCCACCCTGTACTTATCGAGTATCTCCAGCGTCTCCCGGATCCCCGTATAGGGATTGAGAGCGTCGCGGGCGTCTTTGACCTTCTCGACGTTCCGCGCGTCTTTCGGCGAGGAATGCCCTATCGGAACAGCCACGATATAATGCTTTGTAAATGCCGGTATGCCGAAGCTCGTGTATGGATCGGCCAGAAAGACCGCCGGCTCCTTGATCTCGTTTTCGATGAATTTCAACGCGTCGATCCAAGCGAAGGGGCTGTCCCTTCTTTCGCTCTCCAGCGCGGCCGGCGAGTAGCTCTGCGAAAATCCCTTGATGTAGGGGACCAGCAGGCAGACCGTCACCAGGAGAAATACGGCGGCGGCTGCCCTCTCCCCCCGCCTTCCTCCCTCGGCGGCTTTTAGTATCATCATGTGCACGAAGTAGCCGGTGACGGCGATATAGGGAGCGAGAAGGGCTATCCTTCGGATAAGTCCGAGCGTCATGACCTTTCCTAGAAAATGGACCGCCGCCGGGTTGAAGATGATCAGGGGGGTCATGATCATCCCGGCGAAAAGAAAGAGCAGGCCGGGTTCTTTTTTCGCGCGCCTGTAGAGGAAGGGGGTCAGGAAAAAGGCGAAGATCCCCACCGGCCCGAAGATGCGCCAGGGCGCCACCGGGTTCACCACATAGATATTCTTGTAAAGGTAGAGCAGGTGGCGCGGCTGCTCGTCGAACGGATTCGATATCGCGTACGACAACTTGTATTTCACCATCAGGAAGGGAACCGAGAAGATGACGGTCAACAGGGCCACGATGACGAGGGAGCCGAGCAAGTATCTGTCTTCCCTTTTCATTATGAGCGCGAAAATGAAGAAGGAGAGCAGGGCGAGGCAGAACTGCACGAAGTAGTATATATGAACCGTCGCCGCCACATACCCCAGGAAAGCGGCGAGAACCAATGTCTTTATCTCCCTGCCGGTCAGATGCCTGAAGAACAGGAAGAAGGCGGTCAGGTAGATCTGGAATCCCGTGTAGAGGGGAAATCCGGTCACCCTGAGCAGCGATCTGTCGGTCCCCTTGAAGCATAGGAGAAAGAGAACGGTGGAGACGAAGGCCGCCCCCCTGCCCCCGAAGATAGAGGCCGTGAAGGCGAAGAAGGTGCATAGCAGAACGGGCAGGAAAAGGGAGGGAAGCCAGTACCAGCCCCGGAACGGATCGACCCCCGACAGTATCGACACCAGGGCTATGCCTACGTGGAAAAAGCCTTTCCGCGGATCGGCCCCCAGACCTTGCTCCCCGGCGTAGTACGAGTTGGTGGGAAAGAACTGCCTGTTATCCACGATCTCTCTCACCGTGCCGACATGATCGAACGAGTCTGATGAAGATTTGAATGTCGCGCCGCTGTAGAGCATCAGCAGGGAGGCAAGCACGAGAAGGAGTATGAAAGCCGCGACGAAGGGGACATCCCCTCTTTCGCCGCCGGCGCCCCCCCCCGCACCGGTATTTTTCCGCCATTTCAATATGCCGGCGGCGGCGAGCGCCACAACCACCGCGGGAAGAAGATAGAGAAGAACCGTCACGTCGAGACGGAACGAGTAGAGGATCAAGCCGGCCGTCGATATCACCGCCGCGCTCAAGCTGAACGAAAGGGGAATTATCTCGAAAAAACGGTATCTCTTCCTGTCGAAAACGAGATTGAAGAGAAGAAGTCCCGGAACGATGAAAACGCCGGCGAATGCCAGGAAGAATCTGAGGTATGGAAGACCGGGGGAGAATAGGCTGTACATCACAATCGGGCAACCTCACGGCGATCGTGTTATTTGAATCCGGCCTCCGGGCGGCGCGGCCCACATCCGTCAGGATAACAGCATCTATCTCTTAATATCAATCGGTTTCCTGAACCAGGCGACGGCGCCGATGAGGGCGGCCGTTATATTCGAGATGAATAGGAATACGATCGAGAACGAGAGGGCCGCTTCCTTGCTCAGGCCGATCACCGCGAACAGGGTTATCAATGTCGCGTCCCTCGTGCCGATACCCGATATTGTAATGGGCAGCAGCGATATAAGGTTCGCCGTCGTGATGCAGAAGGCTGTATCCATGAAGGATATCCCTATATTTAGAGAGACGGCGATAAGGTAGCACTGGATATAGAAGAAGAGATAGCTGAGGAGGGAAAGGGTCAGAGGCGCGACTATCCCGACCCTCTTGAACTCCCTGATCCCCTCGTAGAAGGCGTCGAACTGCTCATCGGTCGAACCAATATATTTTTTCGGGAGGATGAGCCTGTATAGAAACCTTACCGCCCTTTTGCCTGAACGCTCGTTGAGGAAAACGAGCACTATCAGCACGAAAAGAGCGACGAACGAGAAGATCACAGTCAGCATGTCAAGCGACAGGGCGAAGGCCACTCCCCCGGCGCAGGCCATCGAGACGAGGATCAGAAGATCGAAGAGCCGGTCGACGAACACGCTCGAAAAGCCTTTTCCGACCGTGATCCCCCTGTCTTTTCTCAGGTAGAGGACCTTGGCGAAATCTCCTAGCCTTCCCGGCGTCACGAGTCCCAGGTACATCGATCCCATATAGGCAAGAAAGCTGTTCCTGAAGCCGTAGTCGATCCCCTGCATCGAGAGGAGGCTCTGCCACCGGACCGTCTTGAAAACGACAAAGGGGACGGTCAGCGCAACGGCTGGAATGAGAAAGACCGGCCGTGCGTTCGAGATGACTTCCGACAGGGTCCTAAAATCGATTCTGAAGAGGATGAATACGAAGACCAGGACGCCGATCAGCTGGAATAGCCACTTTCTTGCCATCTGGTCAGTCCCCGATCCGGTCCGCGCTCTTTACTATCAGATCGGCCAGAAGCCCCAGAATACCGGTAAGAAATCCGATCGAGAGTACCAGCACCGTCTTGTCCCCGAGGTTGCGTATCACGAATATGTCGTAAGCGAGAAGGGCTATCCCGACAAGTATGAAGAAGAAGCTCGCGGGCAGAAAAACCTTTAGCGGGTTGAAGTACATTATCGTCCTGACTATGAGCAGTATGAAGTTGAAGGTGTCCTTTATAGGCCTGATCTTCGACTTCCCCCCGCGTTTGAAATAGTCTATCGGGTGATACTTTACCGTGTACCCGTTGCTGAGCATTCCGAGAGTGATCGTTGTCGTAAAGGAGAATCCGTCCGGCAGGATATTGAAGAATTTCATGACGATTTCCCGTCTGAACGCCCTGAGGCCCGAGTTCAGATCCGGTATCTTCGTTTCGGAGAGATAGTTCGCGAGCCTGTTGAGAAACCATTTGGCCGGTCTGCGGATGAGGGGGATCTTCACAGTCTCGCCGGTTCGCGCTCCGACCACCATATCGTACCTGTCGGTGAAGGACAGGATCGTTGGGATCTCCTCGGAGGGATACGTGGCGTCGGCGTCTGTTATGACGATGATCTCCCCGGCCGCTTTCCTGATCCCGGTCTTGAGGGAGGCGCCGTATCCCCTGTTCTCCTCGTGCCTGACGACCCTGATATCCATCCCCTCGAGCGCCTGGGCGGTCCGGTCGGTCGAACCGTCATCGACGACGATGATCTCGTAGTCGGCGACCTTCTCCCTGAGCACGCGGTCGAGCTCCTCCATGACCTGGGCTATAGACTCCTCCTCGTTGAAGGCCGGTATCACGATCGATACTTTACAACGGTCAAACATCGGTCCGCCTTTCATGCGTGAGATCGGCAAGAGGACCCGCTTTTACCGAACGAGGCGTGCGGTCCCTTTCCTCTATCCATCCCGGGTCTTTTATCCGTCCCGCCCCTTCGAACAGTAACGGTTATCACACAGAATAATAGGTGTTTGCATATCCGGTGCCAACCGTTCCGCACAACCCAGGCTATAGATTTAAGAATAATACTTCACCGTGTCAACCTATATCGCTCTTGACAATCTCATTCAATTGATATATACTTCATTTAGAATAAACTTTATAATAATCGTATTTAACTATTTCGAAGGAGGCCCCTACGGCATGTCGAGAAAGCTCAAGCCCGAGAGATCGTGGTTTTTTCTGACGGCGCTCGTTACGGTCGTCGGCATATTGGTTTACAGGCTGTTTGTGGGCGAAAGCACCCTGCAAATAATCCTCTTGATTCTCATGTCGGCCGCCGCCCTGGCGAACTGCGCCATACTGGTCCAAACAGGTAACCTGATATACCTCGCGCCGACCCTTTTCTACATCCTCGGCTCCCTCACCTTCCTCTCCGTCTTGACCCGGCGCACCGGCCCCACTCCCTACCTTGCGGCCGGCGCCATGGTGATGTTCGCCCTTCTGATGTGGGCCCTGTTCACCGGGAGGCTCCGCTGGTACTACAGGGCGATCCTGGAAGCCGCCGCCGAACCGGTCGATGAGGCGGGCGACGGTTTCACGCCACGGCCCTTTCCCGCCGGCTATTCCGGTCACTCGCGCGGCGAGATAGACGGCTTCGCCCGATTCCTGGCAAAGAATATTATCGCTTTTCCATATTTCGAGGAGAAGAGGGTCGTCCTGCTGGTTCCGGAGAATATCATGAAGCATTTCCTCCATCTGAAAGGCGACTACGACGACGAGAGCTATGTATCGTTCTGGTACGACGGTTCCGTCACGGTGAATATAGCCGAAAAGGATTACAAGCGGTACCGGGAGGAGTTGACCTTCGATCGGCTCTGCGATTCGTTCGGCGGGCTTTTCGGATCTTTCATCGATCTATTCCTTGAAGGAAAGGGCGAGAGGATAATCGAGAGGCTGAAGGGATACTGACCGTGACGCCGCGCCCGGGTGGCACGGTCGAAGGGCGCCGGCGGCGTCATTAACAAACGGCCGTACCGGCAAGGAGCAAAGCATGGATTTCATAAGGGCCGGAAAACTGGGATCCCTTATTTCCAGGGAGTACGCGCAGGAGTTCTTCGCGCTGCTTGTTAAATACCGCGACATCTCCGCATCCCAGGCCGCATCGAGACTCGGTCTTCATATCAAGACGACCCAGGATTTTCTCGAGGCGCTCCTCGAGGAAGGGATCGTTTCGCGGCGGGAGGTCTCGGAGGGGAAGCGCCCCTATTTCAGGTATTCCCTCGAGCGGACGAAGCTCTCGATCGATGTCGATATCTCGTCGCTTCACGATCGTGAGGCCGACGGCAGGCTTCTCGGCTTGCGTATAAGGGAGACGAGGAATTCCGGCGCTATCTTCAAGAGCTCCGGCGGGGATGACAGGATTTCCTCGATCACATTCTTCAGCGGCTCCGGCAGGTCTCGGACCTCGAGAAAACTGAACCTGACAGCCAGCCAGGGCAGATTCATCTTCCACCTGCCGTTTCCCACCCAGGATCATGCTCCGGTCGCGGTCATCGCTGAAAAGTCTGGTATCGACGAATCTCGCATGCCGGAGATACTCGACCTGGTCGAGATCCTTCTGGAAAACGGGATAATCGACAAGGCGTGAGACGACGTTCGGACACACCCTCCCTCTGCCCGAACCCGATCCTTTCAAGAACGGCCTGCGGAAGGCCTCCTTTCCCATACCGCTTGACCGGCGGCTGTCCTTTCGATACCCTCATCGCCGGGGGAAATACAGGAATAATCTTCGATCGACCGCGGCACTTCGGAAGAAACCGGGACCGGAGTATCGGCAATTATCAGGGAGGGGAACGATGAAACGCATATTCACCAATTACAAGAAGGTGCTCGAAGCGGGAAACGGGGCGAGGTTCATCAAGGTTGACCTTCACGTTCACACCCCCGCCTCCGGCGACGCCCAGGCGAAGAACAAGTACAACTTCAAGTACGATATCGGCGATATCCCGGGGAGCAGGGAGATGGCTAAGAAGATCGCAGGGGAGATCGTCGAAGGGGCCTTGAAAAAGGGGCTGGGCCTGATAGCGATCACGGATCACAACACGCCTAGCAACACTCATCCGGAAGACCTCACCAATACCTGGTACGAGATGATCAGGCAACGCGCAGCGGGAACCGGTTTGTGCGTTCTTCCGGGTATCGAAATAAGCACCGACGATCTTCATATACTGGTGATACTCGAGCACAGGGAGGGAGAACCGGCCGCCTACAACACGCACAGGATCAATTTCCTTCTTCAGGACTGCCGGTTCACACTCGAGGAGTACGGCGACTACAAGGCTACCGGCATGGCGAGCCTGTTCGATGTTCTCGAGCATATCGAATCTCTAGGAGCTGCCTGCATAGCTATTCCTGCCCATATCGACGGGGGAAAGAAGGCGCTCCTGAGCGTCTACAGGAAACCGGGCAATATCTACAACAAGATTCTCAATCACCCCCAGCTCAACGCGGTCGAGGTTGTCAAGGAATCGACGGCCATAACGGGGAAGATCGGCGGGAAAAGCGGGGAGGTGATAAAGGACTATTTCAACCGGATCAGGAACGAGGACAGATCGCCTTTGGCCTTCGTACAGGACTCCGACGGCCACGCCGTCGACGAGATCGGTCGGCGGTTCACCTATATCAGGATGGGAGAAGCCGGGTTCTGGCCCCTGAAGGGCGCCCTGGAGGACCCGGAGACACGGGTCCGTATGGCCTGTGATTACAGGCAGGATCACGGCAAGACGAGGATAACGGGGGCAGCCTTCCGCAGGGGAAAGGGCGGATGGGTTTATACGGGTTTCAACGAAAATCTGAACTGTATAATCGGCAGGAAGGGTACGGGGAAATCGATGATAATCGATGCCATTCTCTACGCCCTGAAGAGGTTCGACCTGAAGGAAGGCGAGGAGGTGACCGCCGCCGAGCAGAATATTATCGACAGAAAATACACCGTCGATCTGTTCATAGGGAAAGGCAGCGAAATCTACTGCTATTCCCGTTCGGGAAAGTCCGATCCGAAGATATTCAGGTTGGATGGGACTTCTTTCGTTCCCTACGAAGGGGTTCCGGCCCTCGAGTTTCCGAGAAAATACGATCACAAGGTTATCGAAAAGCTGTTCACCGGCGGTGCCCAACTGATTGATTTTCTGGACAGGCATATCTTCGCAGGAGACAAGGCGAAGGATCTTCTGGCGGAACGTAACGACCTCCTCGAAAAGGCCCGCAAAGCCGGCTTCACCGGCTGTGAAAAAGAAATTGCTGCTCTTCGAAAGGTATGCGGGAAGATCTTCCTCGAAAGGGCGCGGATAATGGACAAATCTCTCAAGAAATATGGAGGAGATATCTTCAGGGTAAAGGTAACAAGGGGAAAATGGGAAAAGGGCGATGGAGAAAATGATTTTTTCGACAGGGCCGATCTCTCGGTGAGATCCGGTTCCCGCTACAAACGGATCAATGGGCTCTCTACGGGGGAGCGCAACGCCGTCATGATGGTCCTCCTAATGAATGAGGATGCGTTCGGCCCCCTTATCATCGACGATCCGGAACAGTACCTCGATGTCGCTTCAATCGTCTCGATACTAGTGCCGAGAATGAGAAAGCTCAAAACGAGCCAGCAGATAATTTGCGCCACGAAAGACGAGCATATACTGCTGTCGGGCGATTCGGAGCAGGTCATAGTGACCCTTTCCGAGGATAAGATAGAGGTTATAACGGGGGATATCACCTCCCCGGCGATCCAGGAGCAGGTACTCGAAATATTCGAGGGTGGAAGGGAGGCGCTGAACGACAAGAACAGAAGGGTTTGCCAAATGCTCGGCTGAGAGTTAAGATCGACATCCCTTACCGGCCGGTATATACTGCCCCTACCGGAAATTCTCGTGAAAGGAGTTGGAGATGCGGGGATATATTCGAAATTTCGCATTTGCGGCGATACTGATAACCGTCTTCTTCGTCTCGGCGGCGCAAGCCTCAGGACAGGCCCGGGCCAACCAAGTGGAACGGGTCCAGGATAAAAATGGATTGCTCCAGGCGAAGGCGGGACTGGCGGATGACAGGGAAGATCTCGACCGGCTCTCCGATCTCATACTCAGATGGAACGAGCTGCGCGCCGGGGGCGCCGGGGCCGATGAGATCGAAGGGATCCTCGGCGAGATAAGGACCGAGCTGCGCCGCGATATCGCCGAGACGGCCGTCCAGGCGAGGCAGGCGGGCGCCGAAACGAAACGGTCCGCCAGGGAGCTCGGCGGCGACAGGCGGGAGGTCAGACGCGAGCGCAGGCAGGTGAAAAAGGCTGAAAGGTCGGGCGATAAGCAGAGGGAGCGCCGCGAGAGGCATCAGCTCCGCGACTCGCGCCGCGATCGAAGGGATGACAGGCGGGATCTTAACGACGACATACACGACCAGAAAGAGGCCGAGAAGATCCTCGCGCGAAAAAGAGAGATCGCGTCCGAGCTGATCGAGCTGCAGAGAGTGTTGGACGTAGCCGCCGATGAGAGCGGGAAGACCGGCGGCCGCCTTTCGATCGAGGAGCGGCAGGCCTCCCTCTTCGAGGATTACCTGGAGCTGTCGCGCAGGGAGATCGAAGCCGGTATCCGCGAGGTCCGGGAAGACAGGCGCGAGATGAGGGAAGACCGAAGGGAAAGACGGGAGGACCGGCGCCGTCGGTGAATCGAAGATGAGAAATTTGCCGTTTCGCGATAGATGCTGCCCGCTTAATTGCTATAATATGTATCGCTTCTAATTGATGAGGACTACAGCCCGGCCGGGCGGACAGGCAATGAGATGACAAACTGTTTTTTCGTTTCCGATCTCCATGGAAATCAAGACCGGTACCGGAAGCTGTTCCAATCGATCGAGAAGGAAAGACCGGATGCAGTATTCATGGGAGGCGACCTTCTTCCGCCTCCCGGAGGGAAAGGGCCGCACGTCGACGATTTTATCAATGATTACCTGGTCAAGGAACTTGCTCGGTTGAAAAATCACCTCTCCACCCTCTATCCCCCTATCTTCACAATCCTGGGTAATGACGACGGTAAATTCGAAGAATCTGCGATGAACGAGGCGGCTGATACAGGACTTCTGTATTATATTCACGGCAGAAGGCAACCTTTTTCAAGATGGACTGTTTACGGCTATTCATATATTCCCCCGACACCATTCTTGCTCAAGGACTGGGAACGATACGATATCTCCAGGTATGTAGACCCAGGTTGTATCTCGCCGGAAGAGGGAATTCGATCAGTCGCCATAACGCCCG
This sequence comes from uncultured bacterium, assembly GCA_964584495.1. Lineage (GTDB taxonomy): Bacteria > Krumholzibacteriota > Krumholzibacteriia > Krumholzibacteriales > Krumholzibacteriaceae > CAZPAH01. The sequence goes on along the minus strand of CAZPAH010000039.1, from coordinate 624 downwards.
ATGAAGCGAGATATTCGACGATCAGAGAGGATCTCGAAAAGCTTACAGGTAATGATGATCTGGGAGAGGCGATCTTCCTTTTCCATTCCCCCCCTTATAAAACGAATCTCGACCGCTCGGCTCTCGATGGGAGGATGATCGACCATGTTCCGCTTGATGTGAATATCGGATCTATAGCTATCCGCCGCTTTATCGAGGATAGACATCCCCTTCTTACTCTCCACGGTCATGCTCACGAAGCTGTAAGGTTGACAGGGTCCTGGAAGGACACAATAGGATCGACATTCCTTTTCGGAGGCGGGCACGATGGGCCGGAACTGGCTCTGGTCAGATTCGATCCCGGGAATCTGCCGGCCGCCACCCGTCAACTACTGTAGGAACCTATTTCTGGCCTTTCATCTTTAGAGGCTTGGCAGCGTCTGTCACGGCTCCAATCTTGATCGCGTAACTCGTCTTGTCGGCGATATCCTGATCTGTGACGATATGAACATCGAGAAGCCCGCCGGTTCTGTAACCGGTTCTAAGGTAGTTTATTTCATCGAGGCATAGACTCCATCCATCGAGCCATAGCATCAGTTCCTTTCGCTGCTCCTTCGTGCCCCGGAAGTGAATCAGCAGGTCTAT
>CAZPAH010000038.1:12665-22593 GCA_964584495.1 uncultured bacterium | reverse complement strand
TGTACTCGCCGTTAGACGCGGCGAAGAGGTCCGGCCTGACCGAAAGGGCTATCTCGAAAAGGGCCTTGTCATCGGGATAATCCTTGCACGGCCACCAGGTCCTGGAGTCCCAGGGCTCGCTCAGCGTGTAGATGACCGGCGTTCCCTCGAAACTGTTGAAGCGAAGGGAAGGAGATGCGGCGGTCGTGGGAAATCCCGAGTAGGTTATTTCCAGCGACGTTGTTTCCCCTGCCGCGACACCGTCCACAAGGGGGATAGAGAGTATATCGCCGACGTGCGTCCAACCGGGAATCGGTGCGGCGAGCCGGGTGACCGAGCAGATGCCGAGAACGTGATCGGCATCCAGGTCGACCGTGTGAAGCGAATCGATAAGGCTTTTCAGGGTGACTATGACTCTCCCCTCGACCTCGTTCGTCGCATCGTTGAATGCTATGTAGATATCGTAGGCCAGAACATCGAATTGATACTGCGACGGCGTCGGAACCGGCGCGAGAAGGATATCCTTTCCCGAAAGGGGGTTCGCCCTGGAATAATATTGTTTCGCGAGGATCTCCATGCGGGATTCCTTCAACGGAATCCGAGGCTGTGCTTTCGCCCGGCTCTCTGTCGACAGGGACTGCGCATCGATCGCCGCTATGAGCGCGAGAAAAATAATTGGGTAGGCGAGGATCTTCATCATGTATCCCTCATTTATTATTAAAAAGCATAAGTACCGAGTTTATATCTTTATTATATAAAATAAGTTAGAGACAGTCAAGCTTGGCGGCGCGAGGGGAGCACGGTGACGCAGGACCGGTGCGAGGGGAGCACGGCACCGCCTGATCTGATACGCTGTATGCACCGTGCTTCCCGGCTGTCTGCTCGGTGTGTGCACGGTGCCGCCGAACCGGCCCGATCGGATAATCTGGGCGGTATCCCGATTACTATCTTTCAATTCGGCGCCATGTTGCTTATAATTCCCTGCGAAATATCGAGATAATGTGTGACCGGGCAGGGGCGATGGTAAGAGGCAAATTCAAGATAAGTTCGACGCTGAAAAATATCATAGCGAATACCGGCTATCTCTTCGGCCTGAGGGTTCTCAGGATGGTAATGGCCCTCTTCGTCTCCGTCTGGGTCGCCAGGTATCTGGGTCCCGAACGGTTCGGAATCCTGAGCTACTCGATCGCCTTCGTCGGCCTCTTCAGTCCCCTGTTCGTCATGGGTCTCCAGGGTATCCTGGTAAGGGATATTGTGAGGGATCCCTCTTCGGCAGATGAGATCCTGGGAACCGCCTTCATCCTCAGATTGATCGGGGGGCTGCTCTGCCTGATCCTGGCCGTTGCGGTGGTCTCGTTGGTCCGTCGCGGCGATTCGCTCACGAGGCTTCTGACGGCGATAATAGCGGCCGGGATGATTTTCCAGGCCTTCGAATGTATCGATATCTGGTTCCAGTCACAGGTCCAGTCGAAATACCCCGTTTATGCCAAGAGCGCGGCGTTGATGCTTTCCAGCATCGCCAAGGTCGTGCTGATCCTGAAAGGTGCCGGGCTGGTGGCCTTCGCATCGGTCGCCGCCCTCGATGTCGTCGTCTCCGCATTGGGTCTGACCGTGGTGTTCAAGTTGAGGGGATTCCATATCCGCTCCTGTAAGTTCAGCCTTCACAAGGCCGGTGAGCTGCTGGGCCAGTCGTGGGCCCTCGTACTGTCAGGTGCGCTCGCGATGATATATTTCAAAATAGACCAGGTCATGCTCGGGCAGATGTCGGGGGAGCAGGAGGTCGGAATATATTCCACGGCAGTGAGGCTGTCCGAGACGTGGTACTTCGTGCCCGTCGCCATTACCACATCGGTCTTTCCCCTTCTCATCAAGAGCAGGGAGATGGGCAAGGGCATATACGAGGCGCGCCTCCAGCAGCTCTATGATTTTCTAGCCTGGATATCGATGATTCTCGCCGTGATCCTGACATTTGCTGCGGGTCCGCTCGTCCGTCTCGTTCTCGGAGAGAGCTACGCGGCGAGCGCCGAAATACTGGCGATCCATATCTGGGCGGGCGTTTTCGTATTCCTCAAAGCCGTCCTCGGGAACTGGCTTCTCAACGAGGGCCGGATCAACTTTCTCTTTATCAGCAACGGCCTGGGGGCGGTCGTCAACGTAGCGTTGAACCTTTACCTGATCCCCGCCTACGGAGGGAGGGGAGCGGCCGTCGCTACTGTCATATCGTATGCTGCCACCGGCTACTTCGCCTGTTTCCTGTATCCGGCGACAAGGCCTGCGGGGAAGATGATGACACTGGCACTGCTTGTGCCGTTCAGGACTCCTGCCATGTTGATTCGCGGTTTAGTCAAACGGAGGCGGCGTTGACGGAGGTCAAGCAGGTCCTGATGCTGTGTTACCACTACCCACCGGCCGTGAACGGGGGTGTCTGGCGGTCTCTCTCTTTTGCGACGACGATCGGCCGGTCCGGATGGGAACCTATCGTCGTGACCACGGATAGGTTCGGCCGTCAGTACCAGCCGGAGGGGGAGAAGGTTGTCAGAACGGGCGAACTGCGGTTTTCCCCGCGGTTAGGGAGGCCGTCGGGGGGTTGGGCGAACTGGACCGGCGCCGGGGTGGGGGTGGCGGGAAGCGTTCAGATGCCCGGACGCAGGATCGGACAAGATCGGCGTCACCAGAGACGGGGAGCGGAAATTCCGCAGGCCGGCGGACCGGTCGCAGGGGGCATTCTCCATTCTCTCGTCGACAGGTGGATCATGGTTCCGGACGCCAGGATAAGGTGGACCACCTGCGCCCTGCCGGTCGCGAGATCGCTGGCGGGATCGCCATCGGTCAGGGTTCTCTACTCGACGTCCCCGCCCGCTTCGTCCCACCTTCTCGCGCTCAAGCTGAAGAAGGAGACCGGCAAGCCGTGGATCATGGATATGAGGGACCCCTGGACGATCGAGCCGCTCAACAGGATGCTGGAGAAGAGAGGGGTGAGGTTTTTACGCGAGAGGCGCCAGGAAGCGAAATGTATCGGGAATGCCGATCTGGTGATCGCCAACACTCCGGAGGCGGCGCAGAGGTACAGGGAGATATACCCCGATTTCCACTCTAAGATAGTATCGATCACGAACGGATTCGATCGGGCCGCGATCGACAGGGCCGCCTCGGCATCCAGGCCGGGGATCCTCGGTCCCGAAGGGGACGGAAATATCGTGATCAGCCACACGGGCAATTTTTCGAGGTTCTCGGGAGAAACGCTTTTACCCGAAGAAATTCTCGTCGCCCTGTCGCGGCTGCATGAGACAGGGGTGATCGAGAGGGGATCGTTCAGAGTCGTTTTCGCCGGAAATGTAGACGGCTCGGCGGAAGAAAGGATCAGGAAGGCGGGACTTGAAGGTATAGTCGGCCTGGCGGGAACCGTCTCGCATTTTGACTCTTTGAGAATAATCGCGCATTCCGACGCTCTGATTCTATATGACAGGTCTCCAAGCGCAAGATATTACATCAGGGGAAAACTGTACGAGTACCTTGGAACGGGAAAATGGATAATAGGTATCATGCCACCCGGGGCGGGGAGAGACCTCCTCGAGAGATCGGGACACGGGATCGCCGTTTCACCGGAGGACACGAATGCTCTGACCGAGGCGATCGCCGATGCGGTGACCTCGCGCCGGACGGCGTCGACGGGCGGCCGGCTCGACCTGTCCTCGTATGAGAGGAGCAGGCTCGCGGTTCGCCTGGCGGAGTATCTCGATGGGCTTGCAGGCGGCGGCCCCCCCTCGGCTCGCAATGAAGGATAGCGTTATGGATAGCGGCATGAGCGGCGGCGTGTTTCCCCGGGCAGGGGAGAATGGCAGGATATCGGTTGCCCTGTGCTCCTTCAACGGCGCCCGATTTCTTGAGCAGCAATTGGACAGCATAGCCTCACAGACTAGACCGCCCGATGAGCTTGTGATCTGCGACGACCTTTCCACCGACGGCAGCCGCGCCGTGATCGAGGAGTTCGCGGGGAAGGCGCCCTTCTACGTCAAGGTTGAGATCAACCGGTCCCGTCTCGGTGCCACGGGAAACTTCGCAAGGGCGATCGGCCTCTGCCGCGGGGAGATCATAGCGCTTAGCGACCAGGATGATTATTGGTATCCCGAAAAATTGGAGAAGATCGAACAGGGACTCTCAGGCGCGCCCGGGGTAGAGGCGATTTTCAGCGATGCGCTCGTCGTGGACGAAAAGCTGGAGGATCTCGGTTACACGCTCTGGGAATCGGAGAGGTTCGGCGAGAAGGAACGGGAGATATTCCGCATGGGAGAGGCCTTCATTCTCCTGATGAGAAGGAACGTCGTCGCCGGAACTACACTCGCCTTCAGAGGGACGCTGAAGGATACGGTTCTTCCGATCCCCGACGGATGGGTTCACGATATCTGGATCGCTTTTATCGCATCGACGATGGGACGGCTGGAATTCATCCCCGAGCCGCTGGTAAAATACCGGCAGCACGGCCGCAACCTGATCGGCACGAAGATGAAGGGGCTGCGCGAGCAGGCCGGCGGCGCAAAATCGAGGGGAAAGGAATTCTTCATCGAGGAAGCCTCGAGGTGGGGCGAAGCGGCCGAGAGGGTTCTCGCACGGACTTCCACACCGAGAAGCATGTATATCGTCTCGCTTATCGAAGAGAAGATCGATCACATGCGGGCAAGGGAGAAGTGTCATTCCAGCCGAGGCGGGAGGCTTCGCACGGCCCTCGGCGAGCTTAGAGGAGGAAGGTACCATAAGTACTCTAACGGTATGAAAAGCTTTTTACGGGACCTTTTCCCCGGGAGGCGGTAGGGTTTCACCGGACCGGGGTTCCATCGAATACTAGACCGGATCGAAGCTGGCGGGAGAGAAAATTGGCCACCTTGGACATAGTGATTGTGAACTGGAATACCGGCGATCAGCTGCGCAGCTGCCTCGAATCTATCGCGGGGGCGTCGGCGGCGGGATTCACCCTGGAACGGATCGTCGTGATCGACAACGGTTCATCCGACGGTTCCGCAAGCGGTCTCCAGTTCCCGTTTCTGCCACTCGAGATCTTCCTGAACGGGGATAATCTTGGATTCGCGGCGGCATGCAACCGGGGAGCGGAGGGCAGCGGATCGGACTATATACTCTTCCTGAATCCCGACACGGTCCTCGAGGCCGATTCGATCCGGGTCCCGGTGGAATTCCTCGAACGGCCCGAGAGCGGGACCGTCGGCATAGCGGGGATAAAGCTGGTGGATCTCGAAGGTATCGCCTCTCGGACGTGCGCGCGTTTTCCCGGTCCCGCCGGCATGATTGCGAGATCTACGGGGATAGACAGAATGCTAGGCAGGTTTGGCGCCGGATACATCATGTACGAATGGGATCATTCGGACAGCAGGAGGGTGGACCACGTTATCGGGGCATTCTATCTTGTGAGGAGGGTTCTGTTCGAGGAGATCGGCGGATTCGACGAGAGGTTTTTCGTCTACCTGGAGGATCTCGATTTTTCATTGAGGGCATCGGAAAAGGGGTGGAGCTGCTATTTCCACTCCGGCGCCCGGGCGTACCACAGGGGAGGAGGGGCGTCGGGCTCGGACAGATCCGCCAGGCTTTTCTACTCGTTGCGAAGCCGCCTGATCTATTCCTCGATCCATTTCGGGAAAGTGGGATCGTCTCTCGTTCTCATGTCGACCGTCGTCGTCGAGCCGGCGATCAGATTCCTCTCGGCGATCGTCCGGCTTTCCGGCTCGAGGATCAGGGAAACGGCCGCCGGCTACCTTATGCTCTGGAAGGAGATTCCCCGGATCGTTGGGAGGGGCTGAGCTGGGGGAAGGGGAGATTGGGCTTGCCGGTAGGGGCTGGCGGTGATACATTCCCGTTCACGGGCGCGGCGGATCGAGATGGGCCCGCACGGATTGTACGGATACTGGATAATTATATGCTGGCGCTTCTTTCAATCATCCTGCGTTACAAGAAGACGGTGGTGATCGCCGCGGCGGCGGGCTTGATCTTATCGGCAGCGGTCTCGCTTATCATTCCTCCCAGATACGTGGCGATGGGCGCATTCGTCCCCGGAGGGGTCGAGTGGGAGCTCTCGGGAAAGGGATCTTTCCTTAACAGGCTCAGCTCGTTCAGCCAGACCTACGCGACATTCATCCGGGTCCAGAGGAATTTCGTCATCGATTATATGATAAGAACCCGAAGGATGAGCGATCTGCTCTCTGACAGGTTCGATCTGGAGAAAGTCTACGGGGTGGGGGGTCGGGAAGAGGTCCGAAGGAAGCTCCGCGAGAGGACGAGCATCGGAGTCCGGGACGAAGGAGTGATCGAGATCTCGGTGGAGGACAGGGATCCGGTCAGGGCGAGGGATATGGCCGCAGCCATCATCGAGATCGTCGACACCCTGCTGGTGGAGATGAGCCTCGAGAATACGGAGGCCCAGCGTGATTTTCTGGAGGAGGAGCTGGGCAGAAGGATGATAAATGTCTCCAGGGCGGATTCAGTGATGTCGGCTTTCATGGGGGAGCACGGGATATACGAGGTGGAGCAGCAGTCACGGGCGGCGTTCCAGGTGATCGCAGGCTTGGCCGCGAGGCGGAGCATCCTCGAGATCGAGAAAAAGATACTGGAGGGTTCGCTTAACGAGGGAAGCATGGAGCTGGAGAGGATCGATCTTGAGCTCGACAAGCTTGGCGAGCAGATGGAGGGACTGATCGAGAGCGGTGCTGAGGGGCTCTTCCCTCCCCTGTCTGAAATGCCTGAGCTTACCTCGCGTTATCTCGGAATAGTGGCGGACAGGATGATGCAGGAATTCGCCATGGCGTTCGTAAGGCTGAAACTCGAGGATGCCAGGATATCGAGCGGCGACAGGATAAGCGTTATCAGGATAATCGATCCGCCCGTGATCCCCGAAAGGAGGGCGTGGCCTAAAAGGAAACAGATAGTCATCGTTACGACGATGGCTGTTCTCTTCTGGACCGTCTTTATCCTCCTCGTGCGCGAACAGATCAGGGCGGGGAGATTTTTTAGCTCCGACGAGACGTTTATGGGCGCGGCGCGACCGCCGCGATCCGAAGGCGATGAGATAACCGGAGCGAGCGGCGGGCGGGAACTATGAAACCGGTTCTTTTCGGGGAGGAGATCAGAAGTGGCAGATTGGCGGCCTGGCTCGCCGTAATACTCGCTGCGTCGATAGCGGCCGTCGTGTTTCTTCCTTCCGGACTCGTCAGGCTGGTCGTTCTCGGCATACTGGCACTGCCCCTTTTCCTCGCGATCTTCGACAGGCCTCAATGGATATTCTATGCGCTCGTCTTTCTCATTTTTTCAAACGTATATATCTTTTTCTCGTTCCGGATCTACAGAGTCCTTCTCTTGCTCCTGGCAGTCTCTCTCGCCGTTTCTATCGTGAGAGGGAGGCGCTTCGTTATTCACGATCGACCGTTCTTCGCGCTCGCCGCGGCTTTCTCGATCATCATCTTCCAGTCGGTCGCGTTCGCCAGGAATATCGATGCGTCCCTCTCCGGGTTGAGCAAGTTCACGAAGATACTGGTCACGATGCTTCTGATGGTTCAGTTCTCGAGGGATCGGTCGGAATTCTTCAGGATCGTCATCTTTATATGCGCGGCGATATTCGTGAGCGATTTTTTCCCTCTCATCATTCCCCCGCCGGAAAGATACAAGGATATGTCGCTTATATGGCAACAGGGGGTTCTAAGGTACGAGGGATACTTCCTCGAGGCTAATTTCTTCGCGTTCTACCAGGTGTTTTTTATACCGTTGCTGCTTTACCTCTTTGCCAGGTTCAAGAAGCCCTGGTTCGTTAGGCCCCTTCTGACGGCCGTTATCGCCGGCGCCGTGTTCGTCACCTTCCTCAGTTTTTCCAGGGGAGGGTTCGTGGGACTCGCCTCGCTCTTCGTCATCCTGTTCGTCGTGGAAAGAAAGAACAGGGCTTTGCTCTGGGGTGGGATAGCCGTCGTCGCCCTGGTCGCCGTTATGGCTCCCGCCGTCTACTGGGACAGGATCGCCACGATATTCAACACCCAAACGGAATGGTCGCAGGATCTCGCGATCGTCTCCAGGTTCGAGACGATGAAAACAGCAGTCAGGCTCGGTTTTTCAAATCCCATCTTCGGTGTCGGGATCGACAACTTTCTCGAACAGGCCGCAAGGTTCGTTCCCTTCAACCTGGACGTCCACAACGCGATCCTTCAGGTTTTAGCGGAGACGGGCCTGCTGGGATTGTCCGTGATCGTCACCATCGTCCTATACAATTTCCGGGTGATAAACAGATTGATGAAGAGAACAGACGACCCCGAGGCGGCGCAGCTGGGAAGGATCCTTTTCGTGCAGCAGGGAGCGGTCTTCGTCAACGCCATGTTCTTGCCCGCGGCCTACCAGCCGGTCCTCTGGTTCTGCTTCCTCTTTCCCACCCTGGCCAGGTACGCATACAGGCATCGTCCGGCCGCATAGAAGCGGTGCGGTTAGAGGGGCAGGAAGAATCCCCGGCGCTTGTAGCATGAGAGATAGAAATTCCTTCCCAGGGGAAGATTGATGAACTGGTAATCGATGGTGAACCTGTCGAGCAGTATAATGTCGAGCTCCTGAACCTTGATCCTCGACAGATCTTCGTCCCTTCTTCCCTGGTGGATCTGAATATTTCCAAGCAGCAGAAGGTCCGGTTCCCTGGAGAGGACGTGACTGCCCAGGGTTTTCATGTGTCCGGGCTGGCTGGAGACGATCTTTCCCCTCCGGGCTATTTCGGGCTCGGTAAGCCCGAGAATGTCTACTATCGGAAGATCGCTGTAATAGCCGATCGCGCCGGTCGATCCGCAACCCAAACTCGTTCCCGGCGGGAGGATCTCCTTGAGCTTCATGCCAAGCCGGGCGAATGCGCCGACCGCGATCCGTTCCATTTTAAGATTGTCGTATCGGACCGCCCCCGGCAGGGCTGCAAGGAATGCTATCAGCATGATCGTCGGTACGGCCGCCCTTTTCCGCCATCCGTGCGCCGTCTTTTCTTCGATCAGCGAGACGATACCCGACGAAACGAAGATCATCAGGAGAGGCAGCGAGGGAAGAAGCATCCTGAAATTTATCATCCAGTCGCCTCCCTTGATAACGGTCTCGCTCCAGTTTACGATTATGAAAAGGAAAAGGAGAATCGTTTTTCTCCCGCCGACCACCTTCCCTTCCGCGAGTATCCTCCTCCCGGCGAGAACCAGACCGGCGGGCAGGAGGTATCCGTACCAGGCGGCGAAATACGCCAGATAGGAGGCGCCGTTCCTTATGATCTTCAAGGCCGGACCGGTCTTCGCGTAGAAGGTGTTGGGAAGCAGGGAATGGAAGTAGCTCCACTTCCAGGCAAGGTAGGGAACGTAGAGCAAAACCGGTATCCCCACCGCCATCAATATCGTTTTCTTCAGCCCGGGTTCATAGACGGCCAGAACGGCCGCGGCGGCAATGTAGTAGGCGATCCCCTCGGGCCTTACGAGGGCCGCTATGGCGAATACGGTCAGAACGGCCTCACGGCGGGAGCGTCTGAGCAGGAAGTAAAAGCCAGTAAGCAGGATGAAGGTGAAAAAAGGCATTTCGGTTCCTGCTCCGCTCCATGTTGCAAAAGGCGAGGAAGCGGCCAAAAGAAGGGGGGCGCCGGTAGCGGCGAGAGCTCGCGGCCAACCCCGTTGCATGCCGTTTCCCGCCATCTGAAGCCCGCACAGACCGGACATGATCAGTATTCCGGCGGAGAAGAGCAGGCTGAGAAACCGCGCCGATACGACAAAGGGAAAACCCAGCTTCCCGGCGGTCGCAACGACGACGAGCCAGAGGAAGTTCGTGTATCCCTCGACCCTCTCGCCCCGGTTGAACACCAGCCCGTCGCCGCGCACCAGGTTCCTCGCATACCGGAGCGTGATGTAGGTATCATCGGGGATATATCGCAGCATGATCGCGCCTGCGGCGAAAACGA
>CAZPAH010000038.1:0-12655 GCA_964584495.1 uncultured bacterium | reverse complement strand
CGGGCGGAAGGCCGTCGAGCACCATGCCCGTCGAGCGGTGTCCCAAGAAGGTCCTTCCCCGTCTCCGGCTGTGGAGCCTGCCTGATATTTCGTCGACTAAAGATGACCGTCGGCCTGGGTTCGATTATCACAGATCGACAAGAACGCATCAAGGCGATTTGGGGTGACACGGCCGCCGGCCCCGGTATAATCTGACAGCGGATAGTCGAACGGCGATCCACCGGCGCAGGGCCCGTTTCATTTTCAGTTCAAGCGCCGGCGCCGAGGCCCAGCGGAAAGGCCGGTGTGCATAATTGAGGGGAAAAAGATACATCGTAGTCCTGGCGGTCATCTTCTTGCTTGCCAACATCGCGAGAACGGCCTACAGGGAGCGCCTATCGTACGGCCGCTTCCTGGCCGAGGGGGCTTCCCACTTGCGCTACACCCGTCTCGTGACGGAGGGAACGATGCCGCCGGCCCTGGACAGGGAGGCTCAGTACCCTGAGGGGTTGAGGGTCTACGGGGAAACATCGATTGGGATGGAGTTTCTCTACGGCCTCGTCTACAGGGCGATTCCCGGAAAGGGACCCGATCTTTCCTCCTTTATACGGGTCTTCACGGTGCTTCTCTTCTCGCTGGCCGTTTTTCCGCTGGCCGCCCTTTCCGAAAAGGTCTGGGGGAGCAGAAAGGCGGCGCTCTTCTCCGCCCTTATCTTTGCGATCGCCCTTCCACTGGTCGGTCGATCGAGCGGATTCGAGTATATCAGGGAGAACCTCGCTCTGCCCCTCCTCGTATATCATATATTCTTTCTCGTTTCGGCATCGACCGATGGAGGTTGGAAAAGGCCCCTCCTCTCGTCCCTCTTTCTCTTCCTCGCCCTCTCCACGTGGCAGGGGACGCAGTTCTATGTAGCATCCCTTATGTTCTTTATCCTCGCGAGGTCCATAGCAGGAACGACCGGAGGGGGGGAGAGAAGGGCCGCCTGGGCAGTCATTGTGACGATCGCGGCCGCGGGGGCCATTGTCCCATTCCTCAGGGAGGGAGGATTCCTCCTTTCGATCCCCGCATCGTTCGCCGCGGCCTGGCTTATCATAGATCTAGTCTTCGGCCGGCCCGCAGCCGGAACGGGAACGGTGGAAGCGGCAAAACGGCGTGCGGCGGTGAGGCTGCTGACGGCGGCCGCGGCCGTATCCGGTTTTATCGCGGCGGCCGCGCTGCTTAGAGGGAATTCATCCTCGTATTCCCACTTCTTCAACCTGCTGATTTACAAGCTCAGGTACCTGCAAAAGCCGACCGATCCCTCTCTTCTGCCGTTCGATGTAAGGGCCTTCTGGGTCGGACCGTTCCATTCGCCCGACCTTCTTCATCTCTTCGTTTTCGCCCTTCCGGTCCTTTTCCTTATGCCGAGACCGGTCGCGCGTCTTGCATCCCGTTCCCGGGCCGGAGAGTACGGGCCGCTTTTCATTCTCTGCTTCCTGGGTTTCTTCTTCCTTATCTTCCTTCTGATGCAGAGGATGATCCCCTTCTTCGGGATATTCGCGGCGGTTTCGGCGGGGGGGATCGTTCCGCACGCGGAAACGGGGGGGCGCCGGTGGAAAAACAGGTTCCCGCTTGTCCTGGCGGGAGCCGTGGCGGTCGTGATGCTTCTCCAGGATTTTTTCTGGGAGGGAAAGGGGGATATATGGCGCTCAATGGCGAGATCGCTCCACCTCCCGCAGCGGGAGAGGTTCGTGATCTACCCCTACAGGGGGGATGTCGACGGGCCCCTGTTCTCGTGGATCGAGCGCAACACTCCGCCGGAAGCCGTTGTCATGACGTTTCACTATCTATCGCCGGCGATCCTCACCTATACGGGGCGGCCCACGAACCTGAACGACTTCTTCGAGGCGGACCGCCTGAGAAGGAAATCGCAGCGATTCATCGAGGCCCTCTACTCCGGTGAGGAGGAGATGTTCGAATTCTGCCTGGAGCAATCGAGCGATTACCTTCTCGTGAGCGTGTCGGCGGGATGCGATCCATCGAGCGATTCGCCTCTCTACCAGGCAGGCCTCTCCGTGATGCCGGACGACTGCGCCGCCTACCGGATGATCTTCGCTCCCGAAAGGCTCGAAAGATTCAACCTGCAGTACGAGAACGAGATGTACAGGCTCTTCCGCGTGGGCGAGCCTTATGAGGAACGTGACTGGCCGAGGTCGCCGCTCTTCTACGAGAGGGAGCTGCTGGACAGGGTCGGAGGGGACAGGCGGGCCTTCTACAATACCGTCATGCATGTCTATGCGGTAACGGTGAGGGGTAGGATCCTCATCGGTTCGGGGCTGACCGGTGAAGGGGAGAAGATGCTGGTGAAGGCGCTGAGGGTCTTCTATTTCTATCCTGCCTGGTACGCCCTCGACCGTCTCTACGAAGAGTCGGGCAGAAGAGAGGAGAGGCTTTCCCTGGCGCGGTTCGCCGAGAAGAGCGATCCGAACAGGGCCGCCGTCTGTCTCTCCCTGGCGGATGCCGAACTCGCCCTCGGGCTGACGTCTGGCGTCGGGGCGCTGCTCGAAAGATGCGCCGATTTGAAGATGACCTCTTTCCAAAGCGGGGAACTGCGCAGGTTGGAGTCGGAATTAAAGAGAATAACCGATCGATAGGATCGTCTGCCTGCCGAAGGCGTCCTCGGGATCGAAGCTGAAGGAGAGGGAGATATTGGCCCCCCCGTACAGCGTCGATAATCCGAGATGCGGGATCGTCCTTTTCCCGTTTACCATCCTGATGTCCAGGCCTCCCTGCAGGAGAAGAAGATCTTCCATGATTATTACTTCCGTACCGGCGAGTAGGCGGTTGAACTCCCCCTCCTTCAACACGTAATCGAGCTCGAAGGAAGCCCTGTCGTGGAAATCTTCCCAGGATACGGCCGCGTTGAATGAGGGTTCTATGCTTTCATCCCTTTCGGGATAGTGGATGCCGCTGGCCAGGTTCCTGGCGACCAAGGCGAACCAGACATCTTCTTTCAGCCGGGCGGTCCAGCCCAGATCGAGGGCCGTGCCCCAGGAGCCGGCATCCTCGAGGTCGGTCCAGCTCTTGAGCATTCTCCAACTGATGCCGACGCTGTTGTAATGATTCAGGCTGTAGGCGAGTGAAATTCCCGCGGTGCCTTCGTTCCATCCCGAACCGGACGCGAGGTCGAGTCCCAGATGGCTCATGGAAAAGGCTACTCCGAAACGCCTCAGCTCCGGTCCTCCCGCGGCCGATTCTCTCGTGTCGAGGAGCCCCGTCCCTATCGAAAGGATGCTGTACCTGTCGCTCATCCCCGGGACGGGTTCCGTCGTGCCGAGGGTCATCATCGGCGTCTTTAGAAAGACGAGGTTCGCGGGATTCCAGTAGGCAGCGCAGTCGTCCCTCACGAGGAGGGATGCGGCCCCCGCCAGCGAGCCGCCGCGCGCGTTCCAGCCGAGCGGCAGGAAGGTGCCGCCCGTCGAGCTTTGTCCTGCTTCGGACGAACCGGGCGCTGCCGGCAGGAAAAGAAGAACGATAAGCGGGATGATAACGGCTCGCTGTTTGTTCCCCATCATCTCACCACCGCTATAAAATATTTTTCGACCGTGCTCGCTCTGTCATAATCGATCGTGATCACGGCGAGGTAAGGGCCGTTCCGCACCTCGTCACCGTCATCGTTCAGAAGGTCCCATTCCATCTCGAACTTCGTCGCCGGTCCCCATCCGCTCAGACGCGTCACTCTTTCTCCGCCCAGGTCATATATCTCCACCTTCACCCGCAGGGCACGATCAACCGTGACTATCTGGAAACGATCGGTCCCCCTGAAGACCTCGGGTATCGAGATCCCCGTCTGGGGGGCATAGGCGACAGAAACGACATTGGAGTTGCCGCTGGTGTTTCCCGCCTTATCCCTGGCCCTCAACCAAATCTCGTTTAACCCGGTCTTCAGGTACACCGTCTTCGGATCATAAACGTATTTCAAGGCGCTGTCTGTGATCCCTTCATTTCTGACGTAGTACAGAAGCGAATCGGTGTCCTCCTCGTCGTAGACGAGCGTGAGGGTAAGCAGGCTTTCTATCACTCGTGGCTGTGGCTGCTCTATGACGACCGCGGGGGGCGCCGTCCTGTCTATCGTGAATTCGAACTTCCCCGTAGTCTGGTGATCGAACATGTCGTAGCTGATCACCTTGAGCTTGTAGGGACCCTCGGTTATCGCCGCCGTTCCGTTCACCGAATCGGGGGTCGCGTAGATCCAGTAGATCGTATCCCCCTGCATCCACGTCGAATCGGGCGGAAACGGGTCGCTTTCGTCCAGGTCGACCCCGGTCCATGTCAGCTCGACCGATTTCATTCCGCTGATGTCGTAGCAGTATCCCTCTATCGAGGGAGGGGCCACGGTCACATAGTGGGGATCGAGCTCGGTTATGAACCCGATGACCGGACCCGCGATATCCACCATTACGGCTCCGCCGTCGGTATCGCTGTTTCCCGCTTCGTCCTCCACGATAAGCTCGATCTCGTATATGCCGCCCAACACCCCCGCCGATTTCCAATGAAAAACGTACTCTCCGTCCGTCTCGACGCCCAGGGGGTAGCTCTGGCCCGTTCCGTAGGGATTGTATACGACCGCCCTCGCGATATCCCCCGGATTGAATCCGCTGACGGAGTAGTAGACCGACACCGATGCCGAGGTGTCCGGGTATCCGGGAACGTAGACTCCCGGTTCGATCCTGTCGAGCACCACGCCCGGCGAGGTGAGATCTATTATTACCGTCCTGGTTTCATCCTCGCCCGATCCACCGGAGTATTCGTGGAGATGCAGGATATAGCCGCCCTCGGCGAGGAGCGTTCCGAGAGAGTCGGTGCCGTCCCATGTCGCTGAATATGAGCCTGCGGGGAGATCCGTCATAAAGAATATCGTGTCGTACAGTTCCGTCGCCGAAGGATTCTCTATCGTGACGGCCAGCGTGTCGACTTCCACGGCGAGCGTCATTATTACGGTAAGGTAGTCCTTCACGCCGTCACCGTTCGGGGATATCGACGGATAGTTGACAAGAAGGGTCACATCGCCCGCCATCAGCAGGCTGCCGGTGAAGAGGAGAACCAAAATAAGGGCCACCGGTCCGGCATAGAGATGTATATTCAAACGCTACCACCTCGGGCATCATGAAGATTTCATTCAACAACGGAGTGAATTATAAATAGTTACAACGAATAGAGTCAATAAAATAATGATTCCGGCGGCCTGCGACAGTCTCAGGCGGCATCATTTGTCTTGCGGATTACCCCCCGGTTTCATATAGTGTTACCTCTTTGAATGGAGATCCTTTATCCGGTTCCGGGAGTTCCAGCTCCGGGAGGTTTGATTGGCTTACGATATGTTCTTCGAATTGATCGGCGGCCTGGGATTCTTCCTCTTCGGCATAAAGTTCATGTCGGAGGGACTGAGAAAGGTCTCGAGCGAACGGTTGAAGGGGATCCTTCACCTGCTGACGAAGAACAAGGTTATCGCCATGCTGGTCGGAACAGGCGTTACCGCTCTGATACAGAGCAGCAGCGCCATGACGGTGATGGTGGTCGGTTTCGTCAACGCCGGGCTCCTCACGCTGAAGCAGGCGATACCGGTAGTGCTCGGCGCCAACATAGGAACTACATTCACCGCCTGGCTCGTCAGCTTTCTGGCGGTTTTCAAGATAACCCACTATGCCCTTCCCGCCGTCGGGATCGGGTTCATCATGATGATGGTCGCCAGGACGAACACGCTCCGGCAGTGGGGAGAGGTCCTGTTCGGATTCGGAGTACTGTTCGTTGGAATCGGTTTCATGAAGGATGCCTTCGAACCGCTCGAGAGCAGCGAGAGGATCCTCCACATTATGGTCCAATTCAGCCGGTACCCATTGCTCGGGGTACTGGTCGGCACGTTGGTGACGATGCTCCTTCAGAGCAGCAGCGCGACGATCGCCCTTGTGCAGCTTCTAGCCCTAAAGGGGTTGATCACTTTTCCCGCGGCGATACCGCTTATCCTAGGCGATAACATAGGAACGACGATCACGGCGCAGATTGCCACGATCGGGGGAAGCACCGGGGCGAAGAGGGTCGCCTGGGCGCACACGCTGTTCAATGTTTTCGGCGTCGCCTACATGATGGTATTCGTGTACCTGGGTATATATCACAAGGTGATCGAGGATATCATCCCGGGCCCCCTGACCGACAGCAATGTGATGCTTCATATCGCTCTCGCCCACACGATCTTCAACGGGTTCAACACGGCCATCTTCCTGCCCATAACCTCCGTCCTGCAGAAGGTGGTGGAGAAGATCGTGAAATCAAAACCGGAGGATATCAGTTTCGAGCCGCAGTACCTCGAGCGGCACCTTTTGGAAACACCGGTCCTGGCGTTGGAGCAGAGCCGCAAGGAGACTGTCAGAATGCTCCACCTGGCCCGGTCCGCCGTGCGCAACGCGTTCGAGATGTTCATGACGGGAAACACCGAGCTGGCCAAGAAGGTAAGCCGCCGGGAAGACGCGGTCGACAACCTGCAGGCCGCGATCACCAGGTACCTGATCGATATCTCTATGGAGGACCTTGAGAAGGAACAGGCGGAGATGATACCGGTATTCATACATTCGGTGAACGATATAGAGAGGATAGCCGATCAAGCGGAGAATATCGTCGAGATCGCTCAGCGCAAGGCCGACAGCAAACTGTGCCTATCCGGCGATGCCACCGAGGAGCTGAACAATATGATCGGGACTGCGTTGGGTATGCTCGACGACGTGGCGATCGGCCTGGAAACGGGAGATCTTATCAACGCCAAGAAGGCTCTGAAGAAGGAGCACAAGCTGAACCAGATGCAGATCGATTTCAGAAAGAACCACGTGCGCCGGTTGAACGACGGGATCTGCGACATCTATTCAGGTTTGATATTTCTAGATTGCGTCGCTTTTCTCGAGAAGATAGGGGATCACCTGGCCAATATCGCCGAAGGGCTGCTGGGAGGATTCCGTTGGGAGTGACGGTCCGAAAAGGGCCTAGGGTTTTTCGCCCGGGGATTCGCCCCGGGATTCGGCCAGTTCTTTCTCGATCCTGTTGATGTGATCGATGGGGGCGGGGGACATGGGATCGTATTCGGCGCTTTTCTTAAGGTGGTAGAGCGCTTCCTCGTAGTTGCCCAGCTTTTCCTGGACTATTCCCATATTGAAGTGGAGCTTCGGGGTCATCGGATGATCTCTGAGGGCCGCTTCGAGAATGTCGTGGGCCTTCTGCCAGTTTCCAGCCTCCATCTCGATCGCTGCGAGATTGTTCTGCGCGGTATAATCCATCGGGTATAACAGCCTGGCCCTGTAATAAAGCTTCTTCGCTTCCTCGGTCCTGCCCTCCTGCTGAAGCTCGGCCCCTTTGTTGAGAACCGCCGAAGTCAGGTTTATAACGTATGTCTCGTTCGAGCCGTCGAGCGCGAGCGCCCTCTCGTAAGCTTTGATAGCCGCATCGAACCTGTTCGAGTGGTTATTGGCGAATCCCAGCCGCGTCCAGTAGCGCGCACTGTCGGGATGCTCGTTCGTCAATATCTCGAGGTTCGTGATCGCCTCCTCGAACCAGCGTTGCTCTATGAACGCCTCGGCGAGATCCAGCCTGTAGGTCTGATCGGCCGGCCGGCGCTCGACTGCCCTGTTGAAATATGTGATTGCATCGAGATAATCCTCGCGGTGCATCCCGATCAGGCCAAGATTGAACCAGGGTATGTCGCTGGAGGGATTTTCCTGCGAGGCGAGCTGGAACCATTTCTCGGCGCCATCGAAGTCCTCAGATTCGATCTCCCTGAGGCCGATGATCGTAGCGCCCCTTCCCTCTTCGAGGGGGAGCCGCAGTATCCTCGATTCGCCGGCCCGTGTCGACGCGTTCGTTATGATCACCGGAAGGGTGTGGAAGATGCCGAGCATGGACAGGAGGAAAAGAATATGGGAGAGGTCCTTCCCGCCCGAGAAGGTGCCCGAGAGAAGCCACAGCAGGTATATGGATATCGCCGGGCCCGCAGCCGCGAATATATCCCACCTTATGCCGCCGTCTATCCTGTACGCTCCGGCGGCTATCATTAGGACCCCGCAGGCGGCCGTGATGAGGAGGAAACGTTCCTCGAGCCGGCGGGATCGATCGGTGCTTCGGTTCGTGACCGCCCGGGAGACATGAAGGAAGACGGCCGCGGCGAAGGACGGCCCCAGTATAAGGAGAACATTAAGCGTCGATAGGAGCCGCTCCCACGGGGAGATCAGAGATATCCAGCCGGAGCTGGGGGAAGCGAGGCGGATCGCCCGGCCCAGGATTCCCGGTGAGCCGGTGAGAAGAACGATACCCGTCTCCACTACGGCGAACGAGAGGATGAGCATCAGAAGGGGCAGCAACCTCTTCCTGGGGCCGCCGTTCCGCCCTGGACCGGCCAGAAGCACGTACACCGCTCCGGGCACTAGATACAGGGTCGAGATGTGGACGGTGACGCAGAGCGCCAGCAGCAGGACAACGACGCCCGCCTTCGCCTTTTGGCGAAGATAGAGTATCGAGTAGAGGATGAAGAGGGCGGCGAGGGCTACCGCTACCGGCACGTTGCCGCCCGCGCCGAAAAAGAGCGCGAAATAGCCGTTTGCGGAGAGAAAGAGTATGGCGATCGACCGCGGCCGCGCCCCGTCGTCGGGGAGGGCGGCGCGGGCCAGCCCGGCGGCCGCAAGAACGAATCCCGCTCCCGAGAGAATGCTTAGAAGGACAGTCGAAGTAGAGGCGTTCAAGAGGAAGGATGAATTGAGGAGATGGAATACGACGTTGTTGATAAAGAGTCCCAGGGGGGCCGCCGGGACCGTCCAGACGCCTCCCTCCATCGCGGCGACCGCCTGCAGCCTCCCGCCCCAGAAATCGTGACCGTACCTGAATATATAGGCCGCCAGAACGGCGACTATCGACCATACCACGGCGCCCCACCGCGCCTTCCTCGCATCTTCCGGAAAGATTTCCAGAAGAAGGTTTCTCACGCCGCCGCTAATAAGGGTGAGCGAAAAGAGGGCGAGGACGACGGCGAGGGTAAAGGAGCAGCTTATCCAGCAGGATGCCCCCCACAGAACCGATCCGAACAACCCGGATGCCGCCAGCAGGAAAGCGATGTACAGGAAAAAGAAGAGAATAATTCTTTTACTCACAGCTTGGAGCCTCTCTATTAAGGTTATTCCCGGCGAGATCCCCCTCGGTAGATGATACCACCACCGCCGCCGTGGCGTCTCCGGTGATATTCACCACCGTCCTGCACATATCGAGGATCCTGTCCACGCCGAGGATCAAAGCGATCCCTTCGAGCGGGATTCCTATAGTCTGCAGAACCATCGCGAGGGTTATGATGCCGACCCCCGGCACGCCCGCGGCGCCGATCGATGCGAGAGTCGCCATGAGGACTATCGTAAGCTGGTCGCCTAGGGTCAGGGAGATTCCGTAGACCTGGGCGATGAATACCGCGGCGACTCCCTGGTAAAGGGCCGTGCCGTCCATGTTGATCGTCGCGCCGAGCGGCAGGACGAAGCTGGAAATCTCCTCCGACACTCCCAGGTTCTCCTCGACGCACTCCATTGTCACCGGCAGCGTGGCGTTGCTCGAAGATGTCGAGAACGCGATAAGCTGCGCGGGTCTTATGGCGCGGAAGAATTGGATGAGTCCGATCCCCGAGAAGAGTCTTATCGCCGAAGAATATACCAGAACGACGTGCAGGGCGAGACCGGCGACCACGACGAGGGAATATTTGAGAAGCGAGAGTAGAATTTCCGATCCGAACCTTCCGACGACCGCGGCGATAAGGGCGAGGACTCCGATGGGGGCGAAATTCATCACGATGTGAACCATCCGGATCATCGCCTCGCTCACCGCGTCGAAGAAGTCTACCGCGGGTTTACCCTTGTTGTCCGGGACCAGTGTCACGGCGATACCGAAAAGGAGGGCGAAAAAAATTATCTGGAGCATATTCGCCTCGGCCAACGACTCGATCGGATTGGAGGGGACTATCCGGGTCAGCGTCTCGACGACACCCGGTTTCCGTTCCGCGATCTCGATCCTCGTCTCGGCTTCCGCCCGGTAGGAGACCATGAGCTTTTCCTTGGTTACCTGGTTAAGGTTTTCCCCGGGGGAGAATAAGTTACCGAGAATGAGCCCGATGGAAATCGCTATCGCCGTTGTGCAGAGGTAATATACGACCGTTTTCAGTCCTATCCGTCCGAGCTTTCGTATATCTCCGAGGCTCGCCGTTCCCACGAAGAGGGAGGAGAATACCAGTGGGACGACGATCATCCTTATCAGCCTTATGAAGAGGTCGCCGACCGGCTTGATCGCCTCGGCCCTGGGTCCGAGAATCAATCCCAGCGGTATACCCGCAATGAGGCCCACGAGTATCTTCGTATGCAGGCGGGTCTTGATGAAATATTTTATAAATCTCAACGGCGCACCTCAAAAGACTTGAAATCCCGATAAATGTAAGACAAAATGAGTTGGATTAAAACAACTTTTACATTTCCGGGCATGATTCGAGGTTCGTTTTGCACTCGTTCGAAGCCGCAAAAAGATTATTGGCGCTGGTTGCGGTGACCGCCGTCGTGACCTCCGTTTTCGCCTCTTCCGGCTGCTCGACCGGCGATGTCGTGTACGATAAAATGAGATCCGAGATGGTGCGCGACCAGGTCGCGGCAAGGGGAATAACCGACGAGGCCGTGCTGGCGGCGATGCTTTCGGTGCCGAGGCATCTCTTCGTCCCCAGGGAGCTCATGGGGATGGCCTATATCGACAGTCCGCTTCCGATAGGACAGGAGCAGACGATCTCTCAGCCCTATATCGTGGGCTTGATGACCTCGGCCCTTTCGCCGGGCAGGGACGCGAGGATCCTCGAGATAGGCACCGGTTCCGGATACCAGGCCGCCGTGCTGTCGCGGATAGTCGACTCGGTCTTCACCATAGAGATTATTCCGGAACTGGCGGCGCAGGCTTCGATCCGCCTCGATTCTCTCGGGTACGGGAATGTCAGGGTCCTGGCGGGAGACGGGTACGATGGATGGCCCCAAAAGGCCCCCTTCGACGGAATTATCGTTACCGCGGCCGCCCCGAGGATACCCGAGAAGCTGGTCGAGCAACTCAAGATGGGGGGACGGCTGGTGATCCCGGTGGGAAGGTTCCCCCAGAGCCTGAATGTCTACGAGAAAACGCCGTCCGGTCTGGAGCTGCAGTCATCGACACCGGTGAGGTTCGTTCCGATGACCGGAAAGATCAGGGAAGAGAGAAGGAAGTGATGCGATAATGCGATCCGCGCTGAAGGTCGCCTCGATCCCGGCGATCGCCCTGTTTCTACTATTTAACGGAGGGTGCGCGACGACCGGGATAAACAGCGGCCAGTTCAATATTGTAAGCTCGACGGAAGAGGTGCGGATGGGGAAGGAATTCTCCACCGAGATAGAGCAGCAGTTCGAGATATACGATGACGGTGTCGTTACCGGATACGTCCAGGCTGTAGGCGACAGGATAGCGAGGGTCTGCGACCGCAGGGATATAGAGTATCATTTCACCGTTATCAAGAAAGACGAGCTCAACGCCTTCGCCCTTCCAGGAGGTTATATCTATATATATACAGGCCTGCTGAAGACGCTAGACAACGAAGCCCAGCTGGCTGGGGTCCTGGGACATGAGGTGGGCCACGTTACGGCGAGGCACGCGACGGAGAGGCTCACGGCCATGTACGGCTACCAACTCCTGGTGACCCTGATACTGGGTGACGATCCGAACTTCTGGGCGAAGCTCACCTCGGATATCTTCTCGACGACCGGGTTTCTCGCCTACAGCAGGAAGAACGAGTACGAGGCGGACATGCTGGGAACCGGCTATGCCTACGCCGCCGGTTACGATCCCTCGGGCATGTCGCAGCTTCTCGGCAAGCTCGCTTCGACCGGGGAGAGCGAGCCCTCCAAGCTCGAAGAGCTCCTATCTACTCATCCGCCGACCGCCGAGAGGATAGTCAGGGTCGAGGGTATCATAGCTGGTATTCCGGCCAAGTCCGGGCTGATGGTGAACGAGGGGCCATACTCCCAGATGAAGAAGAATCTTCCCTGATGGACGATCACCGCATCTTTCAAAGCGATGGGTATCCCATCGAAAAGCGGCGGGCATAGTATATCCTCGTCGACAGTATGACGAGGGCGATGAAAGGGATATACAGGGGAAAGAAAAATCCGGCGGCGATGGAGAAAATAAGGGTCGCCCCTTTCGCCGGCAGCAACAGGGTCCCCCCGCGGCGTGACATTCCCGGCGGACAAGCAGCCAGGATAAATACGGGGAGCGATAGCAGGGAGGCGATAAAGGCAGGCCTGTTTCCGGTTAGCCACGCGGCCGCCGTCGCCGAAGCCATGAGAAGAGTCGAAACAAGCATCCCCTTTTTCCTTCCGAGAATGACGCCGCTTGTCCGCAGTCCGGTCCGTGAATCGCCATCGATATCGACTATCGTCGTGGAGAGGTGCACGGCCGCCACGGCAAGAGGGTATGGGAGAAGGACGATATACCCATCCAGGGGTGCTCCCACCGCTACCCAACCAGCCAGCGTGTTGATTACCCCGTTTCCGGCAGCATTGGCCAGCACGTCGAAAAATCCCCTTCTCTTGAGCCTTACGGGCTCGACCGAATAGGCCGCTCCGAG
>CAZPAH010000037.1:6762-22775 GCA_964584495.1 uncultured bacterium | reverse complement strand
AATTCCCCTGGGAGGAAAAACTTATGAATCAACAGGTACAGGTATGGGCTTTCGTCGAGGACCCTTCCATAAGAGGAATTCTGGAGGAACTGTCGGCGGGTGAGGGCCTGGAGCTCCTATATTTCGAGAATATATCGCAGGCGTTGAACACGGAAGAACCACAACCGGGATTCATACTGGTTATTGAATCGGCAGGAAAGCTTAAAAGCTATATTCCGGTAATAAAGCGGTTTCAGAAGAAGTTCCTGTACCTTGATGTAATAGTGGTGGGTGGCGAGAAACCTCCTGAGATCGTGGAGCAGGAGAAATTCGCCGGTGTCGATATGTACGTGACCAGGCCTTTCGATCGCGAAGATTTCCTGGTAAGGATCTCCCACCTTGTAGCGATACGCAGGATCAAATCACAATCCGGTATGATCGGAAGATCTGGCGCTATAAACGAGATGCTGGAAACGATCATGCAGGTCGCTCCAACCCTGGTTTCCGTCCTGATCGAAGGCGAAAGCGGTTCGGGCAAGGAGTTGACGGCCCGCGCAATACACAGGCTCAGCCGGAGAAGCGCAAAAACATTCGAGGCGGTGAATTGCGGCGCCCTTGCCGAGGGAGTTCTGGAGAGCGAGTTGTTCGGACATGAGAAAGGCTCCTTTACAGGGGCCATGGCGAGGCGAAGGGGACTTTTTGAGAGGGCCGACGGCGGCACCCTATTTCTAGACGAAGTCGGAGAGATGTCGCTCGGCATGCAGGTCAAGCTCCTGAGGGTTCTCGAGAGCGGGGAATATCTCCGTGTCGGAGGAATAGAAAAACTGCAGTCCGATGTAAGGATCATAGCAGCGACCAACAGGGAGCTTCAAACCTCGGTGGAAAGAGGCGAGTTCAGAAAGGATCTCTACTATAGGTTGAAGGTGGTACAGGTACGAATACCTCCTCTAAGGGCGAGACAGGAGGATATCCCTTTTCTGGCGCGTTATTTCCTGAAGGAATCGTCGGCGAGACACGGAAAGCAGGTCAGGAGCCTGGACAGCGCCGCCATGGATGCGCTGTCAAGGTATCCCTGGCCCGGGAATGTCAGAGAATTGGCGAACCTGATCGATAATCTGACGGTCCTTTCCACGGACAGCATTATCAGGGGTGCGGATATAGAGAAAAGGCTCGATGCCAAACAGCCGACGCAGCCCTTCCCCGATCTGCCCGTGCACGTCATGAGATCCCGCGAGGAGATGGAACGCGAGCTTATCATGAATTCGCTTCTTTCCCTTCATAAGGATGTTAGGGAGATACTGGACCTTCTGAAGAACCGACCCCCCGCCGAAGGGGAGAAATGGAAGAACTGGGTGGAGGTCAAGGAAGCGGGCAGCGAGGACGTACGCGACCTCAACGCGGTGGAACGGGAAATGATCCGTGACGCGCTTGTCAAGAATAATGGAAATCGCCGCAAGGCGGCCGAGCAATTGGGACTATCCGAGAGAACCCTTTACAGGAGACTTCACGAATACGGATTGAATTGATTGGCAACAGACCGCCGGGGAGAATTCTTTTACATTTGTTTTACGGAAAGTATTTTGATATAATTGGGATAGAAAGTGCAGCCTTCTCACGCACCTGGACACTGAAGGGAAACATCCCCCTGGTTCCCCTGGGAAAAAACGGAGTATAGAATGAAAGCGATTATTACTGTGGTATGCCTGATGGCTTTCGTGCTTACTGGAAATGCCAACGCGGAAAAGTACGCGGGGGAGTTTATGGCGCTAGGGGGTGGTGCCAGAGCCATGGCCATGGGGAGCGCTTTCACGGCGCTGGCCGACGATGCCACCGCCACGTTCTGGAATCCGGCGGGGATTGGCGATTTTCATTCTCTTCTGACCGGGCCCGATGACTGGCAGATGTCGTTTATGCATTCCGAACGGTTCGGGGATTTGATAGATTACAACTATTTCTCCGCCGTTTTTCCCTTGAAGCCAGGGGAATCGGCCTGGGGCGTCTCGTTTATCCATATGGGCATAGACGATATCAGGATCATTCCGATGAACTCGCAGATGATAGGGAATTCGGACGGGGACGACCGTTTCGAGCCCTGGGCCGGCGAAAATCTGAATTTCGACTACAGGGATTATCCGATGGAGAATGTGAACGATATCGCAGTGCTTCTGTCGTATTCGCAGATGCTGAGTTTCGGGAATGCAGGCGCTTCGCTGAAGCTGCTCAGAAACGACCAGGTGACTGGCGTATCGAGCTTCGGGATAGGTCTCGATATCGGATTCCGCCGCGCCGGCATATGGAGGGATCTTATCGCAGGAGCGAAGCTCCAGGACGCGACCGGAACGTATATCAGCTGGAGCACCGGCAAACGGGAGTTCATTTATCCGGCCCTCAAACTTGGTCTCGCCTATCCTGTAACGATAAAAAGCATGAACAGCGCGCTGATAGTCGCGGTCGACGGAGATTTCAGGTACGAAAATCTCAAGGGCGTATCGCAGTTCTGGATCGGCAGGGCAAGCGCCGATTTTCACGTAGGCGCCGAATTGACCATACGGAATCTCGTTTCCCTCCGCGGAGGGGTCGACATGGGAAGGCCCACGGCCGGGGCGGGATTCATTCTCAACAATTTCGGACCATGTAACGTTTCGCTCGGCGTTGATTACGCCCTGCTGGTGCACGACGAGCTTGACACCACCCACAGAGTGTCGCTCATGGTTTCGCATTAGCCTGTCCCAGTACGATGGCGGCTCGAGGGAGGTATGGGTAGCCGTTGAAAATCCTCACCATGATACTTGCCGGCGGAACCGGCGAGGGGTTGTCGGTACTTACCCGGCATAGAGCGAAGACGGCATTACCTTTTGGGGGGCGCTACCGGATAATCGATTTCTGCTTGAGTAACTGCATTCATTCGGGACTTTCCGACATAGCGGTGCTGGCCCAGTACAATCCCAAATCACTCGTAGATCACATCAGGATGGGGAAACCCTGGGATCTCGACAGAAAAAGCGGGGGAGTGCAGATACTCCAGCCGACATATCACGGCGAAGTGGCAAACTGGTATCTCGGTACAGCCGACGCTCTGTGCCAGAATATGGACCTGATCAGGAACTCCGAGGCCGAGCACATCCTGGTTCTATCGGGCGACCAGGTCTATACAATGGATTACACGAAGCTGATTTCGGATCATCTTGCCAGGAATCGTCCTGTGACTCTGGCCTGTAAAAGCGTAAAGCGAAGCCAGCGGTCCCGTTTCGGCATGGTTCATCGTGACGATAACGGGATCATCAGGGCTTTCGAGGAAAAACCGGAATCATCGGATTACAACTACGCTTCGCTCGGAATATATATATTCTCCAAGAAATTCATTCTTGATTACATCAGAAAGGGAACACTCGACATAGTTTTCGACATTGTACTCCCGGCACTCAAGCAAAGAAAGGTCGGAGGATACCTGTTCGAAGGATACTGGGAAGACATCGGTTCGATACAGAGCTACTTCAAGGCTTCTATGCGGCTCCTCAGGTCTCGATCAATCATCTCGGAGCCGGGATGGCCTATCTTCACCAGGGGAGAAAATCTCTCGCCGGCAAAGTTCTCACGCGGATCATTTGTGAATAACTCGATCGTGGCCGGAGGTTGCACTATAAGGGGAAAGGTCAACGGGTGCATCCTCTTCCCCGGAGTCACCGTCGAGAAGGGCGCAGTAGTGAAAAACAGCATCGTCTTCTCTTTTTCGCGTATAGGGCAAAGCGCCAGGATCAGCCGGTCGATCATCGATAAATCTGTTTCCATAGGTGAAGGCTCTTCGATCGGCATGAAAATGCCGGGAAGAGCTTCTATGTTGGATCCGCGTTTAACCGCTGGAATATACAGAGGATCGGGAGGCATTACGGTGCTCGGCAAAGAGGTGCGCGTAGGGAAAGGGATTAGTATCCCCCGCGGACTCCTGGTTGAGCCTGGATCAATAGTAAGGGATTGAACGAATGGGTAAAACAGCCGCATTTATTCTCGCAGGCGGAGCGGGAAAGCGACTCAGCCTCCTGACCAGTTTCAGGGCAAAGCCGGCGGTACCGTTCGCCGGCAAGTACAGGATTATAGATTTCACGTTGACCAACTGCGTCCGCTCCGGCATCAGCGAAGTCTATATACTGACACAGTACATATCCCGCTCGCTGATCAAGCATCTCGGCATCGGAAAACCGTGGGACCTCGACAGGGCGAAAGGGGGGCTGCACATACTTCATCCGCACCTCGGGTACCAGGCGGCCGACTGGTACAAGGGGACGGCCGATGCGATCTACCAGAATATCGCGATGATAATGAACCTCGACTGCCGGTACGTTCTCATACTGTCGGGGGATCATGTCTACAATATGGATTACGGAAAATTCCTCGAATTCCATAAAAACTCGAGGAAACCGGTAACGATCGGCGTAATCGACGTGCCACGGTCGCTTTGCAGCGGATTCGGTATCGCGACGATCGATTCTAAGGGAAAGATCACGAAGTTCGATGAAAAACCCAAGACATCGTCGAGCACCCTGGCCTCGATGGGGATATATATCTTCAACAGGGATTATCTCATCGCAACCCTTAAAGCTCTCAAGCAACGTCATGAGGATCTCGATTTCGGAAAACATATCATGCCCTATCTGGTCTCCAGCGGAAAGGTGGCGGCATACCGGTACCGGGGCTACTGGCTCGATATAGGAACGCTGAAGAGCTATTTCGGGGCGAGTCTTTCGTTACTGGGGGAAAAGCCCAGGTTGGCTCTCGGCGGCGGACACTCTATCATGACCGTGCCGGACGACAACCCTCCCTCGATAGTCTCTAAGGATGCCAGCCTGAATCACTCCCTTGTTTGCAACGGATGCGTTATAAGAGGAAAAGTGGAATCTTCCGTAATATCCCCGGGGGTTACTATCGAGAGGGGGGCGACCGTTGAGAACTCGATAATCCTTCATGGATCCACCGTGAGGAGAGGAGCGAGGATAAAAGACTCGATAATCGATAAAATGTCGATTATCGGACGTTCCGCCGTCATCGGGTACGGTAATAAGGCGGTCCCGAATGCCATTCAACCCGATTACCTGGATTTCGGCATCTCCGTAGTCGGCAGAATGACCGTGATACCTGCGGGGATAAAGATAGGCACGAACTGCCTCGTATCCGGGTCCAGGAAAAACGGATATGTGCCGAGAGAAAATATCGGAGATGGGGAGTCTTTCCTCGCCGAAGGCTCGAATATCTAATCTGAATCCAGCCAGATAGTTAGGTGGTCGCCAGGGAAAAGGCGATCTTTCTTTATTCCCACATTCCAAACAAGGATATCGGAGATGCGGGTCCTGTACTTCCGGCTTATCGAGCTCAAGGTTTCACCCTTCTGTACGACGTGAACATAGCGTTTTTTACCGGCGCCGTCGTACCTGTCGGGCGTACCGCCCGGCTGGAGGGATTCTCCGGAAAACTCCTGATCGGCATAGATTACCAGGGCATCGCCCGGATGTATTATCGAGCTGTACCTAAGGTTGTTCCATCTTCTCAGCTTGCTCAATCCCACGTGGAAACGCTCGGCGATCTCGCTCAAGGTATCCCGATCCCTTACGGTGTAGACGACCTTCTTCTTGCCCTCGGGGGCTTTATACGTCTTCATCGCTATCTTGTCGGGAAGCTTCGGCATATCCTTGTATCCGGGTTTACTTCCGGCGGACGAAACCGCTACTTCGTCCTTGGTCGGAATAAGCAGTATCGATCCTTCCCTTATCTTGTGCACATTCCTTATTCCGTTGATCTTCTTTATCTCGTTCTGGGATATCTCGTACATGGCGGCTATCCGGGATATCGTTTCTCCCCTTTTGACCTGGTGCCTGTGCCACGAGACGCGCTCTTCAAGAGGTACGCTCTCGATAGCCGCAAGGACGGTCTCCGCCGTGCCGGGAGGCACCTTCAACTCTATCTCCATCCCTGGAGGTGTCGCCCACCTTTTCAACGCGGGATTCAATTGTTTGATCCTGGCAAGGGTGCAGCCGGCGGCTTTCGCTATCAGTCGAAGATCCGTCGATCCCGTGATGGTGATAACCTGGAATTCAACCGGTTTGCCAGGCGAAGGGCTGAAGCCGTGGGCCGATGGGTTGCGCCCTATCTCCAATGCCGCCATGTACTTGGGCACAAACCATCTCGTCTGGCTCGGGAGTCTCAGTTTCCAGTAGTCATCGGTTTTTTGATTCGATATCGCATGGGCCACGCGGTATTCCCCCGAGTTGTAGGCCGCAAGAGCCAGTTCCCAGTTTCCGAAGAGATCGTGCAGGTGAGCGAGATAGTGGGCAGCCGCGTAAGTGGAAGCTATGATGTCTTTTCTTTCATCAATCCACCAGTTGATCCTCAGGCCGAATATCCGCCCCGTCCCGGCCATGAACTGCCAGGGCCCCGTTGCATTGACATTCGAGCGGGCATTGAGATTTAGCCCGCTCTCGATAACGGCAAGGTAGATGAGGTCCCTTGGAATACCGACCTGAACCAGAATCGGTTCAATGATATCCCTGTAACTTTCAACCCTGTCCAGCCATTTTGAAAAATGTCTTCGTCCCTTGCCCTTGAAATATTTCATCCAATGCTCGGTGCGCCAGTTATAAGCGACCTCGATATGTTCCTCGACAACATGATTCTCGGCAATCGAATCGAGAACCGCGGTCATCTGGATCTGCCAGTCCTTGTTGTATTCTTCGTCCTTCAGCCTCGTCCTGAAACAAACCGTTTTATTCCACAGGGAGTCCAGATGGAGGCAGACGTATGGATCGGGAGAACCGTTCCTCAACTGATCGATATCATCGAGAAGCTTCTCGCTCATCGACATGGCGGATTCGATGTCACCCAGGTAATAGTAGGCGGAGGCCTCATCGAAGTTCTTGTTAAGTCTGAGCAGCTGTGGATATAGGAGATACATCTCCTCTTCCGAAACAGCGTATTCGTAATCATCCGTCTTGGAGGCATTCGGAGCGGAACCGGCAAAAAAACAGCCGCTGGCCGCACCGAGTACCACAATCAACAAAAGCATGAAAGAATTTTTCATACTCAATGCCCCTTTGGTTTTGCGTCAATATATAGAATTTCCGCTGGATGTTCAAGGGTCCAAAGACCATAAATAACGCAAAATCACTTTCAAATCGTCAAAAAGATGGAAAAACCGTGCCAGATTATGGAGGAAGAGTACCTAAACTACCTGCTAATTCAACGATTTTCAAGCTTCGAGCTTACTGCGGCCGCTATCCGGGGTTGGAAAAGATACCCTAATTAGTGTATAATTAAAGGAACGAAAGGTATTATTTAATAAACCCGGCTTTACAGGAATAGACATGCATCCAGGGTTGAATAAAGATTACAAGTTCCTGCTTTCCAGGCTGATTCCCCGACAGCTTCTCTCGCCCGACAGGATCAAAGGGATTCTTGATGCCATAGCTGGAAACGAGCGCCTGCCCCTCGTCAGGGAAGCGTACAGATGCATGGAAGAATTGGTTCAGACAGGGTCCTTCCACAGAATGGCCGTGGAAGAGCGATCCAAAGGGGTGATGCTGACTTATGTTGACAGGTCGCGTCACAAAAAGATTACGCTGAATATGACACATGAGGAATGGCGGTTGATCGGTCGGCCCCGTCCGGGATCCTCCGGAATCATCCCGTCGGTGCTGGCGGGGATCATTTCCTCGCTTTCACTGAACGGCACGGCCGTTTCCCCGGTGAGCCGAATCGAAACGATGCTGAATCTGACCGGGAAGATCTTAGAGGGAGCTGTAGGTTACCTCGTGCTTCTTGAGAATCAGGGATTGAGGGGCATAAGGTACAGCGAATCAATCGAGGAATCTACACTTGCCGACCTGGAGAAAAACGAATTCTACAGGCAGGCCCTCTATTCCGGCAGGATCTGCACATTGATACGGCCCGAATTATCCAGGACGGGGCTCAACCTGTTCAAGGTCGGGACGGCGCCGCAATCCGTCATCCTTGTAGCTCTAGAAACCGGCCGGGAAAAATTAGGGATCCTCCAGATACACTCCTCCGATCCGGATCCTCCCGACAGGGAGACATACTCGAACTTCTACCTGCTGGGACAGGGAATAGTACGTTTCCTGGCCAACAACAAGCACTTTGAAAGAATGGTATCGATCGATACGCTGACTCAGGTTAATAACAGGAACTTCTACGAGTCTCAACTTCCTCTTGAAATGGAAAGAGCCTCGCGAAACGAACGGTGCCTCGGATTCCTGATCATGGATATCGACGATTTCAAGCTCTTCAACGACAGGTATGGGCACGATACCGGCGACGAAGTCCTGAAAATGGTGGCCGGAGTAATAAAGAAACATCTGAGAAAGATAGATCTGCTTTTCAGGTTTGGAGGAGAAGAGTTCATAGCTCTATTGCCTGGAGCCGACAGGGATGCCTCCGAAAGAACCGCCGAGAGGATAAGAGAGGTCATCGCCAACACGAGCCTCAGTGTGGACGGAGGCAGGCAACTTTCCATCTCGATCACCATAGGAGGCTGTGTCTACCCTGTCGACGCCAGCCAGGAATCGGATCTGTTCAGAAAAGCCGATCAGGCGCTTCTTAGTGCGAAATCCGCGGGGAAAAACAGGGTTCAATTCTACGAAAGGGAGTAAGAGGGTACAGTAAGCATCGGCTGATCGATTTAAGGCGTTGTGAAGCGCCTATCACCGGCATGGGAGGATGATGATGACGATGTTGTGGGCCGTATTTTTTATGGCAGGTGTTCTGGCGACTCCGGGCTCGGGAGTTCTCTTCATTTGTTCGATCCTTTCCTTAGTTCTTTATATATTGGGAGAAGCGGCGTTCCGGCCTGACCGCAAATTTACTCCAGGAAGACCACTTCATCAGAGAAGATTTTATAATGAGGGGGCGCTCCGGTTTTTCCTGCCGGTATCCACATCCCTGCTTATTCTTATGCATTCATCCCTTTCTGCTGAAATGAGCGGGGCATCGAGATCGGCCGATAAATTCATCGGAACGCCCGGCTACGCGGCGATAAAACACGGGGGACCGCCGGCTTCCGGCTTCCCTCATGCGGACCGTTCGAAAGACCGGACTTTCGCGGGCGGAATAATCTCTCGGATGAGAGAATATTCTAAACGCACTCTGGAAAACCGCGGATTGTCGGTCAGATGCCGGCAACTGCTGAAGACTCTTTTGCTGGCCGACAGGAGGGGGCTGGATGAGAAATTGACCGAGATCTACAGGTTCCTAGGGATCTCCCATTTTCTCGCCCTGAGCGGGCTTCATCTCGGCATGCTCGCCCTACCCGCCGGATGGATACTTTCACGTATCAGACTCCCCGTTCCAGTCAGAAACACGATCCTGATTTTTGTCCTGGCAGCCTACACCCGCGTGGCCGGTTCCCCCGCATCGATGCTCAGGGCCCTGGCCCTTTTTATCACGTGGAATTCAATCAGGACGCTCGGGATTCCCGCTGATCTGACCGGCTGCCTTCTGACAGGATCCTTGTTCCTTGTGATCTGGAAGCACTCGTTAATCTACAGCACCGGATTTCAGCTCTCTTTCCTCGCGGTCATGGGAATTTCGCTCATCGCCGTCCCCATGATAAGGAATATGGAACGATATCTGACGGGAAGGGCTTTCGGACATCTTTTAAAGCGGTTCCTGTCAATACCGACCGTCACCTTTTCGGTGCAGCTATTCACCCTTCCTTTGGTTCTTCAATACTTTGGAAGGGTCTCCTCGGCCGCCTTCACGGCCAACCTGGCAATGATCGGCCCGGTAACCATCTTCCTATACTCCGGATTCCTGTTCGGCGGTCTCATCCAGTGTCCGCTGCCTTATAGCAAAACCGCTCAACTTGCTGGCCGATCTACTATGGTCCATCCCAGAGTTGCTCTCGGATCTGCCGGCCCCCGCGGTATTCACTGGAATAGTGGAACCTTACGTCTATATCGCCGCCTTGATCATCCTATCGATATCATTGAGAAAGAGATCCCGATCGAAATCCGGAATCTATTTGAAATACGCGGCGGTTGCCTGTTTTATATTATCTCTCGCTTCGGGCGCGGCATTCAGAAGCCATTTAAGACCCGGCCATGAAGCCACCACTGCACCGGAATACATCGAGCGAAGCGGATGGCAGTGGAAGGAAAACCTGTATTTCATGAGGGAGGGAATTCTTGTCATAGGTGGAGACCTTACCGAGAATAAAGCCAGGGTTATCGTTGCGGATATCTGGCGTTCCGGGCGGGGCTCGCTGGATGAGATGATAGTGCTTGGTGCCGATGGCCGGCGTCTGAAGGGGTTGGAGTATCTGGTCGGAAGAATGCATCCGCGGATGCTTCGATGCTCGCCGTTTCTAGCCGGAGGATCTTACCGGATGATATCGGAGATAAGGAACTCGGGAACAGCCGTGTTCGAGGTCACACGTGCGATATCCATCCCGGCCGGATCCGTGTCGATAAAACTAATTCCACCGCAGTCAAGCCCGCAGACCGGGTTGATACCTTTCAGCGGCTCGGGCCTCGCCTTCAGTATCACGAGGAAAGGTAGGCAAGCGGGTTTATCACCGGGCGATAGGTCGTTCGATACAACACCGCCGCATCATGAGGGGAATTGAAACCATTTTGATCTTGGTTACCTTCAAATCTTGACTTGTCGATCCAGTCAAGATAATATGCGCTATGTTAAAGATTGAGACTCCGGGCATGAATCCTGTCCCGGTTCGAAAGATACCATGACAACGGTAAATTCGAAGCACACTGGCCGGCAAATAAAGATCTCCGGAGGTGCATCGTGAAAGACAGGCTCAAGGTCGCCGTTCTCGCTTCAGGCAGGGGAAGCAACTTCGAAGCGCTTGCGAAATCGGCGCAATCGATCGATTATCCGGCTGAGATAGTATTGCTGGTTGCCGATAATCCCGGTGCCGGGGCGCTCGAGACGGCATCGGCGATGGGTATAGAATCGGCTATTGTAGACTGTGGAGACAGGGAAGGGTCGATGAGTTCGGAGTCGAGCGAACAGATCTGGCGCCTCTGCGAGGAAAGGAATATCGGCCTCGTATGCCTGGCCGGTTTTATGAGAATAGTAAAGGGAAAGCTTCTCGACCGCTACGCTGGAAGAATGCTGAATATACATCCGGCCCTCCTTCCCAGTTTCAAAGGGCTGGACGGGCAGGGACAGGCAATTGAGTACGGAGTCAAGTATTCGGGCTGTACCGTTCATTTCGTCGACAAGGGCGTCGATACTGGGCCTATTGTCATACAGAGGGTAGTTCCGGTTTTGCCTGATGATACGGTGGAGCGATTGAGCGCCAGAATTCTGGAACAGGAACATTCCGCATACCCGGAAGCCGTGAAGCTTTTCGCGGAGGGAAGACTGGTGACGGAAGGTAAAAGGAGGGTCAGGATATTAGATGAATAACAAGAGAAAAAGTGGTATGAAAAGCGGTTCGAAGGTTGTGGAACCTTCTTATCGCGGCAAGGTGAGGGATATATACGATCTCGGCGAAAGGTTGATAATAGTCGCCTCCGACAGGATATCCGCGTATGATTCCATTCTGCCGTCTCCCATACCCGGTAAAGGGATAGTATTGAATATGATCTCTTCCGCATGGTTCGACTGGTTTGGGGGCTTCAAGAATCATAAGATCAGCGTGGACCTCGCGGATTTTCCGCCGCCTTTCAACGACATGGAGGACGAGTTGGCTGGCCGTTCGATGCTGGTAAAAAAAGCCGAGAGAATTGATCTTGAATGTATCGTCAGGGGATACCTTTCAGGTTCGGGATGGAAAGAGTACAAGGCGACCGGCGAGATTTGCGGACTGCCCCTGCAAAAAGGCCTGAAGCTGTCGGAAAAGCTTGAAGAACCGATTTTCACGCCTTCCACAAAAGCCGAATCGGGACACGATGAGAACATTAGCGTGGAAACGGCCGCAGGGATCGTGGGCGAAGACGTTGTCAGGGAAATCGAGATGATCAGCCTGGAACTATACTCGAAGGCGAGTTCCTACGCTTCGGAGAAAGGGATTATCATAGCCGACACCAAGTTCGAATTCGGGAAGATTGACGGTGAAATAGCGATCATAGACGAGATTCTCACTCCCGATTCATCCAGGTTCTGGCTTCAGGAGGAGTACGAGCCGGGCCGCCAGCAGAAGAGCCTCGATAAGCAGTTCGTCCGTGATTACCTCGACGAAACGGGATGGAATCACGAGCCACCCGCCCCGAAGCTTCCTGACGATATAATCGAAAAAACTTCCGGGCGGTACCGCCTGGCACTGAAAAACCTGTTCCCCAGACTGAATATAGAAAGGTACCTGAAATGAGCCTCAAGGTTAAAAGGGCATTACTGAGCGTTACCGACAAATCCGGATTGGAAGAGTTCGCCAGGGAGCTTGCCGACAGGAAGATAGAGATAATCGCCTCGGGAGGCACCGCGAGGGCTATCCGCAAGGCCGGTGTGGAGGTAACGGATATAAGCGATATAACGGGCTTCCCCGAATGCATGGATGGAAGGGTAAAAACACTGCATCCAAAGATTCACGGGGGTATCCTGGCGGACAGGGAAAAGAAGGAGCACCTGGAGCAGGCAGTGGAGCTCGGTATCGAATTGATCGATCTGGTGGCCGTAAACCTTTACCGTTTCAGAGAAGCCGCCGCAGATCAAATGTTGAGTGAGAAAGAAAAGGTGGAACAGATAGATATCGGCGGACCGACACTGATAAGATCCGCGGCGAAGAATTTTCGCGGCGTGGCGGTTGTAGTAGATCCATCCGATTACGGTGGAATAATCGAGGATTTGGACCGTAACGAAGGCGAAATTCCGCTTGCAAGAAGAATAACTCTTGCCTCGAAGGCGTTCCATCACACGGCCTCCTACGACGCCGTCATCTCGGAGTTTTTCGAGATAGAGGCCGGCGTGGATCGGCTTACCGAGCAGAAGATCTTAATATACGACAAGATCAAACCTCTACGATATGGCGAAAATCCTCATCAAAAGGCGGCGTTGTACGTGAAGAGCAACGCCAAGGGATTCTTCGGTGATTTCATTCAGCACCAGGGGAAAGAGCTTTCCTACAACAATATCCAGGATATGTGGGCCGCCTTCGAGCTTTCCAAGGATCTCGGAGAGAGCTCGTGCGCTGTGATCAAGCATATGAATCCCTGCGGGGCCGCCGTCTGCGGTAACGTTCATGAGAGCCTTATAAGGGCAAGGAAGACCGACCCGCTTTCGGCTTTCGGCAGCGTAATCTCGATTAACGGTATCGTGGATGAAAAATCCGCCGAAGCTTCGAAAGAAGGATTCGTGGAAGTGATTCTTGCAAGGGGATTCAGCGAAGAGGCTTTGGGCATTCTTGGCAAAAAGAAGAATCTGCGCCTGATAACCGTCCCGGTAGCGGAATGGGAAAGAGATCTTTCGGGCTGGGTGACAAGAGAGGC
Organism: uncultured bacterium; assembly: GCA_964584495.1. Lineage (GTDB taxonomy): Bacteria > Krumholzibacteriota > Krumholzibacteriia > Krumholzibacteriales > Krumholzibacteriaceae > CAZPAH01. Next base: position 9,351 of record CAZPAH010000037.1, on the reverse strand, counting down.
CGGCGAAATGCTTCTTGTCCAGGAGCGCGATACAGGGTTCCCCGAGCTCGAGCAGCCCAAGTGCGTGACATCGAGAAAACCAACCCCGGACGAGGAAAAAGCCCTGAGACTCTCGTGGAAAATCGTCAAACATATTAGATCGAACGGTATAGTCATCTGTGACGAAGATGGAACCGTCGGAGTGGGGGCGGGACAGATGAGCCGGGTGGATTCGTGTCGGATAGCCGTGGACAAAGCGGAGCGTGAGGGAATGGACATCGCCGGATGCTCGGCCGGTTCCGATGCATTTTTCCCTTTCCCCGACGGGGTCGAGACCCTGGCGGCCGCCGGGGTCAAATCGATTATACAACCGGGAGGTTCCATTCGTGACAACGAGGTGATAGAAGCAGCGGACAGGCTCGGTTTGGCTATGGTTCTGACGGGACGAAGGCATTTCAGACACTAGGAGAATCAGTTGCGAGAAACTGCATGGAGAGGCGAGTCGATTGTTATTCTAGATTTCGGATCGCAGTACACACAGCTTATAGCCCGGAAGGTACGCGCCTCCAAGGTGTTTTCGGTTATACTTCCGCACTCGGCGAGCCTCGAGGCCATAAAGGGAGAGAATCCGCGCGGCATTATCCTGTCCGGCGGTCCTGCAAGCGTGACGGAAGAGGACGCGCCGCGTCTCGAGGCCGATATTTTTTCCCTGGGACTACCGGTGCTGGGTATCTGCTACGGGATGCAGCTGATCTCCCAGGCGAAAGGAGCGGTAGTCGAGAAATCGGATCACAGGGAGTTCGGACACACCATTATCAAGACATCCCCTGAAAACGACCTCTTCAAGGGAACCCCGCGGGAGCAGAAGGTATGGATGAGCCATGGAGTAAGGGTCAAGACACTTCCTGAAGGATTCGAATCGATAGCGTCGTCGGATGGATGTCCTATAGCGGCGATATTCAGCGTATCGGAAAAAATCTACGGGCTTCAGTTTCATCCGGAGGTTTTTCATACGGAGCACGGCGAAGAGATAATCGGAAATTTCCTTTTCAACATATGCGGCTGCGACCCGTCCTGGAGCTCGAAATCGTTCGTTGAGCATGAGGTCGCGAGAATCCGTCAAACAGTTGGAAAGTCGAGGGTTCTGTGCGCCGTCAGCGGTGGTGTCGACAGCTCCGTGATGGCGGCGCTCGTCGACAGGGCGATAGGCAAGAATCTCTGCCCGGTTTTTGTCGATAACGGGCTCCTTCGCTTGAATGAGGCCGAAGAGGTCAGGGAAATGATGGGAAAATACCTGACTACAGAGCTCGTATTTGTCGATGCCGCCGACGAATTTCTCAAGAGGCTGGAAGGAGTTACTGACGCCGAAGAAAAGAGAAAGATAATTGGAAAATGCTTTATCGACATTTTCGATGAGCAGAGCAAGCGTCTCGGCCCCTTCGACTTTCTGGCCCAGGGGACCCTCTATCCCGATGTGATTGAAAGCCGTTCCACGGTAGGCCCTTCCTCGACCATAAAATCGCACCACAACGTCGGAGGGCTGCCCGATAACCTGAACTTCGAGCTTTTAGAGCCCCTTTCGCTCCTTTTCAAGGATGAAGTCCGGGAGGTCGGAAGGGTTCTTGGACTTTCGAGTCTCCAGATCAGCAGGCACCCTTTTCCGGGTCCGGGACTCGCGGTAAGAATCCCCGGCGCGATAAACAAGGAAGATCTCGACCTTCTAAGGCAGGTCGACAGGATCTTTATCGACGGCTTAAAAAGAGATAATCTGTACGACGATGTCTGGCAGGCCTTCGCCGTCCTGCTGCCGGTGAGAAGCGTTGGAGTCATGGGTGATGAAAGAACATACCAAAAAACTGCCGTTCTAAGGGCGGTCACCAGCACCGATGGAATGACGGCGGACTGGGCAAAGCTTCCATACGGCTTTCTCCAGAATATCGCCAGCGAGATCATCAACCGGGTGGACGGTATCAACAGGGTCGTTTACGATATAAGTTCCAAACCGCCGGCAACGATAGAATGGGAGTGAGCTTCCAATTTCCGGTCGGCCTGACGGCCTGGCATTTTAATTGCCTTCCCGATCAAACAACAGCATAATATGATGTAAGAACGGGATTGCCATGCGAATACCGACAGCAATTTGCATATTGACCTTATTCCTTCATACTTCCGCCTATGGAGGAGCGCTTGAAAAATCGGGCGCGGAGGCATATCTCTGGCGTGGTGAATATTACAAAGCCGCCATAGCCTGCGGCGTCGTGGGCAATAGTCCCGACCGGGCGGCCTGTCTGACGATGGCGGGAAGGATAGAGGATGCATGCAGGCTCCTGGACGACGGCAGCGATCCGCTGAGAGACGCCCTCGTTTCTTTCATGGCGGACAGCCTTTCCACCGTCATACCATCGATTAGAAATGAAATCGGAAATATATGGCTGGAGGTCTACCGACGCGAACTCATAGGGCGTACTCTAGTCCTTAATGGTGACAGCAGCGGATGTGCCGAGGAGCTTTCATCCATATTTGAGATGGTGGAGAAATATCCCGAGCTTAGAGATCACCACCTGCTCTCGGAAACGACAAACCTCTACACGGAAATCATGCTGGGCTTGA
>CAZPAH010000037.1:3510-6752 GCA_964584495.1 uncultured bacterium | reverse complement strand
TGAATAACGGCCGAGAACACGATTTTCTGGACAAGATCGATATCAATCTTCTGGAGGGGAAGGCCCTGTTACTGATATCCAGGTCTTACTCGCTTTCGGGCAATCCGGCTATGGGTATGAAATTCTTCTCCCGCGCCATGCGGTGCAGGTTCGACGACGAAACCTTCGAGATATTCGACGAGCTTATTTCCGGACATTATTTCAAACCGGGCGATTTCACCACGGAAGCGATAAGGGCGGCATCTGAAAAATCTTCGTCGGGTAGGCGGAGTAAATCTTCGAAACGCCTAATCGAGTATCTAAACTCGATGAAGCTTCAGGATCATGCGGGCGATTACATAAGGGGCCGGCTCCTGGAGGGAGCCGGAAACGACAGGTGTGCCCTGAAGATCTACCGGGCACTGTTCCGATCGAACGGTCCGGTCGATCTGAAGAAGGATTCTCTTCTGCGTATTGCGACCATTCAGTACCGTATGAAGAAAGAGGACGACGCTGCGGCCTGCTACAGGCTTTTCGGGCTTTACTACCCCGGAGATGCTAGGGCCGAAAGATACATGGACCTTGCCGCACGGATCAAGGTATCGACCGGTAAGATCGAAGAGGCATTGAGCATATGGCAAGAGCTGCGAAAGAGGGAGATAAGAACGTACTCGGGATTCCAAGCAATGATCAGCGAAGCGGCACTGAGATCCTGGACGGGCGATAAGCCGACCGCGCACGGGATACTCGAACGAACCATACGATCATGCGATGAAGGGCTAAAGCCGGCCGCGCTTTACTGGCTTTACGACACGGAAATCGACCGGGAGAAAGCCAAAAAATGGCGGGCCTCGCTTTTGGACGACTATCCCTATTCGCTGTATTCCAGAATGATAAAATCCGGGCGTGCCTCGTTCTTGATAGACGAGAATGTGGTCGCATCCGGTTCCTGTCTCGATTCCTTGGAAATAACCGAAAAGAAGATGTTTGACGATCTGATATCCATATCCGGGGGGGGAGGGAAGCGTTCGGATCATCCGGCCTGGGAAGCCTATTTCTACTTCCTGGATCGTGGGTTTCTCGACGAGGCGGAAAAGTGTGGTAGAACCCTTTCGAAGATATATTCCCACGATCCCGACATGATGATGACCCTGTACATCTCATCCAGGTCGAACGGCATGGTCGGTTTCAGCACCTCGCTTCTCGATTCCGGTGTCTTCAAAAAAGCTTCGAGCATTAGATCGCTTCTTCTGAAGTATCCGGCGGCATACTCAGGTAAAATACGCGAGCAGGTTTTAAGCAGGAATATACCTCCCGCTCTGATCCTCGGCGTCATCAGGGAAGAGAGCAGGTTCATGTGCAACGCGGTTTCGGGAGCGGGGGCGATCGGGCTGATGCAATTGATGCCGAAGACGGGGAGATGGATTGGATCGAAACTGGGCAGAAAAAAGGTCCAGCAGGAAGAGTTTTTTGATCCCGATTTCAATATCGAGGCCGGTGTCTGGTACCTGCGATTCCTTCTCGACAGGAACGATGGATCGATTGTCGGAATGCTGGCCGCTTACAACGCCGGTTCGTCCAGAATGTCGGGATGGCGAAAAACTTTCGAACCAAGGCGAAATCCATTACTGGCCCTGGAAATGATCGGTCCCGACGAGACAAGAAATTATACCAGGAAGGTTCTCGACGCGATGGCGGCCTACGAGCTTATCAATTCAAACGCTATGGAGATCCGATGCGATTAAAGGAATTGATCCCCCTCCTGGCCGTTTCGCTGATCCTGCTGTCCCTTACTATGGGCGGCAAAGCCGGTTCAACGCTGGCTTTTCCTCCATGGATACACTGCCCGGGATTCCAAAGGATTTCCCAGCTACACCTGGATATCTTATCCCTGTACAGGGAGAAGTTCGATGATCTGCGGGGAATCTACTGCACGAAACTTTCATCCAAAGACGATCCTTCCACCAAAAAAGACGACGATGATCTCACTGTATTCACCGTGGATGCCGGAAGCAATAAAGTTCTCTACAACAAGGGATTCACCTCCGTCTCGGAAGCAGGAGAGGGAAATGGAGCGTTGACGGACTTCCTGGAGCCGCACGATATATCCGGCGACGTGGAAGGTAATATTTTTATAGCCGATACCGGCAACAACCGCCTGGTATTCATGAAATATGAAGATGATAAGCTTATTTTCGTCAGGAAAGTAGACACCTTCGGAAGCGACGCCCTGGACACGCCACTGGGCGTTTGTGCAAGCGGCGGCAAGGTTTTCACTACCGATTCGGGTAACGATCGAATCGTAGTGTTCGATTATCATGGCGGATTGTCGCAGATCCTGCGGCCGGAGGCCGAAGGGTGTTCTCTTGTCGAGCCAGATGCAATTTCCGTTATCACCCGCGGCGATGACTGGCTCTACTACAACGAATATTTCATCGTTCTCTCGGACAGCATGGGCGGCAGGTTGTGGAAGATTCCCGAGGAGGGAGAACCTTCAATATTCCACTACACATCCACCGGAAAGAAGGGACGGTTCGATAATCTCGATATCGACTATTACGCCAATATCTATGTCACTGACTCCTACTGCAATCTTATTCATAAGCTCGATAGGAATATGAACTACGTCACGGCGATCGGCGAAGACTCCGCCGGCGGTATAAAGCTGGATGCTCCGAAAGGTATAGCAATCTATAGAAGATTCGGACAGGTTCTGATTTCCGAGAGGTCCGACATCCAATATTTTTGGATAGGAACCGAGTTGACCGGGCTCGGAATCGAAAGTCTTAAGATCGACGAGGAGAGCGGACAGTGCTCTCTCACCTTTTCCTTCCACCTTACCGAGCATTCGATGGTCGATTTGTATCTCGAAGATATGGGAGGAGATAACAGGATAGACCTGCTCAGCGGACACATCTTCCCCGAGGGAAGCTTTAAAAGGAACGTTACCTTTTCATGCCCTGATGCAGGAATCCTTGCAAAATGCAAATTAAGGCTCGTGGCCGTTGCGAAACCGACTTATTCTTCCGGCGATTACTTCAGCGTATCGAAAAAGACCGGATTCATGGAACCCGACCTGACAAAAACCTTTCCAAACGGCAGTTAACCTATAAAACCGGATTGTTTTTTGGCCTCTGAATTGCATGCTGGTTATTGCGCAGCGCTTTGCATGGTGCCTCCTCTCAACAAGGATAGGAAAGGTCAACATCAATGTTCATCGACAGATTTATAAGTTTCTTGCCGAGAAACAGCCTTAAAAAAGC
>CAZPAH010000037.1:0-3500 GCA_964584495.1 uncultured bacterium | reverse complement strand
GGATTACCAAAAGGCATGCAGAGAATTCGAGGCCTATCTTTCGAGGAATCCGGGAGAGCTCCTGGCCAAAGACCAGGAGATGGTCCGAATGTACATGGTAGAATCGTATATCGAATTCGCAAAACAGCTCGAGGATAATAAAAGAATAGAAAAGGCGGTTCGGCAGCTTGAAAAGGCCGTCGAACTGGAACCCCGATATGCCGATGTTCATTTCAAACTCGGCACACTCTATGAAGAGATCGGAAACAGGATAAACGCCAGGGAAAGCATCAAGAGAGCCCTTGCCATCAACCCTCGATATTTCAAGGCGAGGGTCAAGCTGGCGATGAGCTATTGGCTCGATTACAAGAACACGAGGGGGATAGAGGAACTTGAGGAAAGCCTCTCATGTTCGCCCAACTTCTTTCTCGATCAGGTAAAAAAACTCATCGAATATTTGAAGTACGATCCCGAGAACGAAGAGATTAAGAAGATCTTTTACAAACTTCTCGAGGACCGTCCCTCTTCATCCCAGGTAAGCAAACAGATAGCCCTCGAGGCGATTCAGGACGGGGATTATGATTTCGCAATGTCCGAGCTGCGAAAATCGTTGTCGATGCATCCAAACTATCCGGACCTTCATAATCTTCTGGGAATAGCCTATGCCAACAAGGGGATGACCGATGACGCGGTGATGGAATTCGAGATGGCTCTGAAAATACATCCGACATACCTGAAGGCTCAGCTGAACATGGCGCTCGCCCTTTACGAGAAGGGCACCATGGAAGAGGCCCGTAAGCACCTGGAGCACCTTCTTGAAATCGACCCGGAAAATGAGTTGGCTCGAAACCTCATGAACGAGGTAAAACCCGTGACAAACAAGAGGTAGGTATAAGTGAGTACCGATTATTACGCGTTACTTGAATTATATCCCGGGTCATCCACTGAGGAAATCAAGAAGAAGTATTTCCAGTTGGCAAAACTGTATCACCCGGACGTAGCTGGAGATAAGCCCGAGAACCGGGAGAGATTCAAGCGGATAAACGAAGCATACAGCGTTCTCATTGATCCAGAGCAGAGGAGGGAATACGACGACTCGCTCAGGAAAAAAGGCGCCGGCTCGAAAAGCTCGGGAGTCATAAAGGAAAACGACAGGAAATCGGCATCCCTCGCGTTCACTCAAGCGAAGGAAGCGATGAGAAACGGCATGTACTCCAAAGCGATCCTTCTCCTAAAATCGGCCGTAAAGCTATTCCCCGATAATCCCGCTTACAGGAGTTGGTATGGATTCAGCCTCGCTATGACAAACACCAACCTCCACGAAGCTAGGGACCAATGCAAGAAAGCGATTCAGATGGAGTTCTACAACGCCGATTACCACGCCAACCTGGGATTCGTCTATTTCAAGGCCGGCTTGAAGAGCCTTGCGATCAAGCATTTCAAGGACGCTATCAAATGGGACCCCGAGAATACCGTTGCTCGAAAGTTTATGAAGCAGGCCGACGGGAATAGTGATCCTTCAGAGGGACCTATCGACAAGGTGTTTTCAAAGCTGAAAGGGATATTCAGCGCGACTTGATAGAGAGCTACCCCCGAAGCTCCCGTCATATCATCATTATTTCTTGTTGATTTTTTGTCTTCCGGCAACTAACCTCACGAACTGAGGTGGTTGCCATGGAAAAGACCTGTTTTGTATGCTTCGGCACCAGCGGCAGGGAAGACGCTTTAATTTATCACGAGATACCGCGTAAAACGCGCGGTGAGGAGATACTTCTCTTCTTCTCCCCGGCTACGCACGCACACGAAGAATCTCTTAGAGTGCTGTTCAGAAACGCGATCTCGGTTTCCCGTCTGGGACACCCTGTACAATACTTCCGAAAAATACTCGATCTTATACGGGAGCAGGATACAGCAGCGATCGAGAACGAGTCTTACCTAACGGATTCAATGATCGTTATAATAGTCAGACGGGACCGGGAACTGTTCCTCCTTCATAACAGGGCCGTTGAAAAGATTCAGTGGGATGCGGAGACATCGATTGAACGCACTCTCGATTCCGGGACGGACATCAATGACCTGCGTAGCGACGGAGGTCTGGAGCAGAAGGACCTCTTCCTGAGACCGGTCGAGGATCTTTTCGTTATACAGAACTTTACCCTGCCGGCGGGCGATCATACTCTGGTATTCGCCCCAACGCGGGATTTCGTCAAACGGTACAGGGAAGTTTTCCTTGATAGCATATTCTTTCCCTCTTTCTCGGTACCGAAGAACGAGGGGATCAATCTCGATACAAGCCTGACCTTTCCCGCTATCCACTGGAACCTGCCGGTGGAAGGGGAGAAACCTTTCGATTCACGGAAAAGAGGAAGTTCAATGAAAAGATCTCCAGTACCTTATATCGCCGGTGTTATCGCCGCCGTCGCCGCCGTTCTACTGATTTTCAACCCCTTCAAGCACGGCGGTAGCGACCGGCACATTTCGGACCCGCAGGTACTCCTATCGGCAGAGGAGGGGCATGGCGAAACCGAAACGCCGGCCGAAGAAGTGCCGGATGAGGAGATCAAGCCGGTCAAGGGGAATGACTCGGCGGTCGCGCCTGAAACCGTCAGCATATCGGAAGGTTGGAAGAAGAAATTTGATGCTCCCGTCACATCATCCCCCGTAATTGACGGGGGAAAGGTGATATTCGGCTGCCGTGACGGTTGCATATACTCGTTCACCGAAGATGGGAAATTCGTCTGGAAATATGACTCGGGTGACGGAATCGGCGCTTCCCCGATCTGTGGGGACGGAAAGGTGATCTGCGCCAACTACAAGGGAGACATTTTTTGTCTTAGCTCCATAACAGGCGATCTTGTATGGAGTTACGCCGCCGGATTCAAGATAGTCAGCAGCCCGAGAATGCGTGAAAGGTTGGTCGTAACGGGAACTATGGACGGCAGGCTCGTGGCGTTGGACATGAACGAGGGCCGTCACCTGTGGACCGTCAAGATAGGAGAAGGCATCTGGGCCTCCACCACAATAGGTGAAAGCTATATTCTGGCCGCAACTACGGATGGCGATCTTGTGCGACTCGATCACTCCGGAAAAATCGAATGGCGTACACGTCCGGGAGGCACGATATACTCCACCCCCCTGTGCATAGATAAGGAAAACCTGATCGTTTTCGGAACGGGGGACAAGTATCTTTTCGGATACTCACTTTCGCAGGGTAACCTAATGTGGCGTTTCGGCGCGGGAAGCGATGTCAGAAGCAGTCCCTCCACTGATGGAAAAAGGATATTCGCGGGATCGGATGATGGGATCCTCTATTCCCTTACCTTCAAGGGGGTCAAAGTATGGATGAAAGAAACAGGTGGGGCGATTAGATCCAAGCCTTTGATATTAGGTGATGTGATCTTTGTAACAGGTTATAATTCCAAGATATCGGCATACAGCACCTTGGACGGCAGGGTTCTGGACGAATATTCGGTTGAATCGCCCGTGTACTCTTCGCCGGCAAGTTCAGGTAACATGATTTT
>CAZPAH010000036.1:22944-23261 GCA_964584495.1 uncultured bacterium | reverse complement strand
CCTCTATGACTTCGCTTCTCTTCATTCCGTCGCGGTAGCTGGAAAGCGTTATGAAGTCGATCTCGTGAGGAATCGTCAGATGCCTGACGAGGTCGGCGAGAAATATGAAAGCCCCCTTGAGCAGGGTTATGAGAACCGGGTTGGTCTCCCTGTAATCGGCGGATATCTGATCGGCGAGCTCGATTACCCTATCTTGTATTTCCCGTGAAGAGATGAGTTCCCTGCATTCCGGCAGTCTCAGCGATTCACCTGTTCGCACGGCTCGGCCTCCGATCCGGGATCCCCCAGCAGGCTGTTTCTGTACTTTCGGACAAGGA
>CAZPAH010000036.1:18605-22934 GCA_964584495.1 uncultured bacterium | reverse complement strand
TTATCTCTTTATCGGAAAATATCCGTCACCCGTTCTCGTCGCGTTCCCTGAGCTTTATCCGGACGGCAGCGCGGGTGGAGCGGGTAATCCTCGTTCGATCGTCCGCGCATATCCCCGGAATCCAGAAAATGCCCCCGCCGTCCTCGAAAACGGGCAGATCGTCCCTCCTGTGAAGGGGGATTTTGCCGTCGATCAGTATATCGCTCGTTTTTTTCCGTCCCTTCATCCCGAAAGGGGTCATCCTGTCTCCCGCCTCCCGCGTTCTCACCCTGAAGGGAAATACGATGCCGGCGAACAGGCCTTCGGAAAACGATCCGTGACAGGTTTCGCCGGGGGGTTTCTCGACGCTTACATCGGCGATAAGGTTCCAGTGCGGAAGGCGGAACTCCCCCTCTCCCGGGATAAGCACTTCTCCGGAATATCTTTTCTTCTCACCGCCTCCTGCTTCCCGTTTCGTGATCCTCAGGCAGAGCTGTTCCCGGGAGAGGATCACTCCGTGCGGCAGGGAGATCCTTGTACCCGATCGCCCGGAACGGACCAGCTTTTTCGCCGCGTCGAAATGCGTTTTCTCTATGTCCTGCATCACGTTGAACCTTTCCTTGAGTACCGCGTCGAGCACAAGATATATCTGGAAATCGGAGAGGGTGGAGAGTTTTTCCAGGGGGATATTTACCGCGCCGTCCCCTTCGCGGCCGGGGACGGTCTCGAGGGCGGATCCGGCCAGCTCGCGCCACCCTTCAAGGATATTTTCTCTTATCCTCAGCAGGGAATCGTCGATCGAGGGATTGAACTCCCTCCTAAGAAAGGGCAAAAGCCTGTTGCGGATACGGTTTCTGAGGAGCGTGTTGTCCCGGTTGCTGCGGTCGATCGCGTACCTGATGCGGCGGTTTCGTAAAAATGCCTTGAGGTCGGGTCCGGCGCAGCATAGGACCGGCCTTATGAAGATACCCCTTTTGACCGGCATGCCGGACAGCCCGCGCCATCCGGTCCCCCTGATGATGTGGTGCAGGATAGTTTCGACCTGGTCGTCCCTGTTATGTCCCAGAGCGACGAAGTCCGCATCCCACGACTTCGCCGAGCTTTCCAGGAAATCGTATCTGAGCTCGCGGGCGGCCTCCTCGAGCGAGCCGCCGGAACCTTTCGACAGGGCGGGCGCGTTTCCCGAGCCGGAGAGCAGCGTCAGCCTCCTCGCGTGGCAGTACGATTCCACCAGATGTCTCTCGCGCTCCGCCTCCGGACGGATCCCGTGATCGAAAAATGCGGCGGCGAGGGTGAAACCGAGGTCTTCCGAGAGCTCGTGGAGGGCCGTGATCATCGCCATCGAATCCGGACCGCCCGAGACGGCGGCCAGTATCCTCGATCCGGGGGGGATGAGCCTGTGCCTCTCGATCCAGTCCCTGATCATTTCCGTACAATTCATCGTAATTCTGGGATTGAGCCGGGAACTTCCAACCGGTGATATCTGGTGGCGGTGCAGGGACTTGAACCCCGGACACGCGGATTATGATTCCGCTGCTCTAACCAACTGAGCTACACCGCCACTCCAGGGAATAGTATATGAAAAACCGTTGGTGTCAAGCGAAAAGGCTTTTGCGGCGGCCGGCCGGAACGCCGGAATCGCCCGGTTTCATGGGATGCGTAAGGCACGGCGGATTTAGTATACTCTTGCCAGTTCCTCCGTATTTTGTTATAGATACCTCTAACAAGACCCGAAAGGGAAGAAAGATGATAATTTATTCAGCCGGGGATGCCCGGCCTTCGATTCTCAGGGAAGCAGTTACGGTCGTCCTAGGGTACGGAAACCAGGGGAGGCCGCAGGCTCTTAACCTGCGCGATTCCGGTTTCAATGTCAAGGTCGCGGCGCGGCGGAATGGAAACGGATGGGATTCGGCCCTGGCGGACGGATTCGAGCCTCTCGAGCCGGCCGTGGGGGCGGCTGCGGCCGACCTTTTGCTGTTCCTCGTCCCCGACGAGGTTCAGGGGGAGGTCTTTCGAAAAGAGATCGACGGGAACCTGAGACCGGGGGCCGCCGTTTCATTCGCCCACGGGTTCGCGGTCGCATTCGGCGAGATAGCCACCGAGAGGTACGATCTGATCCTGGTCGCCCCGAAGGGGCAGGGGGGGCGTCTCAGGGAGGCGTACCTGGAAGGATCGGGATTGCCCTGCCTGATAGCGGTGGAGAACGACGTTTCCGGGAAGGGAAAAGATATCGCGCTCGCACTTTCATGGGGGCTGGGATGCCTGAGGGTCGGCGGTTTCGAGACGTCTTTCAAGGAAGAGGCGGTCAGCGATATCTTCGGCGAGCAGGCGGTTCTCTGCGGCGGCGTGCCCGCGATAGTGAAGAAAGCATACGAGCTTCTGGTACGGAAAGGTTTCAGCCCCGAAATCGCATATTTCGAATGCCTTCACGAGCTCAAGATAATCGTCGATCTATTCACCAGCGTTGGATTTTCTGGAATGAGGGATGTAATAAGCGGAACCGCAGCCTACGGCGGTCTCCGTTTCGGCGAGAAGCTGATCGCCGGGGAATCGGAGAGGGAGATGGAAGCCCTCTTCGCCAGGATTGAAAGCGGCGAGTTCGCGCGGGATTGGCTGGCCGAGTCGGCCCACGGAGCCAAGACTTTCGAGAAGCTTCGTCGAAAGGAGAGAGAGCTTTCGATAGAAAGTGTCGGAAAGCTGGTAAGGAAAATGTATCCGAAAGGGAAAGGCAGATGATTAAAAAAGAGAATAAAATTCACTCCCGAAATCTAGCGTCGGCGGTTATCGCTGTTCTGATCGTGGCGGGCCTGGTTCTTTCGGGATGCGGGAAGGATAAAGGCAAGGATGAGGGATCGGAGCGGTTCAGGATACCAGACTCCCTTCTTGCCCCTATCGAGAGCTATCAGCTGCTGGTCGATGATTATCATCCGATAAGCGGCGGCGTCATGGCTAACAAGGATATCGAGCTCCACTATCCGGCCTCGGATATAGCCAGGTTTATCGCCGTCCAGACGTTCGGCCTGGCCCTGGAAAGCTTCAGGACCGTCACGAAGGAGATTGCCCGGCCGACGGACGGAAAGATCTACATCGTCGGAACGAAGGACCTGGACGAGTATATGTTCGTCGCCCGGAAGGAGTGGTGGTATTACGGCGTTATTCAGGGGGATACGATATATTTCGAGCCTTTCGACATCATGATGAAAAGGGTCGACAGGGATTCCGACAAGAACATAGCTCAGATCGGCATGGTTCAGAAGATGGCCCAGATGGCGCTTAGAAGGCTTTCGGGGGGTAATATCCCGATCTGGATGAGAGAGGCCGTCGCTTCCTATTTCGCCGGCGAATCGCACATCCTGCGCGCCCAGGCGGAACAGTTCAGGAAGCAGGTTATCATTTTCAACCCCTCGCAGGACGAGCTGGAGAATTACCTGTTGGCGGCCGAGGATATGGTCATCACGCGCGAGTCGTTCTACTACGCGTATAGGATGCTCGAGAATCTGCTGGAATTCGCCTCCATCGACGATATTCTCTCCTTCGTCAGGATGATCGGTTCGGGCAAGACCCTCGACGAAGCATCGATCGAAGCGTTCGGCGTCGATTACGACGGCCTCATCGAGAGGATTGATCTGAAAGACGGATTGTTCGCCGGCGACGAAAAGGGTTCCGGTTGATGACGGCGGATAACGGTGAAATACGGGTAAGGTTCGCCCCCAGTCCGACCGGCCATCTGCATGTCGGCGGGGCGAGAACCGCACTCTACAACTGGCTGTACGCGAGAAAGACGAACGGCGTATTCATCCTCAGGATCGAAGATACCGATCTTCAACGTTCCACCGTCGAGTCGTACGAAGGGATTCTAAGGGGAATGAAGTGGCTTGGACTCGACTGGGACGAAGGCCCCGATGTCGGTGGAGAGTACGGTCCCTACATCCAATCGGCAAGGACGGTTCTATACCACAGCGAGGCGGCGAAGCTTCTGGACGAGGGGAAAGCGTACAGGTGCTTCTGCACTCCCGAAGAGCTTGAAGGCATGAAGGAGGTCGCCCGCAAGAATAAACAGCCGATACGCTACGACGGCAGGTGCGGCGCCCTGACGGCCGAGCAGACCGAAGGGAAGCTGGCCGCGGGCCTGCCTCATGTGATCAGGTTCAGGATGCCCTCCGGCGGCGAGATACGGTTCCGAGACGTTATCAGGGGGGATTTCAAATTCGACAGCTCAGAGCTGGACGATTTCGTGCTGATAAAATCCGACGGAAGGCCGACCTACAATTTCGCCGTCGTCGTCGATGATGCCAGGATGAAGATCAGCCACGTCATTCGCGGCGAGGATCACCTGACCAACACCGCCCG
>CAZPAH010000036.1:9359-18595 GCA_964584495.1 uncultured bacterium | reverse complement strand
CGTCATCAGGGGGGACGATCATATTTCCAATACGCCGAGGCAGGTCGGACTGTATCTCGCTCTCGGCTACAGGGTGCCGAAGTTCGTTCACCTGCCTATGATACTGGGGAGCGACAGGACGAGGCTCAGCAAACGCCACGGAGCCACGTCGATCGACTATTACAGGGAAAAGTACTACCTCCCCGATGCGATGGTCAACTACCTCGCCCTGCTGGGGTGGTCGTTCGACGAGAAGAGGGAGCTCTTTACCCGGCAGGCATTGATAGAAAAGTTCTCGCTTAAGAAGATTTCCAAGAATCCATCGATATTCGACAATGAGAAGATGGAGTATATAAACGCCGAACATTTCAAGAACCTCGATCTCCAGAGGAAAACCGCCCTTGCCTACGACGTTCTGGAACGGGAGGGCTGCCTGCCGCCCGACTTCGAGGTCGATCTGTCGCGCCCGGTCGACCTCAAGCTCATCGCCGGAACCGATCCTGTGAACGGCGATAACAGCGGAGGCATCAAGGATCTCGACACCAAGGAATTGCAGAGGTTGGCGCTTATCATAAAGGTATTCGGCAACCGGCTCAAGCTTCTCAAGGATATCCCGGCCCTTCTCTGGTACTTCTTCAGGGACGATTACCCGCGCGACGAAGTCGCCGTCAGGACCCTTCTGCATGACGAGGAGGTTCTGAGGCTGCTGGGGCTGCTGGCCGACCGGTATGAGAAGCTCATGTATTTCGACAGAAAAACTGTCGAGGAAGAGCTGAGGGATATGGCCGACGACCTCGGCATCCAGGCCGGGGAGCTAATACACCCGTGCCGCGTAGCCCTCACCGGGGGGAAAGTTTCGCCGGACATTTTCTGGGTAATCGTGCTTCTGGGAAAGGCCAAGACGGTGGAGAGGTTGAGAGGCGCCGGAAGCGCGGCCGGCTAGATTTTGTCGGAAATGCGCCATAAGGGTGTTGATTTTCAGAATGAAATAATGTAAGTTGTCGTAAATTCTTGGAGAGTCGTCCAACGGTAGGACAGCTGACTCTGGATCAGCCGATGGGGGTTCGAGTCCTCCCTCTCCAGCCATTTTATGAAATGGCCCCTTAGTCTAGTGGTCAGGACGCATGGTTCTCAGCCATGAATCAGGGGTTCGACTCCCCTAGGGGCTACCATAAAGACAGCCCGGTAATCCGGTTTCACCGGTTTCACCGGGCTTGTTCCTTTTAAGGGCGTTACTTTACGTCAGTTGACATGACCGGATGAGGGTCGACGAAACGGCGGACCGCCGTTTCAACGGAAGGGGGTTCATCCACCACCGCTGGAAGTGGAGGAGCAGCCCGAGCATCCTCCGGCGAAAGGCGAGAACATCTTCTCCGTCAAGGTGCTTCCGCAGGAGGGGCATTTCACCTTCTGCTCCGTATTTGTCACAAGCTCCTCGAATTTTGCGCCGCATTTTGCGCATTCGTACTCGAATATAGGCATCTCGTATCTCCCCGCTCAAAAGAGCGCTCAAATCTTCTTTTCGTCCCGATCGTCTTTCTTGTGCCGGTCCCCGGCATCGCATGTTCCGCTCATTCAGGTGGGCACGCCCAGCCGCGGCAGAACGAATTTCATTATCGCAAACCAGGCGATAGCGAAAACAATTATCTGCAACATGTCTTTCAAAAGCATTCTCCCTGGGAAAACGCCCGCCGCCCGGATTGATCCCGGCCCGGCCGGAATTATCGTTACGCCGGCATACGGCGATTCATACCTTTATACGCTTCCATCCGCCCTCGCGGAACTTCCAGGCCATGAACGCGGAAAAGAATATAATATATAGAAACATGCTGAGCCAGGTTTCTGTGATACCTCCGTGAATTATTTCAACTGCGGCCCAGGCCGAAGGAATCATGATCGCCCAGATGCATATCATCTCCGCCAGCATCACGTACATAGTGCATCCGACCCCCTGGAGGGTCCTCGATAGGACTATACCGATTCCGTCGACGAATTGCAAGGCGCCCAGGAGCCGGAATGCCGGTATCCCTTTTTCAAGACTTGCGCCTGAATCGGTGAATACGCCCATGATCTGTCTCGGGAAGAACATGAACATGGCGCCTATGATACCCATCAGGACGGAGCCCATTGCGGCGGAATGCCAACCGTACCTGACGGCCAGTCTTTCGTTCCCCTCGCCGATGCTTCTGCCTACCAGCGTCGCGGAAACGGACCCGACGGCCATACCGATCATGAACGAGAGATTGAAAGCCTTGAATATGATATTGCTAATCGCCAGCTCGCCGACCCCGATACGGCCGATAAAGCTGAGGAAGATTATGAATCCGACGACCGACACCGACTGAAAAGCGCGGGGGGCCGATATCTTTACGATGCGCCACATGAGTTTCCTGGAGAGAATCCTGCCTATGGGGGGGATTACGAACCGGTCGAGTATTCTCACACGTACGAAAAGGATATATATGATCATCCCGGCGAAGGTCGAGATCACCGACGCTATCGCGGCGCCTCTCGTCTCCATCCTGGGGAAGATCCAGTGGCCGAAGATGAGGAACCAGTTCAGGATGATATTGAGGATATTCATGATGAGCGAAACCGCCATATCGATTTTGACCCTTGCCATTCCGAAGGCGAAACCCCTCAACGTGAACATCACGGTCATGGCGAACATGCCGAGCATTCTTATCTCGAGGTAGGGTGTTCCCACCCGGACTATCTCCTCCCGGCCCGAGAGCAGCGAGAAGATGGCGGGCGACAGCTTGAATCCGGCCAGCGATGTGACCGCGCCCGCCGCCAGGGCGAGAAAAAAACCGTTGTAGGCGATGGCGGCGACGGCGTCGGCGCGTTTTTCGCCGACGCGCCTGGATGTTATCGCCTGGGTGCCTATACCGAGCGAACCGAAAACGAGAATCATGACGAGGGTCAAGAACGAGCCCAGCCCTACGGCTCCGAGGGCCACGTTTCCGAGCCGCCCGACCATGGCGGTGTCGACAATGTTGAGGACCGTCGTCGAGATCATCCCGGTGATTACCGGGAGGGACAGCCTGAAAATCTCTCTTGTCATTTTCAAATCGATGGTCATATTCTCCAATGTTTGGTTTTTATGCGCGGAAAAGCCGAATATAGCCGATGGAATGCCCCCGTTCAATGTTGAAGTTCAAAGGAGGCTTGCGATGTCCAGGTGTTTCTCGATTCTCGTCGCATTGATATTTTTCCTGCTGCCGCCCGCAGGCGATATCCTGGCCCTCGTGCCTGAAGCGGGTGGAAAAGCCCCGGTTTTCGATCTACCCCTTTTCGACGGCGGGGGCGGAATCGATTCGAAGACTCTTTTCGCCTCGCACGAGCTTACATTTCTCGTGTTCTGGAGCAGCAGCTGCTCCCACTGTATCGACGCCCTGGTCGAGTGTGAGGAGTTCGACCGTGAATACGGGGGTGGCGATATAGAGGTTGCCGGTATAAATACGGACGATATGGTCGCCGGCGAGCTCAGCGCGGTTCTCAGGGCTAAGGGGATAGGCTTCATGCAGCTTCGCGACAGGGGCGGGTCCGTCGCCTCGCTCTACGGGGTCGCCCCCTCGATTTTCACCGTATTTCTCGTAGACGGGGAGGGTATGACGGTCGCCCGGGTAGCCGATCCGGATGTAAACGTCAAATCGGTGATGGAAAGGATGATGATTGGAGAAGAGCCGGAGGGGGGTGATTTTCAATACGATATCCTTTCCAATACAGTCGGATTGTCGATAAGGGGCTCGGTGAGATTGCGTTTCCTTTCGATAGACGCGAGGGGCAGTGACGCGGTGGGCCCGTACGGCGAGAAGGTAGATTCCCGTAACGATCTTCTTCACAGGTTCGAGCTCGAGATCGCGAGGCGGCTCGGCAGAAACTTCAGGGTCGGAGGCCTACTGAGGATCGGAAACGAGGGGCTGGCCGTTCTCAGGGGTGGACCCGAGTATTTCGATTCGGAGAGGGGAAGCGTCTTTGCGGAAATAGAGACGGGTAAGCTCGATCTCAGGTTCGGGTACTACACATTCTACATGACCCCCCTTACGTTGATGCGCTGGGACTGGGACGATAATCCGAGAACGGGAGGGGACGCCGGGTGCGGGTGCGGTGAGGCGGCGGGGGTTCTTCTCGTGGAGAGCCTCGAGCAGCTCGGCCCGGAACTGACATTCGAGGGTGCTCTGGCCTCGTACCGGTCGGGAGGCCTGTCGGCGAACCTGTTCTACGCGATCCCGAGGAGGGCCAGGGATATCGGGTATATCGAATCCGATTTCGGCGGAGAGGAACGGGCCTGCTATTCCCTCGAGATATTCGGAGGCGAGGCGCTCTGGAATCGCTACGACGAGAGATGCTCCTCGTTCTTGAAAGCGGGAGTTCACATGCTCGGTAGCCGGGAGGACGGCAATTCAGTAGACACGGGCGAGCTGGGCTATTCCAAGCCCTTTGCCAGGCACAGGTCGGAGATCGTCAGCCTGACCGCCGAGATACCGGTCGTAAGGCGTCTCTCGCTGCGGGGCGAGTGGATAGCGTACAACAGAGCGAAGGGGCGGGATCCGTCGATTGAGAACGACGCCGAGGTGGAGACGGAAGGAGGCGGAGGGATGGCGGGGCTGATATTCGAGGAGGATCGTCTCCTGCGCGTAAGGTGCGATTATCTCAGGATAGAGGATGGATTCTACTCCCCATTCGGAGCGATCTCCTATACCCGCGACAGGGAAGGGGGCAGGATATCGTCGAGATTCTCCCCGGGGGGCCGGTACCCCGCTCTTTCGGTATTCTACAAGAGGCTGCGGGAGATAGACATCGAATCGCCGGGAGCCGAAAGGGAACATACGAGCCTCTTCGGCGTCTCGTGCGATATCGACCTGGAGAGCGGCTACGGGGCGAGCGCAGGATATCTCGACAAGGGTGACTGGCGCGGGGGCACGGTCGATCGGTACAATGCCTCGAGGAAGGCTTTCACGGCCGGTGCAAGGTACCGCTTCGACAACAATTCGTACATGCAGCTTCAGTACCAGCGCGTGAACTACTCCGATGATGCCTCCGGCGGGAAGCTGGAATCGTTCACCGATCTCTACAGCTTCTATCTCGGAGCGGTCTTCTAGGAGGTGGGAGGATCCTTATCGGTAAATATTCTTGATATCTCCCCAGGAGGATTTTTCGACGGCCGTCTCATCGGCCAGGTTCATGCCGGAAAAACGGAGCTCCGCCGCCGTGTTCGTTCTCAACCTTATCTTGTACCCCAGTCCGGCGAGATACCACTGATCGCTCCCGGCGATCGTCTGTGGGTAGGAGCCTCAACCGAACCCTTCCCCCACGAATCTGAAGACGGTCGTGTGCTCGTCCGAGGAGAGGTCGCAGTCGGCGGTGAGAACGATGGTGAATCCGATTCCCGCCGCCCCCCTCACGTTTATATAGGGACGGTAGAGACCTCCCGCGCCCGGCTTGATGTGATACTCGACCCATTCACCCGGATAGTCGAGGCCGCCCAGCTCGACGGAGCTGATCATCATAATCAGGCCGAACGTAATATTGTAGCTGTCGGTATAGGTGCCCGGCTTGATCGCTATATCGGCCCTGCACGGGATCGCGGCGATCGTGAGCGCGAAGAACAGGACCGTCGATGCAAGAATAGTTTTGAACATATGTCCGTCCGTGTTGCGGGGAGAAGTTACTATAATAAGTCTAGCACCCATTACGGCCGGTGTCAATTCAAAGGGGCGCGCGCCTCAGCCCTCTTGACTGGATTGTGACCGTTCGCGGAAGGCTCTCCACCCGGCGGCGCCGTCATGCGGTGGGACGGTCGGTGCGCCTGCCGAATATCCGCAATATGGCGAGGAGCGTGAGGGTGCCGAGAACGAGGGAAAGGGCTACAGGCAGCCCCGCGCCGGTAAGCGCGTATCCGAATACGAGCGAGACGACCCCCACCGTCAGCGCATAGGGGAGCTGAGTTCTCACATGGTCTATGTGGTCGGCGCCGGACGCCATCGAGGACATGATCGTCGTATCCGATATGGGAGAGCAGTGATCGCCGAAGACCGCTCCCGACAGTATCGCCGCGATGGAAGCCAGCAGTATCTTCTCCATGCCCGACGCCTCGATCCCGGCCGAGGCGGAGGTGCCGTAAGCCAGCGGTATGACTATCGGCGTAAGGATCGACATGGTGCCCCACGAAGTTCCCGTAGAGAAGGATATCCCCATTGCGAGAAGAAAGACGAGCATGGGAAGGAAATGGGGAGAGATCATACCGGAGAGATGATGAACGAGATAGTCGGCCGTGTGCAGCTCGGTGCATACCCTTCCTATGCACCAGGCGAGAATGAGTATGATAATCGCCGCTATCATGGATTTTACGCCGTCGACCCAGGCCGCCATCGTTCCCGTCAGCGTCAGCTTCCTGCCGCCCAGTGCGAGCAGGGCCGCCGCGAGGCATCCGGAAGAGGATCCCCAGAGAAGCGCCTTGAACGAGTCGGATTCCTTGAGCATTTCGAGTACTCCGAAATATCTTTCGCCGGCGGCCGCCAGAGAGGATCTTCCGGTTATCATCAGGCCGGCGAAGGCCACCGATATGACGACGGCTATGGGAATTATTCCATTGATCAGCAGGGGGCGGACTCCCTCGGCGGGGGCGATCTTGTCCGAGTCCATGTCGGAGACGAGGACGGCGGAGTCGCTGAAGAGCTTTCCGGTCGATCTCGCCCTGAGCTCTGCCGTGTACATGGAGGAATAATCCCTGCCGGACAGGATCACGAAAAGAACGAACAGCACCGCCAGGATGGGATAGGTGCTGTAGGGAAGAGAGGAGACGAAAGTACCGAGGGGATTCCGGTCGATGCCGAGCGTGACGAACGACTGGTTGATAAGGGATATCTGGAAACCTATCCAGCTCGTGATAACCGCAAGAGAGGTTATCGGCGCGGCCGTCGAGTCGACGATGTAGGACAGCTTTTCCCTCGATATCCTCAACTTGTCTGTAAGGGGGCGAGTCGAATTTCCGACGATAAGGGTGTTCGTGTAGTCATCGAAGAAGATTATCACGCCCATGAGCCATACGGTGAGCTGGCCGCGCCTGGGGTTTGTCGCAAGTTTCGATATGCGGTCGACTATCCCCTGCATTCCGCCCATCTTCGATGTGATCCCCACCATCCCTCCTAGGAGGAGCGTGAACACTATTATTGTTATATGATCGGCGCCTTCGCCGCTGCCGGAGAGAATATCGATTATATAGTGATCTACGATTCTCAGGGACGACGTGAGCGGATTGTACCCGTTGATTATCATCGATCCCAGCCATACGCCCGCCAGTAAGGCTACGATGACCTGCTTGAAAACGAGCGCGAAGACTATGGCGATAAGGGGCGGCAGGATGACGAGCACGCCGTCGATCGAACGGATTTCCCTGCTCAGCAGGAGACCGCCCGCCCTGATCTCGAGAGAGTGTTCGCCCGTTTCGTTCAACGTAAGCCGTGTCCCGTTATCTATGAACGAGGCCGCGGGACCGAAGAAGACGGTATCGCCGTCGAGCGAGATCGCGACTGAATCGGAGGCTGCGTTTATCCGGCCGATCTCGTCGATGGTGGGCGTTAGGGCGAACGGCACTCCCTTTATGACGAGCAACCTGCCGGAGCCGATCGCGCCGGCGGAGGACGAAACCGCAAGGATGAGCGTAAAAGCTGCGGTGAAAATCATGCGGCGTCCAGACGAAGAGAAACGCCGGTGCGGGGGGTTGCCGTCTTTTGCTATGATATGCATACCGTCCAGAATACCGTCAGGGTGAATTACGGATAGAGACCTTCATGTCCCTCTCCATCAACCGGGCCGCTTCCCGTACGTGTCCCCACGAGGAGCATTTATTGTAGCCTTCGAACAGGTCGTCTATCCCTGTGATCGATTTGAGGATTTCAAGCGATGCGATATCCGCCGTGAGCATGTCTCCGCCACAGACAAATCCGATATCCTCCGCAACCAGGGGTCCGGGGTCGTCCATGCAATCGCAGAGGCGTGTGATGTTCTTCATGACATTCACGGCGAAAACGCTTTTAAATCTCTCATGCGCGGTGACCGCCGCATCCGAAAGAAGCCTGTCGAAAACCTCGACCTTGGGAGCTATGCAGTCCTGCGGGCAGGCCAGGACGCATCTGCTGCAGCCGGAACACCAGGTGCAATCAAAGACGGGCCGGCCGTCCATGATCCTGATATTTGCGGTCGGGCAGCTTTCAACGCAGGCGTTGCACTCGATACAACCTTCTTGATACACGGGCTCTCCCCCCGAGTGGATAGCCCCCTTCGTCTTTTTGGACATGCAGCCCATCCCTACATTTTTTATGGATGCGCCCATCCCCGAGGCTATATGTCCTTTGAAATGCGAGAGGAGCAAGACGCCTCCGGCCTTGAGAGGTTCGGCTGAGAGGCCGTAGGTCATGTATCTTCCCTTTACGCTGATCTCCTCGTCCGAGATTATAACGGGTGCCCCCACGGCATCCTCGTTGTAGCCGAGAGCGCCGGCGCATTCGGTGTAGCTCTTCACTGTGCTGCGGCAGCCGCTGTAGGCGACGGGCGTGTCGAAAACGAAAGGTTCGCATCGCGCCGCTGAAAGTACTCCGGCGATTCTTGCGGTGAACTCGGGTCGTATGCAAAATCGATTTTTCGGTTCGCCCATGTGAACTTTCACAAGTACGCTGGAGCCCGGTTGAAAATATTTTGGAATATTTTTTTCCAGAAACTCAAACAGGTTTTTCTCGCTCTTTATGAAGTAGGCTTCGTTGGTCATCTCGATTTTCTTCCGTCAATGCTGGACTTTCGAGCATAAAAACATTTTGAACTATAGCAATGAATTCTTCGCGTGTCAATGTATCCGGTTTTTTAGAGGAACGGACACAAAAAATTTGTCGACGAATATTTAAATATTACTTGACACATTTTTTCGTATCGTTAATAACATAATGCAAGTTACTAAAGTTGCTTTCGCTTTTTTCATCTGCGCCGAATTTCGAAACGTGAAAGCGAGTAAGTCGACGGGCAGGCTTTCAACTTTTTCAAAGGGGTGGGCAATATGGCCGCAAAAGCCAAGACCAAGAAGAAGGCCAAGACCAAGACCAAAGCCAAGAAGAAGGCGAAGACCAAGGTCAAGGCCAAGAAGAAGACAAAGGCGAAGGCCAAGAAGAAGACAAAGGCCAAGGCCAAGAGGAAGACAAAGGCGAAGGCCAAGAAGAAGACAAAGGCGAAGGCCAAGAAGAAGACAAAGGCGAAGGCCAAGA
>CAZPAH010000036.1:0-9259 GCA_964584495.1 uncultured bacterium | reverse complement strand
GCCAAGAAGAAGACAAAGGCGAAGGCCAAGAAGAAGACAAAGGCGAAGGCCAAGAAAAAATAACAGGTCTTATCAATATTCTTAAGGCTGAAAGTGGAACGGGGAGGCTCATGTCTCCCCGTTTTATATGGTTGACATTACGCTCCAGGCACTCAATAATCTGTCCCGGTAAATGATGAGATCGTGATGCGGCACGCATCTCTCGGCAGGCGGATCGGTCCCGGGAAACCGGGATAATGAGAGAGGAAGCAAAATGGAAAACAGCATTCCTAGCAAGATCTTTTTGACGAAGGGTGTCGGACGTCACAGGGAAAAACTGACAAGCTTCGAGCTCGCGTTGCGCTCGGCTGGAATCGCTCATCTTAACATAGTACAGGTATCGAGTATTTTCCCTCCGTTATGTACCCTCGTTTCACGCACAAAGGGAGTAGAGATGCTTCGCCCTGGAGAGATCGTCTATTGCGTGTTGAGTAAAAACAGCTCCGACGAGCCGAACCGCCACATAGGAAGCGCCATCGGTGTCGCCCTTCCGAAGGACAGGAATCGTTACGGGTATATTTCCGAGCATCATGATTTCGGAAAGAGGAAGAAAGATCTCGGCGATTACACCG
This sequence comes from uncultured bacterium, assembly GCA_964584495.1. Taxonomy (GTDB): domain Bacteria; phylum Krumholzibacteriota; class Krumholzibacteriia; order Krumholzibacteriales; family Krumholzibacteriaceae; genus CAZPAH01. The sequence goes on along the minus strand of CAZPAH010000036.1, from coordinate 8,648 downwards.
AAGATTTGGCGGCAACCATGCTAGCGTCGACGCTGGGTATCGAAATTGATATCGACAAAGCGTGGGATGAACGGAAGCAGGAGTACAAGATCGGCGGGCAGATCGTAAGAACCATGAATATCACGCAGACGGCGAAGGTCAAGGAAAATTACTGGACGACCGTGGTTTCCGCGGCGGTCTTCTGCGATTACGGAAAGAAATTGAGATGAACCGGTGTTACGACTTCCTCGGCGACGAGGTGTCCGGGGAGAGGGAACGCGTTGCAGTTATCCCCGTTCCGGTGGAGGACAGCACGTCGTATATCAGGGGAACGGCGCGAGCGCCGGAGGCGATACTGGACGCTTCGAGGCAGATCGAACTGTACAACAGCCTGCTGGACCTCGACCTTGAGGGTTCGGGGATAGTGACGTTTGAAGCGGGAATAAAGATACGCGACGATCTGACCCGGTTTCTCGAGGAGAATGCAGCCTCGCTTAAAAATATTTTTCCCGTCTTTATCGGCGGGGAGCATTCGGTGACTCCTTTGATTCTCGAGAAGATCGACATGGAGGGAGCCGGGATAGTCTGGCTCGATGCCCACGCCGATCTGAGGGAAAGCTACGAGGGAGATCCGGCGAGCCACGCGTGCGCTGCAAGAAACTCTCTAGGGTTCGGGCCTATGGTGGAGATCGGCGTGAGAAGCATCAGCAGTGGGGAGATGGATTTTCTCAAAAAGGAGGGGGGGGTTAAGATCCACCGGTCGTGGAACGACGAGGCCAAGGAATCCATCCTGTCTCTGCCCGGAAAAATCTATCTTTCGATAGATTTCGATTCGGTTGATCCCTCGCTGCTCAGAGCGGTGGGGACGCCCGAACCGGGGGGGCTCGACTGGAATGCCATGATCGATATATTTTCGTTTCTCTTCAAGGAAAAGCAGGTCGTCGCGATGGACGCCGTCGAGCTTTGCCCGATCGAAGGGGACGAAGCGTCCAATTTTATCGCGGCCAGGATCGTATACGAGGCCGTTTCCAATCATCTTGCCCGGGAGGTATAAATGAGAAAAAGATATCTGTCCCATCCCACCCGCCCGGTCGAGGTGAAGGCGGGAATGAGCTGCAGCGACCTTCTCGAGGGTCTGGAAGGCTGCAGCTTCCAGGGCAGGCAGCTGGCCCGTGCGGCGAAGGTCTGGGCCGATGCCTTGGACGAGGACATCGCCGTCTGGCTGGGGCTCGCAGGGGCCATGGTGCCGGCCGGAATGCGCAAGGTCGTAACGACCCTTATAGAGGAGGGTCTGGTGGATATAATAGTCTCGACCGGCGCAAATCTGTACCATGATTATTTCGAGACCATGGGGCACTATCATTATATAGGCTCTCCCGCCGAGAACGACGTCGATCTACGCGAGGCGGGGATAGACAGGATATACGACACATTCGCGGACGAGGATCTCTTCATGGAGCTGGACAGGGCGATAGGGGGCTGGGCGGAGAAAACCCTGGAGGACCGTCCTTACACGACGAGGGAATTTCTCGGGCTGCTGGGAGAGGAAGCCGGCAGGATTTCCAAAGGCGACGGCGGTATCCTGTCAACGGCCGCGGCGGCGAAAGTTCCCGTCTACTGTCCTGCGATAGGGGACTCGTCGATCGGTATCGGGCTTACTGTGATCGGCAAGAGGGTCATCTTCGACATGATCGGTGATGTAGAGGAAACCGCCAGGCTGGCCGCGGCGAAACCGTCGATGGTGATCTACGTGGGCGGGGGCACTCCTAAGAACTTCATACAGCAGACCGAGGTGACCAACATTGTCCAGGGGCGCAAGATGGAGGGGCACAGATACGCGATTCAGTTCGTCGTGGATGCCCCCAACTGGGGAGGGCTCAGCGGCTGCACCTTCGAGGAGGCCGTTTCGTGGGGTAAGATATCGCCCGAGGCGAAGATGGTCACGGCGCTATGCGATGCCACTATAGCCCTTCCGGTCGTAACGGCGGCCGTGCTGACCAGGAGGAAAGGGAAGAAGAGGCCCGGCAAGAAGATCATGGACGTTGTCGATTTCTCTTCTTGATATAAATATTTTCTTGATGCGGTTGCGCGTGCGGGGAAGACGGGAGGACGGGATGATCGCCGAGATAGTGTCGGGGTCAGCGGTCGGGATCGAGGGATTCGGCGTGCACGTGGAGACCGATCTGGCCAGGGGACTTCCTTCATTCACGATAGTGGGGCTGCCGAACGCGGCGGTAAGGGAGAGCCGCGAGAGGGTGACGGCCGCCGTAAGGAACAACGGATTCAAGCTGCCTCAAAAGAAGATCACGGTAAATCTCGCCCCCGCGGATATTAGGAAAGAGGGGGCTTCTTTCGATCTTCCGATCGCCGTCGGTATTCTTGTAGCCAGCGGACAGATAGACTGCTCTTCTCCGCGCAAAACGGTTTTTATAGGGGAGCTGGCGCTGGACGGCAGGTTGAAGCCGGTTAAGGGAGTGCTTCCGGTCGTCTGCCATGCGCGCGACAGCGGGTACGAGCGGGTCGTCGTTCCTATGTCGAATGCGAGGGAGGCCTCATTCGTTTGCGGGATATCGATCGCGCCCTGCAGGGATCTGGGCGATGTCATCGATCTGCTTCTCGGCGGGCGGCCGCTCGAGCTTCCCCCTCCCCTCGGCCGCTGGCCGGATTCCCGCGACGAGTTCGATTTCGCGGAGGTCATAGGCCAGCAAACGGCCAAGAGGGGTTTGCAGATCGCCGCGGCGGGAGGGCATCATCTTCTGATGATCGGTCCTCCCGGTTCGGGAAAAACGATGCTGGCGAGGAGATTTCCCTCGCTCGTGCCGCCGCTCGATGAGGACGAGGCGCTCGAGTGCGCCAAGATAAAGAGCATCACGGGCAGGATGGGGGAGGAGGGTATCAGCTTCGCGAGGCCTTTCAGGTCGCCCCATCATTCCGCGAGCGACGCGGGGCTCATAGGAGGGGGCAGGGGGGCTTCTCCCGGCGAGATAACCCTTGCCCACAACGGGATTCTTTTCCTGGACGAGTTCAGCGAGTTCCGTAGAAACGTGCTGGAAACGTTGCGGCAGCCCCTCGAGGAAGGCAGGATAGTGATATCTAGGGCCGGCATATCATGCTCCTATCCGGCGCGTTTTCAGCTGATCGCCGCGATGAACCCCTGCCCCTGCGGATACATGAACAGTCCCCACCGGTCCTGCCACTGCACGCCGTTGGCGGTGAAGCGGTACGTGTCGAAGATATCGGGTCCCATACTCGACAGGATCGCCGTTCATATACCGGTGAGGGCCGTTCCCTCGGCCGAGCTGAACGGGGGCGCTTCCCGGCCGGGTCCGTCGTCTTCCTCGATGAGAGAGATGGTACTCGGCGCGGTGGAGATGCAGAAGAGACGGTTCGCCGGCGAGAAAGGTTTCAGAAGAAACGCCGATATACCGCTGCGGATGCTTGGGAAATACTGCAACCTGGACCCGGGCGCCGAAAAGATTCTTTCCTCGGCACAGAGTAAACTCCTTTTCAGCGCGAGATCCAGGAAGAATATAATCCAGGTGGCCCGTTCGATAGCCGACCTTGAAGGTTCCGAGATGACCAGGGAGCCCCATATCGCCGAGGCGGTCCAGTACCGCCAACAGCTTCCAGAGATAAGGCCGGCCGCGTGGAACGAAAGGTAGAACCGGCGGGAACCTGGGGCGCCCGCCGGTTGAAGTGCTCTCTTGTATCGAAAAGCGACGTTAGAGATTCTTGGAATGAAGGATATCGCGCGCTATTATCATCCTCTGGATTTCGCTGGTACCCTCGAATATCCTGTTGATCCTCGAATCGCGGTACATCCTCTCTATCGGGAACTCACAGGTGAAACCGTACCCTCCGTATATCTGCATCGCCCTGTCGACTATCCTGTCCAGCGCTTCGGAACAGTACAGCTTGACGATCGAGGATTCCCTGGTGACATTCTTCCCCTCGTCATAGAGGTACGCGGTCCTGTAGAGGATCGATTCCATGTTGTATATTTCGACGGCCATGTCGGCCAGCATCCACTGCACTGCCTGGTTCTGGGATATCTTCTTTCCGAATTGCACCCTTTCCTTCGAATATTCCGCGCTCAGGGCGAGGGCTTCCTTAGCCGCGCCGAGAGCAGCCGCACCGAGACCGAGCCTTCCCGTGTTAAGCACCTTCATGCCGACGATGACGCCGCGCCCCGGTCTGCCGAGTAGGTTCTCCTTAGGGACCTTGACATCCTCGAAGATCAGCTGAGCCGTCTCCGAGCCGCGGATACCCATCTTCTCCTCTATCTTTCCGACGCTGAAGCCGGGGAATTCCTTCTCGACTATGAATGTCGAGACCTTCCCGTCGCCGGGTCCCCCGATCGTCTTGGCGAAAACGGTGAAGATATCGGCGAAGCTTCCGTTGGTGATGAAGATCTTCCCGCCGTTGAGGAGGTAGTGGTCCCCCTTGTCCTCGGCGGTCGTCTCCGAGTTGAAGGCGTCGGAGCCCGCGTTGGATTCGGTAAGCGCATAGGCCCCTATCTTCTTTCCCTCCGCCAGGGGAACGAGGTATTTCTGCTTCTGCTCCTCGGTTCCGAACATGAATATTCCCGAGGCTCCGATGCTCTGGTGGGCGCCGATCATCGTGGCCGTGGAGGCGCATCCGCGTCCTATCTCTTCCTGCATTATGCAGTAACCGGTTTCCCCCATCCCGGCGCCGCCGTACTCGGGGGGAAAGGAGATTCCGAGAAAGCCGAGCTCGGCGATCTTGTCGATAAGCTTGCGCGGTATCTTTTTTTCCTCGTCGATCTTCGCGGCTATCGGTTTCAGCTCCTTGTTGACGAATTTTCTGACCATATCCCTGAGCATCTGCTGCTCGTCAGTAAAGGTCCATTCCATATTTATGCCTCCAGAGTGCCTTCGCAGAGCAAGGCGAAAATGAATATTCAGAAAGCTTGCGTATCGGCTGCAAAACGATGCAACTCGCTTAGGCCGGGCCGGTTCTGTCGATGAACGAAGCGGCCGGGCCGCGAATCTGGTAGAGTAATGAGTGCGCCCAGGCGCTGTCAAGGGAAAAGCCTTCGAGGGGGCTCTTCCTAAAAGCTGTTGTCCCGGCGCAACCCACTGTGATATTGTAGGTTCGATTAGGAATAGATCTTGAAGGAAGCCTGTTCGATATAGTGGTGTCGAATGCTGGCGGGAGGCAGTGTGAAGACCGAGCTCAGCGTAAAACCCGATTGGTTTCCCGCCGGCGAGGCGGGTGCCGCGAAGGTTCTCACCGCGATAGTCCCTGTTCTGAGAAAGACGGTGAGAAGTATGAAGGATCCCTCGGTCACCGCCATCGCGAAGAGATCGAGGGCGCCCTTCAGGGTGCTTGTATCTACCGTTATCAGCGCCAGAACGAAGGACGAGGTGACCGAGGGGGCCAGCACCAGGCTCTTCGCCCTGGCGGACAGGCCCGAGACGGTCGCCGCCCTCGATGTCCGGCGGATAGAGCGGGCGATATACCCGGCCGGGTTCTACAGGGTCAAGGCGAAGGCGATCAGGGATCTTTCACGGATCCTCGTTTCCGACTTCGGAGGAAAGGTGCCCTGCGAGATCGACCGGCTGGTGACGCTGCCGGGCGTAGGAAGGAAAACTGCCAACCTCGTCGTTACGCTCGGGTTTCAAAAGCCGGCAATATGCGTCGACACGCACGTCCACAGGATATGCAACAGGCTCGGCGTCATCAGGACCAAGAACCCACATGAGACCGAGTTCGCCCTGAGAAAGGTGTTGCCGAGGCGCCACTGGATAGAGATAAACGATCTGCTCGTGATGTACGGCAAGTCGGTGTGCTCGCCGCTGTCGCCGAGATGCTCGATCTGCGGTATTGCGAAGCATTGTCGCAGAAAAGGGGTGACCCGTTCGCGGTGAGCCGCAAAGCCGGCCGGCGGGGGATCGCCCCGCCGCGCGATCTTCGACTTAAAAACCTATTGAACGCAGCGATCTTTTGACAGGACGGCTCCGCTTGCTTATTATTGGCGTAGATGATCCGGAAACCAATCAAAGGAGATCGATCATGCGCAGGATCCTGTTAATCATAACGCTACTGGCCCTTCCAATCGGGACCGCAGCTTCATCGGAGACGATCTTCGATCGGTATTTCACCGAAGGCTCGCTCCGTGTCGACCTGTTTCATACCGGCGTAGACGGCGCCGAGGTCTACGCGATAGACGAGATGCTTCATGAACCGTATTGGGGAGGCAACCCGCGGGCGCTTCTCGACACGATGAACCTCGGGGACCACATCTTAAGGGTCTACGAGCTGTCGACGAACAACGTCATATTTTCGCGCGGATACTGCTCGCTGTTCGGCGAGTGGGCGACGACCGACGAAGCTCTTGAAGGCGCCGCGAGGACCTTCCACGAGTCGGTCATCATGCCGATGCCCAAGGTGCCGGTGCAGATCCGAATCGACCGCAGGGACAAGGAGAATATATTCAGGACGGTGTACGATTTTGTTGTCGATCCGGCCGATTTCCATATAGGGACCGAGAGCCGCTATTCTCAATTTAAGGTGAGGAGGCTGCAGAACAACGGTCCTCCTGGAAGCAAGGTCGATGTGGTAATACTGGGGGACGGCTACAAGAAGGACGAGCTGCACAAGCTGAGAAAGGACGCCGACAAGTTCCTCGATATATTTTTCGATGTGGAGCCTTTCAGGAGCAGAAGGAGCGATTTCAATTTCTATCTCGTCGAGTCGTACTCGGGCCAGTCGGGGGTGGACAATCCCCGGGAGGGCAGGTACAGGGACAACCTTCTGGGGCTTTCCTTCAACAGCCTCGAGCTGGACAGGTACATGCTCTCGATGTCGAACAAGGTGATCAGGGACGTGGCGGCGAAGGTTCCCTACGACAGGATTATCATCCTTGCAAATGAGGGGAAGTACGGAGGCGGGGGCATCTTCAACCTCTACGCGACCTGCATCTCGGATAACGAGTTCGACGGGTATATCTTCGTTCACGAATTCGGCCATAACTTCGCGGGGCTCGCCGATGAATACTTCTCATCGAAGGTCAGCTACAACGATATGTATCCGAGGGGTGTCGAGCCCTGGGAGCCCAACATCACGGCCCTTCTCGATCCGGCCCACGTGAAGTGGGGGGATCTCATAATGAAGGGAACACCGGTTCCAACTCCCGACGATTCGACCTTTGCCGGAGTTGCCGGGTGCTTCGAGGGAGCCGGTTACTCGGCGAAGGGTCTCTATCGCTCGGGAAGGGACTGCATCATGAAATCGAAGGGTCTAGTCGGGTTCTGCCCCGCCTGCACGAGGGCGATCGACAGGATGATAGATTTCCAGACGAGGTAAGGGATCGGACGGACGGCGTAATATGGACGATCCGCGGCGTTGGCGCGGTCAGAGGGTCAGCCCGCCGTCGGCGACGATAGTCTGTCCCTGTATCCACGAGGCGTCGTCGGAGAGGAGGAACCCCACGACCGGCGCTATATCCTCCGGCGAGGCGATTCTTCCCGACGGCGTGCGGCCTTTCCATTCGGCGACAATCTCGTCTTTCCCCGGGAAATAGTCGAGGGCCGAGGTCTCGACGGGGCCCCCCGAGACGGCGTTGACGTTGATACCGCTCGGGGCGAGCTCTTTGGCGAAGTATCTGACCAGGGCTTCGAGGGCCGCCTTGCTCGCGCCGACAGCGGCGTATCCCGGGAGGCACCTCACGCTTCCTATCGACGATACCGCGACGATCCTACCGCCCTTTTCCGGAAAGAGCTTCACGGTCTTCTGGACGAGAAGCATGAACGAGCGGGCGTTCGTGTTCATCGCCCTTTCCCACCCAAGGCGGCCGATCCTTGCGGCGGGACCGAGGACCCCCGAAACGGCGTTGGATACGAGAATGTCGAGCGATCCGAACTGATCCTTCAGCTCGCCGAGGAGCGTCTTTATCTGCACGTGGTCCGAGATGTCGGCCTTCAGGGTGATGCACCTTCGACCCATACCGGCGACCAGGGCTGCGGTTTCCGCCGCCGCATTCTCATCCTTCTCGTAGTTTATGGCGACGTCCGCCCCGCCCGATGCCAGCATCAGGGTGATCGCCTTGCCGATACCCCTCGATCCGCCCGTTACGAGCGCCTTTTTTCCTTCGAACCGCAGCATCTCAGCCGCTCCATTCCGGGATTTCGCCCTGGATGTATTTCAGCGCGTCTATCGCGGCCATGCAGCCGCTGCCCGCGGCCGATACCGCCTGCTTGTACCGCGTGTCGGCGACATCGCCGGCGGCGAATACACCGGGAACGGAAGTTCTCGTTTTATCGGTCGTCACTATGTATCCCTTGTCGTCGAGCTTGATCTTGCCCTTGAATATAGATGTCGCCGGTGTATGCCCGATGGCTATGAAAACTCCCTCGACGGGAAGTTCCTTCGTTTCTCCCGTCTTGACATTCTTCAGCCGTAGGGCCGTAACCTTGTTCTTTGCCGGATCGAGTATATCCTCGACCACCGAATTCCACTCGAATGCGATTTTATCGTTCTCGGAGGCCCGCTGCTTCATCGCGCTCGTAGCCCTCAGCTCGTTTCTCCTGTGGACGATCGTTACCTTGCTGGCGAAACGTGTCAGGAAGGTTGCTTCCTCGATCGCCGTATCGCCGCCTCCCACCACTGCGATCTCCTTGCCGGTGAAGAAGAATCCGTCGCAGGTC
>CAZPAH010000035.1:10841-23406 GCA_964584495.1 uncultured bacterium | reverse complement strand
GCGGGATCAGGATATCCTTGCTTACCCTCACCTCTATCGATTTATCGTCGAGATTCCTGTCGTTGCTGTTGAAAGGATGCATTCCCATCCCCCAGCCATGCACGAACATCGAGCATATTATCGCCCTGAAGGTGTTCTGGCGCTGCACCGTGTCCAGATTGAATGTCTCTTGGAACTTGTCCATCATCCCGTCGATGACGACCTGAAGCTTTTCGAGCATCTCTTTCTTGGGCTCAATATTGAGAAGCCTGTGGAATACTTCCCTGAGAATTCTCTCTGTAATCTCCATTCTTACCCCCGTCAAACAACCTGAAAAGACGCAGATCTCAGAAAACGGACGGAATCCGGTAACAGCAAGAAAAGGACCAAGTAATATGAGAATAGACGGGGACCACCGGAAAGTCAAGAACTGTGGGTGGCACATTTCTGGCAACATCGGTAAAAGTCTTTCAAGGGGAGGAATCAAGTTGCAAGTTTACGCGGAAAAAACGATTTTCATGCAAAAAGCGATATACTTCGTAAGCAAATTGATAGCGGCGCGGGGCGTGGTCGAGCTCACCGACTGCAACCTCAATTTCCAGGTGTCCCCCTTCGACTCGTCATTCGGGATAAAGAGTATCTCCATCGAGCTGATAAGTATCGAGGATGTCAGGCTCGAGTGCCGCGGTCTGCAACCGAGGGTCATAATCATCGCGCGTGGCAAAAAATACGAATTCTCCCTGTCCAAGGGAAAAGAGCTCTATTCAAGATTGCGAAAATTCAGTATCGATCCGCTGGAATCGCCAGGTTCCGGCATTAATCCCGACACCACTTTCGATTGCTGCTGCGGCAGGACTATAGAGGGTTATTACAACTACTGCCCTTGGTGCGGCGAAAAGCTCGAACGATAATACAACTTCAATATTTTTAGGTTGTGGCGACGCCCCCCATTTGTTAAATTCCAATGGGATAACGGACCGATCCTGACAGTTGTTAATCGATATGCCTGGAGGAGGTAGAAATGAGGCGGGCCGGTGTAATTGCAATATCATTGATGATCCTGACCGCATTTATATCGGGTTGCAAAGAGGATACGGTAACGGTAGCAGACACCGGTTTCGAGTTGAGGTTCACCGATTGTCTGGTTTCCGGCGTATGGGTATTCATAGACGGAGAATACCAGGATCTTGCCTCGACCGAGCAACCGCAGTTTTTCCCGCTCCCCGCCGGCACATATACATACTACATGAGGACCAATGCATATCTGGACGATGTGTTCGGATGCTGGTCGGGCGATGTGCGTGTCAAAGACGGTGAGATGACGATCCTGACACTGAGCTGCGACGGCGCCGAGTGCAGCTACGACTGATCTTACGGCCGGCTGGAGCGGCCTAGGTTTATTTGCAGTTTTCAAAAGCCCTCTCTCATTTGGAGAGAGGGCTTTTCGCATCTTCGGGCCGGTATCGATAACCTCTTGTGATGCATACTGATAAAAATGTTGTGGACGGTGCGGACGTGGCACACTAATTGCGGAAGTAAGGTCATGTCGGGGTGGGATTTCCCGATAATGAACAGTGAACACCCTAGCCTTGAACATAATGACCTGCTCCGGAACATGCTTCCTTGTCTGTGCACCGGAAGAGCGGGACGGGATCCCGCCCCGAAAAAAAAGGAGAAAGTGGAATGGCCGTTTTCAACTATGCCGGTGGCGAGATAAATATAAAGATCGTCTACTACGGTCCGGGATTGAGCGGAAAAACGACTAACCTGGAGCATATGTATTCCAAGCTCCCCCGCGAGAGCAAGGGGAAGATGGTATCGATGAAAACCCGCACCGACCGTACGTTGTTCTTCGATTTCCTGCCGATCGAGGTGGGCGATCTCAACGGGATGAAGCTGCGCTTCCTCCTCTACACGGTGCCGGGGCAGGTCTATTATAACGCGACTAGAAAGCTGGTTCTGAAAGGGGTCGACGCCCTTGTATTCGTCGCCGATTCATCGGCGGAGAGGATGGATGAAAACAGGGAGAGCCTCGACAACCTCGAGGAGAACCTCAACGAGCTGGGGATGACTCTCGACAAGATTCCATGGGTCATGCAGTTCAACAAGCGCGACCTACCGGACCGCCTTCCCGTAGACGAGATGGAGAAGATGCTCAACAGCTGGGGCGCTACCGTATACGAGGCGGTCGCGACCAACGGGAAGGGCGTTTACGAGACCTTCGAGGGCATAGCGAGCCTTGTTTTCCGCAAATTGAAAAGCGAGTTCAAGGAAGCGGCGGGCAGGGAACAGGAAGACAGCGGTGACCCCGCCGAAGAGCCTATCAATGTGGAGATCGTAGCGCAGGGAAAACAAAGGAAAATAAACTCAGAGGCGGAGGAGAGCAAATCTTTAGGTTACGCAGAGGAGAGAGAAGAGGAGCACGAGTCTGTCTCTGAGTTTGTCGATAACGTTCTCACAGAGCACCAGGGCGGCGCGGAGATCGATATGGCCTCCGACAGGGAAGGTTATGAAGAGTATGGCCATGTTGTCGAGCTGGGCGGTGAATCCACCGCGCAGGGCGAAGCGGTCGGCCCTCGACATGAGACCGAGTCGGTCTCTACGCAGGTAAAAGAGAAGGATGAGGAGAAGGTTGAGTTCATAAACGATCCTCTAGACAAGCTTTCGGTAGAACCGGAGACCGGTGAAGGCATGGAGGAGGGGAGTGTCGAAAGCGGGAGCAGGGAGATGCCAAGGGAGAAAACGATCAATGTTCCGGTTGTCATTTCCGAAGACGAGATAAGAGACAATATCCAAGTTAAGGTCGTGCTCGATATCAATGTCGTCTAGTAAGGGGCCGGTGCGAAAAAAGTCCTTGACCGCCGGTATAATTATCACGAGAATACAGACTGGGATCCGTTTATGGATCGCAGTTTTTATTTATGGAGAATCACGTGGCAAAGATCCTAATAGTGGATGATGAGATCAATGTTCGCAAGCTCTACTCGGAGGAGCTGCAGAACGACGGATACGAGACCCTACTCGCATCCGACGTCGCCGAGGCGATAGAAGCGGTGGACAGGCATAATCCCGATCTGATGATTCTCGACATGAAACTCGGCAACGAGAGCGGGCTCGATGCCCTGGTGGAGATCGTCGAGAGGCGAAAGAAGATGCCGGTGATCATCAATTCCGCCTATTCGGTCTACAAGGACAACTTCCAGACCTGGGCGGCGGATGCCTATATCGTCAAATCGGTCGACCTTGCACCGTTGAAGGAGAAGATCCGGGAGCTCCTCGAAAGTTCAGATTGAACACGGTCCCTAAGATGAATTACAGAGCGGCAACCGCATTTTTTCTTATGCTTGTCCTACCCGTCGCTCTCGCCGGGCAGGTGGAAAGCGGATCCACTACTGTTTTCGACGATTACCTGAACAGGGCCGATACTGGAGGTTTTCTCCGCATTCCAGGGCTCGGTTTTCACAGCAGCGCGGGCTTCTCCTTCTTTTCCTCGGGGGAATACGGTTCACAGGGAACAGGATTCTATACCGGCCATTTCGATTACATGATCGGTTCCTCCCTGACGCTTCACTGGGATGTCGGGATTCGGTCGGCCGTTACGGGACCCGGTGCTGCGGAAGGGCCCGGACTGTATTTCCCGAATCTCGATATAACCTATCGACCCAGCGACAAATTACTCTTCAGGGTGCAGGTTGGGCAGTACGATTATTTCAACAACTTCGACTGGCGCAGGTTCTGATTCTGTATCCACTTAGACTCCCTGAACGGAACAGAATAATCTTGACATTGAGAGTGGTCTGCTCTAGCCTTCGAACCGGGTAAACAGCCTCGGGATTTGATCAAGGGGGTTTGGATGGGCCTTCGGTGGGATAAGCTTCTGGAGTTCACCAAGGGCGATGTGAAGGAAGACAGCAGGGAGATAGCGCGGCTCAAGAAAAAGATCGAGATGAATGACGCGCGCCCCCCGGAAATCCTCGATCTCGCCAACCATTATCTCGATACGAGAAACACGAAAAAGTGTTCGGCCTTGCTTGCCGATCTTATGGAGAATGCCGGCGTCGATCAATATATCCTCCTGGAGATTTCCTCGATATACGAAAGGATAGGGGATTTTTCAGCGGCTTTTTCGGTCTACGGCAAATTGAGGGATATGGGTAACGGGGAAGCCCTTCCCATTTACAGGATGGGTCGGTTGCTGGAGCGGCAGGGAAGGTTGGAGGAGGCGATCGAGCTCCACCGCCGGGCGGTCGATACGGAGCCCGATAATCCCGAATGCTATTACAGGCTCGGCGTGGCCCTGACGAAAAGCCGGAGATACGATGAGGCGGAGGAGAATTACAGGAAGGCCATTTCGTTGGATCCGACACATTCAAAATCATACACAAACCTAGGGTATATACTCGATCTGCGCGGGAAGCGCAGCAGTGCCCTTCAGCAGTTCAGAAAAGCGGTACATCACAACCCGCGCAGCGCGGAAGCTCACTTCAATCTCGGTGCGCTCTATGGGGACAAGGGGGACAAGGAACAGGCGATAAACGAATTCAGGATCGGGCTTGAGATAGATCCCGGGTGCATAGAGGGGCACTACAACCTGGGAGTGGCGCTGATGAACGAGAGACGCTACGATGAGGCGAGGGATGAGTTCAAGAAGATACTCAAGCTGGAGCACGATAACGTCAATGCGTACTACTATCTCGGATTGATATATTACCGCAAAGGGGTCTACCACAAGGCGTTGAAGAACCTCCAGCAGGCGTCGCACCTAAATCCCGGCAACACGACGATACTCTACTACGTCGGGGAATGCTACAACAGGCTCGAGGAGCCCGAGAAAGCCCTCGAGTACTACAAGAAGGTGACGGCTATCAATCCGGCGGATTCGAAAGTCTATTTCAGCCTCGGCATTTCGTACGACAAGCAGGATGACAAGAGAAAAGCCCGCGAATGTTACCGGATGGCGGCCAACGAGACCGCCGGCGGATTAAGGGGACATGGCGGCTAAGCGGGAGAAGCCAATCAGCGGTGCGGCTCTAACCGCGCTTTTTCTGGTCACGATCCTGATCGTGGCCCCTTCCTCCATTCCGGCATCCGATGAGACGATTGAGCCCGGGAGCTGGGTCTATCCGGCGCTGCGGACCCTTGAGCTGGCCGGCCTGATACGTGTCGAACCGGACATCCCCATGACGCGAGGTGCTATCGCCGCTTATGTCAGGCTCGCTGAAAGCGTGGTTGCCGGCGGCGTAGTCGATCTTACGCCGAGGCAGGAGTTTCTGCTTTCAAGGCTGGAGAAGGAGTTCACCGCTCCGGGAACCGAATCGGGCATCCGTGAGGATTCGCCCCTCTGGATTATGCGTGAGGAAGACAGATTTCTATCCCTCGATCTGACCGCGGGTCCGATCTTACAGAAGAGAGCGGACCGGAAGAAGGGCGAGCTTGACGGTCTGCTGATTCCTTGGATCGGGGATCACGATGGAAACGACATACAGGCTTAAGATCGAGCCAGAGCGGGACTCGTTTGTCGGCAGAAGAAGATCGTCGCCGCGGGAGAAAAGCTTCAGGGGAGTCACATCCGAATACGAGAGAGGATATATTTCTCTTTCCCGCCGCTGGGGTTCGGTCAAGATCGGCAGGGACTATCTGAACTGGGGAAACGGCAGGGAAGAGGGACTTCTAATGTCGATGACGGCAGGATCCATCGATCAAATCTACGCGAAAATAAGGATGAACAGATTCACCCTCTGCGCGATGCATGCGATGCTCGATGCCAAGATACCTCGTAGGCTCGCCGGGCACAGGTTGACGGTACGGCTGCCGGAAGGCATATATCTCGGCGTCGGCGAGACCGTTCTATACACCCGCCGTGGATTCGACTTCGCCTATCTCCTTCCGGTCGGGGCATACTACGCGAACCAGTACAACGAGAAGGATGACGACAACATACTCTGGTCGATCGACTGGAAGATACCGATCATGGGGCACTCGATCCTCTACGGGGAACTGTTGATAGACGATTTCCAGTACGAGCGGGACGAGCCGGCTCCCGATAGGCTGGGATTCAATATTACGGGCGAAACGCTCTTCGAGGTCGGGGGGCGTGACGTGGAGCTGCTTGCGGGGTATACGTCTGTAGACATATTCACATATGCGCACAAGGATTCTCTCCTGACCAGGTATGTTACCGGCGACGGCGATGCGTCGCGGAACACGCTGCTCGGATCTGCTATCGGCCCCGATTCCGACATATGGATCGTGAGGGCGTCCGTGCCGGTTCATAGGCGGGCCCTCATAGCGCTGTCGTGGAGGATGACCAGGCGGGGGGAGAGTAACGATCTGAGGGAGTGGAACAGGGTGGAGGATCCCGATCCCGATTTTCCGAGCGGCGCCCTTTCGATTGAAAGGGAGTATATTCTAGACGGATCGATTGATCTGGGAAAAGGTTCCTTCCTCTATGCCCGAGGGGGGGCGGTTTCCCGAACCGGGCCGTCGGGTAAGGATGATGATCTTTTCGTGTACCTTGGACTTCTCATGGATTTCTGATGCATGGTTTTTGGAAGTTTATTCTTCTTCTCAGGCCGCATAACGCGGCGGCGGCGGTTCTCTCCGTAGAGGCGGGGCATGCGCTGTCCTCCGGCAGGATTTCCCCGCCCTGGTTGCTGCTCGCTTCGGTCGCGATCGCCACGAGCGCCGGCAACGTAATAAACGATCTGCGCGATGTCGATATAGATGCGATAAACAAGCCGGGACGCCCGCTGCCGTCCGGTGCGGTCTCCGTCAGGGCCGCCGGAGTGATCTACTATTCCCTCCTCGTCATCCTGCTGATCCTTCTGCTCAATCTGCCCCCGGTCCAGGCCGCATGGATCGTCCTGTGGGTGATACTGCTCCATGTCTATTCCGTAAGGTTGAAGCGATTGTTTCTAGCAGGCAATCTCCTAGTAGCGGCCGTATCGGCGAGCGGATTTTTGCTCGGGGCCTATGCCGGCGGGGATATTTCGACCGGTTTCATACCCGCCGGATTCACCTTCCCCTTCGTTACGGGAAGGGAGATCGTCAAGGATTGCGAGGATATCGAGGGTGACCGCCGCTGTGGAACTCGGACCATGCCGGTCCTCCTGGGAATCAGAGTGCCCCTGAACGCGGCGGCCGTTATCTTTCTTCTTCTTGCGGTCACCTTTCCTCTTCCCTATCTTGCGGGGATATACGGCCGCGCATACGGTTTAATAATGGCGGTTTCGGTTACACCGGTTCTTTTACTATCTTTCATCCTGTCGGTTAGAAAGAGACGCCCCGGCCTTGTCAGCATACTTCTGAAGGTCGGGATGTTTTTCGGCATACTTGCCTTCTTCTTTTCGGGGAAGGGGTGACGGGTTGTCGGGAGAGGTGGATATATGCCTTCCGGAATCTTAGAGGTCCTTTTCCTGGCGGTGATACAGGGGTTGACCGAATTTCTTCCGGTCAGCTCCTCAGGTCACCTTGTCATAGCCGAAGCCCTGCTCAAGACGGGAGGGCCCCGCGCCGGCGGAGTCATTTTCGAAGTGGCCGTCCATGTGGGCACGCTGGGAGCCGTCGTCGCCGTCTATCGTAGAAAGATAATGTCGATTTGCCTGGCGGTGGCGTTATGGCTGGTCTCCGGATGCAGGGAGAAGGAGAGGTTCGGGGAGGATCTCCCGTATGCTGGATGGATCATTCTGGGAACGATCCCGGCGGCCGTGATCGGTTTACTTTTCCATGACCGGATATCGGATCTCTTCGGATCGCCGGCGCTGGTATCCATCTTCCTGTCGATAACGGGTATCTACCTTTGGTTGTCTAAAGACAGGGGGGGAAGCTCGAGCTTCGGCTGGAAAACGGTGCTGCTTATAGGCGCGGCTCAGGCCGTCGCCATACTTCCGGGCTTCTCCAGGAGCGGCTGGACGATAACGACGGCTCTCCTTCTCGGGATCGGCTTCGCCAGGGCGGCGGAATTTTCGTTTCTTCTTTCGATCCCCGCGATACTGGGAGCCCTCGTCCTGGAGCTTGCCAAAGGCGGCGTCTCCTTCTCGGCAGGAGAGGTTGCATTCCTCGTGACCGGTGCGGCCGCCGCCTTCTTCTCGGGGCTCTTCGCGCTGAAGCTTCTCATCTACCTTTTGGGAAGGGGAAGGCTGTACAGGTTCTCGTATTATATGGTTCCGGGGGGGGTACTTTTTTTCATCTTTTTCAGTCTCTCGCGCTGACGGGATTCGCACGCGGTTGACCATGCAGGGGCTCTGTGGTAGATTAACCGCTGGGCTATATGCAGGAACAGCTATAGATAATCGCGATAAGAGGAGTGGGGATGCTCGAGAAGGTTTACGATCCTGGTAATATCGAGGCGAAATGGACCGCCGCCTGGGACAGGGAAGGCGTTTTCAGAGCCGACCCGGAATCGCCCGACAGGCCGTACACTATAATTCTTCCGCCCCCTAACGTTACCGGAAAATTAACCGTGGGCCACGCGCTGGGAACCACGGTTCAGGATATCTTGATCCGGTGGAAACGTATAAGAGGATTCAATACCCTGTGGCTGTCGGGGACCGACCATGCCGGCATCGCAACGCAGAACGTGGTTGAACGTTTTCTCGAGAGCAGGGGGGAGTCCAAAGAGGAGCTCGGCAGGGAGAGGTTCCTCGAGGAATGCTGGAAATGGAAGGACAGGTATCACGGCAGGATTGTAGAGCAGCTGGGCCGGCTGGGAGCGTCGCTCGATTGGAGCCGTGAGGCATTCACGCTCGATCCCGGTGTCTCGAGGGCGGTCAGGGAGGTATTCGTCCGCCTGTACGAGGAAGGTTTGATATACAGGGGAAAATACATAGTCAATTGGTGCCCCGCCTGCTCGACGGCGATCAGCGACGAGGAGGTCGAATTCAAGAACGAGAGCGGCAAGCTGTACTACGTCGCTTACCCTCTGGCGGATGGGCCGGGCGAGGTGGTGGTCGGCACGACCCGCCCCGAGACGATGCTCGGTGACGTGGCCGTCGCGATGAGCCCCAAGGACGAGAGGGCCCGCGATTTTGAAGGTGTGCTACTGAATCTTCCGCTTACCGGCAGGAAGATACCGGTGATTCTCGATGAAGCGGTCGATCCTGAATTCGGAACGGGTTTTCTGAAAGTCACTCCGGCGCACGACGCCACCGATTTCGAGATAGGGTTGAGGCACGGGCTGGACCCGTTTCCGGTTATAGACGGTAGGGGACGGATGAACGAGCAGGCCGGATCGTTCGCAGGCCTCGGGATTTACGATGCGAGGGAGAAGGTGCTCGGGGAGCTGGAAAGGGAGGGGTTGCTAAGGAAGGTGGAGGACTACGAACATGCAGTGGGGCACCATGATAGGTGCGGCAATGTGATTGAGCCCGCCGTTTCGCGTCAGTGGTTTCTCAAGATGGAGTCCCTCGCTCTTCCCGCCGTGGAAGAGGTGAAAAAGGATGAGATCGTCTTCTTCCCGGAGCGGTGGAAGAATATCTATTTGAGCTGGATGGAAGGGATCAGGGACTGGTGCATCTCGAGGCAGTTGTGGTGGGGGCACAGGATTCCGGTCTGGTACTGCGGAAAGTGCTCGATGGAGATAGTATCGAGGGAAGATCCCTCATCGTGCCCCGGGTGCGGATCTTCAAACCTCGTGCAGGATGAGGACGTTCTCGATACCTGGTTCTCCTCGTGGCTGTGGACGTTCTCTCCTCTGGGCTGGCCCGGGGAAAGCAAGGACCTGGATATCTTCCACCCGACCGATGCCCTGGTCACGGGTGGGGATATCATCTTCTTTTGGGTCGCCAGGATGATCATGGCTTCCCTCAAGTTCATGAAAGAAATCCCATTCTCGAGGGTCTATATCACCGGCATCGTGAGGGACGGCCAGGGCCGCAAGATGAGCAAGTCTCTGGGGAACTCACCGGATCCTATAGATCTGATAGACAGGTACGGGGCCGATGCGGTGAGATTCACCCTTATGATGCTATCGCCGCCGGGCCAGGATCTTATATTCGATGAGAAGAAAATCGAGATAGGGAGGCATTTCGCCAACAAGATATGGAACGCGGCGAGGTTCGTCCTGGGCCAGGGAGAGGAAGATGGAATCCTTTACGCCGAAGAAGCGGAGGGCCCACTCCCCGGCGGCATCGAAAGCCTCTTCGCCTCCCTTTTTGGAGCGTTGCCCGCAGGGGATATGGAATTAGGCTGGGAGGACAGGTGGATCGCAAGCCGCCTGGCCGCGAGGTTCGAGGAGTACGAAAAGAGCATCGATTCGTTCAGGATCGACGAGGCGGTTCGAATCATATACGATTTTATCTGGCACGAGTACTGTGACTGGTATCTGGAGCTGTCGAAACCGGCGTTCAGGGACGGGGGCGCGAGATCGACGGGGGCGGCAGTCACCTCCCGGGGGGTCCTGGCAGCGGCGATGCTGATGCTCCATCCCGTCATGCCGTTCATATCGGAGGAGATATGGAGCATGTTGTCGCCGGGCGGCGGGCTTATCGCCCGATTCAGGTTCGAAAGGATGCCGGATCTGCTTCGCGATCCTTCGCTTGATGCCGACGTGGATATCTTCAGGGAGATAGTCGGAGCGGTCAGGAACCTGAGACAGTCTTTCAACGTTCCGCTCCAGAAACAGGTCAAGGTTATCATAAACTGCGAGCCGGGAAGGGGTTTGCCGGAAAAGATCGCTCCTTTCCATGAGCAGATATCGGCGATGGCGAGAATCTCGGAGCTGCAGATCGCCGAGGGGGCGGTGAAACCGGAGGGAAGCGTCGCAGCGGGCCTCTCGCAGATAGATATTTATCTTCCCCTGGGAGGGGTCGTCGATATCGAGGACGAAAAGAGGAAACTCGAAAGAGACCTTGAAAAACTTACCGTGGAGTGTGATAAAATCGGGGCCAGGCTTGAGAGCGGCAAGTTCGTTGAGCGGGCCCCCGCGGAAGTCGTGGAAAGGGAGAGGGAGAGGCTCAGCGAGATGACCGATCGGAAAACCCGGATAGCCAGGATCCTGAAGGAGTTCGAGTGACCGACGAAACAAGAGACGAGCCCGGAAACGGAGGGGAGCAGTCCGGTTTCCAGGGACAGGAGACGGTTGGAGAGATCCTCGTATCGGCGAGGGAGCGGTCCGGGCTTTCCCTTGAAAGCATAAGCCTCGAGACGAAGATCCCCAAAAAGACTCTGGAATACCTGGAGACGGACAATTTCGACGCCATCCCGGCGAAGGTTTACGTGAAAGGATTTCTTAGAAACTATGCCGCTGTCTTGGGTCTCGATGCCGGTCACATACTGAGCAGGTACGAGATCCAGACCGGGCAGGACCACAAGAGCAAGGGGGATCTATGGGAGATCGAGGAAGATGTTGTCGACGAGAAGATCGCCCCGCCTGCCCTCTTGAGACATTATATCCTGCCTGTAGCGGTTCTTGCCGTGGTTCTTTTCTTCGTTTTCAGGAGCTGCGGAGGGGAAGGTGACAAGGTTTCGCCCCCAAGGGATATGCCGACCGTCGAGCAGGGGGAGGCCGGCGCAGCGGGACCTGCCGAAAGGGAAGAGGACGGCGATGATCAGAAACCGGATCGTCCTCGGGATGAAACGGTTTCCCGGGCGGCCGGATCGGGCGGTGGCGGTGAATCTCCGATCGGCGATGAAGAGGAGCTAAGAATATCCGACGCCGCCGGACCCAGTCCGCTTATTCTCAGAATTACGGCTAACCCCGAGGATACCACCTGGTTCGACCTGGTGGTGTACACGGATATCGATTCCCGCCCGGACAGTATAATGCGCGATTTCATCCTCTTTCCGGGACAGGTGCAATCGTTCAACGCGACGGGATCGTTCCTTTTCAAGACGATAGGCAACGCCGGGGGATTCTCGATGACTCTGGACGGCAGGGAACTTCCTTCCCTCGGAAAAAGGGGAAGCGTAAAAAAAAACATCAGGGTCACGAGGGAAGGTATTTCCACAAATTAAATTCCTCCTTCACATTCATCCGGTCCTTTGAAAAATGCCGCTTTTCAACATAAGATCCGACTATGAGCCGACCGGGGACCAGCCCGAGGCGATCGAGGGCCTAGTCAGAGGGCTCGAGGAGGGGAAGAAATTCCAGACCCTCCTTGGAGTGACCGGTTCGGGAAAGACGTTCACTATCGCGAACGTGATCGCCAGGCGTGGCGTGCCGGCCCTGATCATCTCCCACAACAAGACCCTTGCGGCCCAGCTGTACGGTGAATTGAGAAGCCTCTTCCCCGATAATGCGGTCGAATATTTCATAAGCTACTACGATTACTACCAGCCGGAGGCGTTCATCCCATCGACCGACACCTACATCGAAAAGGACGCATCGATAAACGAGGATATTGACAGGCTGAGACTTCATGCAACAGGTTCGCTGATGACGAGAAAGGATGTCATCGTCGTCGCGAGCGTCTCCTGCATATACGGTCTGGGATCGCCGCAGGAGTTCGGTAATCTCACCTTCACGCTGTCGGAGGGAATGAGAATCGATCGCCACGATCTTCTCCGTAAGCTGGTCGATATCCGCTATAGGAGAAACGATTTTGATTTCGCACGGGGCACCTTCAGGGTCAGGGGGGATACGGTCGAG
>CAZPAH010000035.1:0-10831 GCA_964584495.1 uncultured bacterium | reverse complement strand
CGAGCTGAGACCTGCGTACATGGAGGAGGCGATCAGGATTGAGATGTTCGACGACGAGATCGAGAGGATATCGGTGGTGCATCCACTGACCGGCGAGTTGTTGAGACGCGCCGAAGATGTAGTGATCTTTCCCTCGTCGCACTTCGTTTTCTCGGATAAGGGGTTCGAGCAGGCGGTCCTCGAGATAGAGGCGGATCTCTCGAAAAGGATCGAGGAATTGAAGGGGGCCGGAAAGGAGTTCGAAGCCCGGCGTCTCGAGATGCGTACGAGGTATGATATAGAGATGCTGCGCGAGATGGGCTACTGTACGGGGATCGAAAATTACTCGCGGTATTTCACAGGTCGAAAACCCGGTGAAAGACCGGCCACCCTTATCGATTATTTCCGGGGAGAGTTCCTTGTCGTTCTGGACGAGTCTCATGTCACGATACCGCAGGTAAGGGCGATGTACAGGGGGGACAGGAGCAGGAAGAGCACCCTCGTGGAGCACGGGTTCAGGCTCCCTTCAGCCCTCGACAACAGGCCGCTTACCTACGAAGAGTTCGAGGAGATAGTCGACTCGTTCATATTCGTTTCGGCCACTCCGGGCGATTATGAGCTAACCGAATGCGGTGGAGAGGTCGTCGAGCAGATAGTGAGGCCTACCGGACTGATAGATCCCGAGATCGATGTCCGGCCGGTCAGGGGGCAGGTCGACGACCTGCTCGGCGAGATCCGCGGAAGGGCCGGGAAGGGCGAACGCGTGCTGGTGACGACCCTGACCAAAAGGATGTCCGAGGACCTGACCTCTTATCTCTCCAGCATGGGAGTGAGCGTCCGCTATTTGCACAGCGATATAGATGCTCTCAACAGGGTCGAGATACTCAGGGAACTCAGGTTCGGCGAGTTCGATGTTCTCGTTGGGATAAACCTTCTGCGCGAAGGCCTCGATCTTCCGGAGGTTACACTGGTGGCGGTTCTCGATGCGGACAAGGAAGGTTTCCTAAGATCGAGGACTTCCCTGATCCAGACCGCGGGGAGGGCGGCGAGGAATATCAACGGCAAGGTGATCTTCTACGCCGATTCGATCACCGGTTCGATGAAAAGGGCGATAGACGAGACAAACCGCAGGAGAAAAAAGCAGATGCTCTATAACAAGAAGCATTCTATCACTCCCCGCTCCATCATCAAGTCGATCGAGGATGTCAGGCTGTCCACTTCCGTAGCCGATGCAAGGTCGGCAGGAGAGGACAGGGGAAAATATAAAGTCTTTGTTCCCGGGGGTCCGGATGATCCGGGTCTTATCGAAAGGCTTGAGGCGGAGATGCGGAGGGAGGCCGACGCCCTCAACTTCGAAAAAGCGGCGAGCATAAGGGACAGAATCGAGGAAATCAAGATGGATCTCAGCAGGAGGAGGCGAGGTGGATCCGGAAAGATCGATAGAGGAGCTCGTCGAAACGGCCCTTGAGGAAGACCGGGCGCGCAACGATATAACAACGGGTCTTCTTGTTCCCGGCGAAATGACGGGAACGGCTTCGATAATCTCGAGACAGGCGGGGATCATATCCGGCCAGGATTGCGCCGGGAGGGTTTTCAGGGCCCTTTCCTCAGGGGTAGTGTATGAAGCCGTTATAGCGGACGGTGGGCGGGTGGGCGCCGGGGATCCGGTTTCCAGGATATCGGGGCCCCTTGGGGCGATACTGTCGGGGGAACGGACCGCCCTGAACTTTCTCGGCCACCTGTCGGGGGTAGCGACAAGGACCTCTCTTTTCGTGAAAAAGGCCGCTCCTTCGGGGGTGACAATACTCGACACGAGGAAGACGACCCCGGCCATGCGCCTGCTGGAGAAGCGGGCGGTCATCGACGGAGGGGGCAGAAACCACCGTGGCGACCTGGAGAGCTATATCCTTGTAAAGGAGAATCATATAAGCGCCGCCGGGGGTATCGAGGCGGTGGTCGGTATCCTGGGAGACCGTATTCGGAATTCCGAGATCGAGGTGAGATCGGTCGGACAGCTGCGTTCGCTGAAGGGGAGCCCGCCCGGAAGGGTGATGCTCGACAACTTCACTCCCAAAGAGGTGGCAGAAGCGGTCGGGGAGGTGGAAAGCTGGAAATCTTTCAGGCCGGAGATAGAGGTCTCGGGGGGCATAGATATCGATAATATCGAATCGTACGCAATTGCCGGAGTCGATTTGATCTCGGTAGGCTCAATCACCTCTTCAGCCGGATCGCTCGATCTGAGCCTTCTGGTCGAATAGGACTCCCGGCGAGATCCGTCCGGGTGAAAGGGTAAAGGCCCTTACACCGGGTTAGGGCGCTATCGAGCAAGGCGGTATTCCGATAGGTATGAGAGATGATGACAGGTACGGTCCAGCAGAGGATCTGCACCCGGCGAGGATCGACAGGTTTCTGGAAGCCGGAGCTTCGATCTTCCGGGGTAGGGTGGTCCTTTTCGACAGGGTCGATTCGACCAACGCCGTTGCGCTGAAGGCGTGCCTTGCCGGAGCGGCGGAGGGAACGGTCATCGTGGCGGCCGAACAGACGGCCGGCGCAGGCAGGAAGGGGCGAAGATGGTTTTCCTCGCCGGCGGGGTCCCTTGTCTTTTCGATTATCCTCCGCCCTTCGGGGGACAGGGAGAATCTCACGACCCTGCTCGCCCTGGCGGCGGCAGGCACTCTGGAAAGCCGGGGCTGCGAGATCGGGATCAAATGGCCGAATGATCTCTTCGCCAAGGGGAGGAAGATTGCGGGGATTCTTGCGGAGGGGAGGGACGGGGACGTGGTTCTGGGCATGGGCATCGATGTTAACGAAGAGGCCGGCGATTTTCCGGGCGAGATCGCCTCTATTGCGGTCTCCTTGAGGATGATAACCGGAATGACCTTCGACAGGGGGAAGCTGATGGCCGATATCCTCGGCCGGTTCAATGAATTCATCCGCATCTGGTCGAGGGAAGGATTCGGTGCTTTCAAGTACGATCTCGAGAGCAGGCTCCTTTTCAGGGGAGAGGATGTCCTTCTGGACACGGGAGGGGAGGTCTACAGGGGCACCCTGTCGGGGCTGAATTCCTCGGGGTATGTCGTGCTCAAGACCGACCAGGGGGATAAGGTTTTTTCATCCGGCGATCTCAGCCTGAGAAAGGAATGATATTGAGGGGTATCCTAACCGTCGACCGGGGAAATCATTCGCTGAAGGCCGCTCTTTTCGAGAACGGCAAGATATCGATGCGCTGGACGATGCCGGGGGAAGCCGGCAGGAACGATATCGCAAGGATCCTGGAAGAAGCGAGTCCCTCGGGAGTAGCCTTCTCGAGCGTAGTGCCCGGTTGGACCGAAGTATTCAGGGATGAACTGAACCGCAGGAATATCGACGGGATCGTAGAGGCGGGGGCGGGGATACGGCTGCCTTTCAGACTCCTCGTGGATGAACCGGAAAGGGTCGGACCGGACCGGCTGTGCGCAGCTTGCGGAGCCTTTTCCATGGGTATCGACGAAGCGGTTATAGTAGATGCGGGGAGCGCCGTCACCGTCGACGTTCTTTCAGTGAGAGGTTTCGAGGGGGGGGCGATAATACCGGGGCTCTCCATGATGTTGGGATCGCTCGGCGAGGGAACCGCAGTTCTGCCTCGGATCGATCTGGACCGGGCGGTATCACCACCTCCCGGAAAGAATACGGAGGAAGCGATCGCGGCGGGGGTGCTATTCGGCTTCAGCGCTGCGGTCAGGGAACTCGTAAAGATTTCCCTGCGCTCACTGACCGGGTCCGCCGCAACGCTCCTCACCGGGGGGGATTCGGGTACTCTGGCCGGCCGCCTTGAAGCCAATGAACGAGTGGAGCCGGATCTGGTCTTGATCGGCTTGAACGCCCTTTTCGCGGCAGATCGCGATAGTTGAGCAGGAATTACTCTTTTTATCGAGAATCTTCACATTTTCACTTGAAATTTTTCTCCGCTCTCAATATATTATCTTTCACTAATCTGGCAATCAGGCACCCGGAGTGCCAACTTATTGTTTTTAAATAAAAAAGGGAGGTCGAAATGAAGATTAAGCCGTTGGCCGACAGGGTTCTAGTAAAGCCCATCGATCAGGTCGAGGTAAAAAAGGGTGGTATTATCATCCCCGACACGGCGAAGGAAAAACCGCAGGAAGGGGAGATCGTCGCCGTCGGCAAAGGTAGAATGAACGAAACGACCGGGAAACTCGTCCCTCTCGAGGTGAAGAAGGGAGACAAGGTGCTGTACGGGAAATACTCCGGCACGGAGATCACCGTCGACGGGATCGAGTATCTAATCCTGAGGGAAAGCGATATTCTGGCAGTGATATAGGCCTGTAGAAGGGAGTGAATATCAATGGCAAAGCAATTGAAATTCGACGTTGACGCCAGGGATCGCCTTAAAGCGGGCGTAGATATCCTGGCCAATGCCGTCAAGGTAACTCTGGGTCCCAGGGGACGAAACGTGATTCTTGACAAGAAGTTCGGATCACCGACGATAACCAACGACGGTGTCACCATAGCCAAGGAGATCGAGCTCGAGGATCCTTGGGAAAATATGGGGGCCCAGATGGTAAAAGAGGTCGCCACAAGGACGCAGGATGTGGCCGGTGACGGAACCACGACTGCGACTATTCTCGCTCAGGCGATGATCACCGAGGGTCTCAAGAATGTGACGGCCGGCGCAAACCCCATGTTCATAAAGAAAGGGATCCGCAAGGGAGTAGATGCCGCGGTCGAGTATATCCAGAAACGCTCGAAGCAGGTCCGCAAGCGTGAGGAGATCGCCTCGGTCGCAACCATCTCGTCGAACAACGACAAGGAGATCGGCGAGCTTATAGCCGATTCGATGGAGAAGGTAGGCAAGGACGGGGTTATCACGGTCGAAGAGGCCAAGAGCATGGAAACCGAGCTCGAGGTCGTAGAGGGGATGCAGTTCGACAGGGGATACCTCAGCCCTTACTTCGTGACAGACGCCGAGAGAATGGAAACGGTTCTGGAGAAAGCCGCCATCCTGATCCACGATAAGAAGATCAGCGCGATGAAAGACCTCCTGCCCGTCCTTGAGAAGGTCGCTCAGCTCAACAAGCCCCTTCTGATAATCGCCGAGGATATCGAGGGTGAAGCACTGGCGACGCTGGTGGTCAACAAGCTGCGTGGAACCCTCCAGGTGGCGGCGGTGAAAGCTCCCGGATTCGGCGACCGCCGCAAGGCGATGCTCGAGGATATCGCGACCCTCACCGGTGGGAGGGTTATCTCCGAGGATGCCGGTTTCAAGCTCGAGAACACGACAATCTCCGATCTCGGCGACGCCAAGAAGGTGACGATCGACAAGGAGAATACCACAATCATCGAGGGAGCCGGCAAGATCACGAAGGTGAAGGAGCGGATCAACCAGATCAAGATCCAGATCGATGAGACCAGCTCCGATTACGATCGCGAGAAGCTGCAGGAACGCCTGGCGAAGCTGGCCGGCGGAGTTGCCGTCATCAAGGTCGGCGCCGCCACAGAGATAGAGATGAAGGAGAAGAAGGCCCGAGTCGAGGACGCCCTGGCGGCGACGAGGGCGGCCGTAGAGGAAGGTATCGTTCCCGGTGGAGGAATCACCCTTCTGCAGGCCGCCGCTGTCGTAGAGAAGCTCAATCTTGAAGCCGAAGAGAAGATCGGCGCAAATATCGTTGCAAGGGCGCTGTACGAACCGGTCAAGATGATCGCCTTCAACGCTGGTCAGGAAGGCTCCGTGATCGTGGAGAAACTGAAAGCGATGAAGGACAAGGATGTCGGTTATAACGCCGCCACCAACGAATTCAAGAGCATGCTTGTCGACGGCATAGTCGATCCGACCAAGGTGGCGAGGTCCTCGCTGCAGAATGCCGCAAGCATTGCTGGACTCCTTCTGACAACCGAGGTCACGATTACAGATATCCCGGAGAAGGATAAGGGACCCGACATGGGCGGTCCGGGGATGGGTGGAATGGGCGGAATGATGTAGAGGATCCGCATTCGGTTCTCATGGGGGCGTTCCGCCGTAAGGAGGGACGCCCCTTTCTTGTAGTTTTCACTTGAATTTGGGCATAAACCTTCATATTTTACAATCGGTACAGGATAGATTGATAATATCCGAAAGCGCAGGAAGAGGATGTGGAGTAGGACGACCAGGGTGTGTTTCCTAACGTAGACATGGAGGTTTGACTTGAACCGGTGTAAAGGTGTTTTATCGTTGGCGCTCGTTCTGTCTATACCTTTTACAATGGTATTCATGACCGGATGCGATAACAGTACGTCAGTCAATCCCGCTCCACCTGCGGAGATCGACCTGATGATGATAATCAGCAGTCCCCTCGCCCCTTCGCCAGGGGAGATCGACACGCTGACGATAGTTGTGAACGGTTCTTCCACTCCCGGCGCTTTCGGCCGCTATACCTGGCAGGCTGAAGCGGGATCGCTGCTTGTAGCTACTGGACCCGTTGCGGTCTGGAAGACGCCGGAGCAGACGGGAACCTACAACATCTCGGTCAACGCTACGGTTGAAGGTGCCTCCGATGTCATAGACAAGCTGGTGATGGTGAGGGAGTTCGAGCGTATCGTGACCGGAAAGCGCTTCAGCGTAAGGCCTAAAAAATATTTCAGCAAGCTGACTTTTATCGGCAATGCGATCGGGCAGTCCCCTACTAATCCGGCCTTCGAGGGATTCCATGTCTACAGCTACAACTCGCCGGGCAACGTGACCGTGATCTCCAGCCACGGACACGACGAGGGAGGACTCGAGTTCTGCTTCTCGACCTCTCAAAGCGATCCCGTAGTGGTCGGCTCGATGTATGAGTATTATTACGAATATCTGAGGCAGCAAAGGATGAATGTGTGGAAATTCCCCGTGATCTTCGGCAGCACCGTTAATATTTCACAGGACAACGGCGGACCGCAGGTCTACAGGAGGAATCAGCACAGGTATCCGACATGCAATGAGGAAGGTACGATGGTGGCCTGGCAGGCGAGGATAGTGGGTCAGGCCAATGACGGCACGGAAGATCTCTTCAATATCAAGTTCTGGACGACGCCGAATACCACAACGACATGCACGCAGAGCCACGATTCGACTCAGGTTCAGATCGGTCCCAACCTGGTAACATTTCACAGATACTACAGGAATATGCTTCCGCTAATAACACCCAATGAAGATTGTATCGTTTACTTCGTGGGTAACGGCGAGGAGGGTGACACTTGCGACTTTTTCGAGCCCTGCCTGATTCCGATCGTTGCAGGGCATCCCGATCTAAACCAAAGAAGGGCCCTGATGCTGACCGATGACATCGGGATCTTCGGGGAGGCGGGAATAGCGATTACGGAGGAGTCGGTGCCGCAGTGGAACTACTCGAACTCGTTGCTGGCGTTCATCGACGGCTCGAAACATCTATGTTTCTTCGATTATATGGCAGAGACCGCCGAGGTTATCGGCGGCATCTATGGAGCCACCGAGGTAGCATGGGCGCCGGACGGAAGCGAATGCGCCGTCGTAACGGAGGACGGCATATTCATGGTCAGCGCTTCGGGGGTCGTTTCGAGTTCCCCGATCTATGTCCGTGAAAGATCGACCGACGGCATCCATGGATTGGCCTGGTCGAGAGACTTGGACAATCCGAAGATCGGTTTCAGGATGGTTAGAAAGGGTAAAGGATCGGAGGATTCGTTCTCCACGATAGTGGTATACAACGTCAACGAGGGTACCTGGGCATACGCAACGCCGTCGATTCCTTGGAGCACTCAGAGGGAAATTGACGTGAATTATACATGGTTGAGGGTATTTTTCGAGGACGACAACGAAGGGATATACGCTCCAATGCCCGTGGCCGATCCCATAAACTATCCGAATACCGAAGCCGCGATCTTCCATTCCTACGATTGACGGATTGGATCCGCCCGGGCGGAGTATAATCAATGCGATCCAAGAGGCTCGAGCAGCTTCCGGCATATTTGTTTGAAGAAATCGACAGGCGCAAGGCTGAGTTCGCCCGGTCGGGCAGAGAGGTTCTGGACCTCGGCATCGGCGATCCCGACCTCGGAGCCCCCCCCGAACTAGTTAAAAAGCTTGTCGCCTGTCTCGACGGGCGTGATGTGCACCGGTACCCTTCCGGCAGGGGACATCCCGAGCTGGTCGATGCGATCAGGGGGTGGGCGAAGGATATTCACGGCACCGATCTCGGTCGGGATGAGTTGCTCGTCACGATAGGCAGTAAAGAGGCTATAGCCCATCTCCCTCTGGCCGTGACGGATCCGGGGGACTTGGTTCTGATCCCAGATCCCGGCTATCCCGTCTACAATTCCTCGGTGATCTTCGCGGACGCACAGCCCATTAGGGTACCGATCTCCGAATCCAACGGTTACTGGGCCGATCCGGGTTCGCTCGACGGAGGTCTTCTCGAGAGGGCGAAACTACTCTTTTTGAATTACCCCAACAATCCGACATCGGCCGTAATCGCTTCCGAGATCTTCGAATCGGCGGCGAGGACATGCAGGGAAAACAATATATTGATCGCCAACGACGCGGCCTACAGCGAGATCTTCTTCGATGAGAGACCGGCGGTGCTCTTTCCTGTTGCAAGGAAAAGCCAGGCCCGGTACATCGAGTTCTTCTCTTTCTCCAAGACATTCTCGATAACCGGCTGGAGGATCGGTTTTGCGATCGGTTCTCCGGAGGTAATATCGTCCCTCGGCTTGCTGAAAGCCAATATCGACTCCGGCGTGTTCAGCGCGATCCAGCTGGCGGTCGGCTCGATACTGCGTGATGGCTACGAGGAGATCACGGGAAGGACAAGGAAGGTATTTCTCGAGCGGAGGAAGATTCTAGCAAAGAGCCTCGAGAAAGCCGGTTTTTCATTTTCCTCGCCTTCCGCGACATTCTACTTCTGGGTACGAACCCCCGGGAAGGACGGTTCGATAAGATTTTGCGCCCGGCTTCTGGAGGACACGGGCATAGTGGCCACCCCCGGAGTCGGTTTCGGCCGGCACGGGGAGGGTTATTTCAGGTTGTCAATGACGGCCGACACGGATACAATAGCAAGGGCCGGGAAAATTATAGAGGGTTATAATAATCGGGATTAGGGATTTCAAGGAGGTCCTGCTTGCTCGAGGAGAAGATCGTTCTCAAGGGGATAAACGTTTTCGGATATTACGGTGTATCCCCGATGGAGAGAGAGGTCGGGCAGAAGCTACAGATCGATGTAGAGTTCTGCCACGATTTCACCAAGGCATGTGTGACGGATTCTCTCGAGGATACCGTCAATTACGAGAGGGTTTACCTTAAGGTGATGGAGACGGTCGAAAAGAACCGTTTTAACTTGATGGAAACTCTGGCCGATGCTATCTGCTCCGGAATCCTGAACAGTTTTCCCGTCAAACGTATAAAGGTAACGATACGCAAGCTGACCCTGCCTTTCCCCAACAACCTGGATCATGTCGCAGTCATCGTCGAACGTGAAGCCGACCGGTAAGCCGGCGGAAGCGGTTCTGTCGCTGGGTTCGAACCGCGGCACAAGGGAATGGTTCGTTCTGGCCGCCGCAAACAGGCTTGCTCGTTCGGCGGGACTGACCGTAACGGGACTCAGCTCTCTTTACGAAACCGAGCCGGAGGGTGAAGGGTTTTCCGGGCCGTTCGTGAACGCCGTCTGCACGGTTCTGACCTCTCTCGATCCTTTCGGATTGCTCGAACTATGCAATACTGTCGAGAAGGAGTTCGGCAGGGATAGAGAGAAGGCCGGCCGGGACAGGACGGTAGATGTAGATATCATTCTCTATGGAGGAATCCGGCTGAACGAGCCGGATCTCGTCATTCCCCACCCCAGATTCGAAGGGCGCGCGTTCGTGCTGGTTCCACTCGTGGAACTCGCTCCGCTGACGGTAGTTCCACCCGGTCGGGATACGATTCGGGATATCCTATCACGACTCGACCGCAAAGGGAAAGTCAGGAGGATATCGTCGAGATCTATCATCTTCTAAACTACTTCAATTTTAACCAGTTGGATTGATATTGACAGATAGTGTTTTTTTCACTACCGTATCCCATATGGAAGATTTGAAAAAGAAGCTCATCTCGAACGGTATCGGGTATATAGCGATCGAGGGGAATATCGGATCGGGGAAAACGACTCTTTCCAGAATCATAAGCGAGGAAACGGGGGCAAGGCTATTTCTGGAGGAGGTCGACGATAACCCTTTTATCGAGAGGTTCTACGGCGATATGCCGGGATTCGCCTTCCAGGCGCAGCTGTTCTTTCTCCTCAACCGCTACAGGCAACAGATCGAAATAGCGCAGCACGATCTTTTCTCGGGCCTTTTCGTCGCGGACTACCTTTTCGCCAAGGACAAGATATATGCGCACGCCGTGCTGGGGGACGACGAGTTGGTTCTATACAACAGGCTTCATTCCCTTCTTGAAGGAAAGATCCTCACGCCGGACCTCGTGATATACCTTCAGGCCGATCCGGAGGTGCTGCTTCAGAGGATAAGGAAGAGGGGCAGATCTTTCGAAAAGGATATCAGCGAGGATTACCTGAGTGGACTGAACGAGGCTTTCAACCATTTCTTCTTCCACTACGACGAGTCGCCGCTTCTGATAATAAACACGAATCAACTCGATTTCACGTCGAATAGGGATCAGCTCGATGATTTCTTCTCGAGAATCTCGGAAAAGTTCGAAGGTACGGGGTATTATGTGCCATCCTGGGAGGACGGTCCATTATGAGGAAAAAAGTGACCCGGAGTACTATCCTCCAGATGAAGCGTAACGGGGAGAAGATCGCTGCGATAACATCGTACGATTTTCTCACCACGAGGCTGATCGACGAGGCCGGTATAGATTTCATCCTGG
>CAZPAH010000034.1:0-23595 GCA_964584495.1 uncultured bacterium | reverse complement strand
CTGTTGAAAACAGAATAATCGCGAGCAGGCATGCCGCCGCGGGCAATTGCGTCAGCGGCGATATCGAGTGATAGATATAGCCTGGAAACAGCGCGATGATCAGGAGCGATATATTCGCGATGCGATTGTCGAACAGCTTTCCGAACAAGCGGTGGAGAAGCAGGCAGAGTAATATGTACCATGCGATCATGGAGCCCTTGCTGACTTCTTCGCTTGCCCCGAACAGCCCATGCAACAGGGATAAATAAATAGGAAGCGCGGGCGGCCAGAATGTTCCTGGGATATGATATTTTCCCGCTTGAACCGCGGCATCATGGTAATGCTTGGCATCGCTGATTAGGGGGGGGGGCGGTCAACCCGGTCAATAATAGGATTCGGATTGCCAGGCCGAGCAATATTATGGCTGCCGTGCATTTCGAAGAATCGAAGACCGAAAGGACCTTATGGGATAATCCGTTCATTTCCAGCACAATCGACAAAGATCGGCGAGTTTGAATTCGCAGCGATGGCGTCGGTCCGCCGTGATGACTATCGAAGCCCGCGGGCGCCTACCACTTGTGCCGGTCGCTGCCGCGGATCAGGTTGAGGAACTCCATCCGCGTCTTGCTGTCGTTTCTGAAGGCCCCCAGCATCGAGCTCGTTATGATGAGTGAATCCCTCTTTCTCACCCCCCGCATCGCCATGCAGAGGTGGACGGCCTCTATGGTCACGGCGACACCGTACGGTTTCAGGTGCTCCATCAGCGTCTTGGCTATCTGGTTCGTCAAACGCTCCTGGATCTGAAGCCGCCTCGAAAAAACCTCCACCACCCTGGGAATCTTCGATAGGCCTATGATCCTCCCCTTCGGGATATAGGCCACGTGGCACTTGCCGAAGAAAGGAAGCATGTGATGCTCGCAGAGGGAGTAGAGGCTGATATCGCGGGCGATTATCATCTCGTCGTGCTCCTCCTCGAATATGGAGGATCCTAGTATCCCTTCGATATCCTCCCTGTACCCGCCAGTCAGGAATTCCAGCGATTCCCTTACCCTCGCGGGTGTCCTGAGCAGACCCTCCCTGTCCGGGTTTTCCCCCAGATGCTTGAGAATCTCGCGAACATGGTCTTCCATATCTAACCCCCGTATTAATCCTCGTGCAGTTACAGAGAGACTTCGAAGGTACCACGGGGGGGAGATTATTTCAAATGGGAAAGGGTCCAATCGCCGCGACGATTCTATCGGCCAAAAGCTCCAGAGGGTCTTCCCCGTCAAGGACGAGATCGGCCTTATCGCGAACCGGCAGAACGTAGAGCGCGTACATCGGAATAACCGTCTTTTCGAACTGCTCGGCGACCTGCGCGCGCGTCCTGCCGCGCTCCCGCATATCCCTCTCCATCCGCCGCGAGAGGCATACCTCGGCGGAAGCGTCGAGAAATACGCCGAGATCGAGCAGTTCCCTCACCTCGGGCAGGTACAGAGCGTGAAGCCCCTCGACCACGATAAACCTTTTGCCCCGTCCCGCCCTCTTAAGGCGCACCGGTGTCCACCGTGAACGGTCCTCCCTCATATGTGTCTTGAAATTATACGACGGAACCAGTATATCCCCGCCCGCCGAAAGCTCCCCGAGGTCCTTCTCGAAAAGCTCGAGATCGAGCGCTTCGGGAAGATCGAAATTCACCCGTGCGCGGGTCCGCCGATCTAGCCCGGCCAGGTCCCTGTAATAGGAATCGAGATGGATGAGGACGGCTCCGCCGAGCCGTTCCGCCAGAAGGGATGCGAGCGCCGTCTTGCCCGAGCAGGAAGGCCCCGCAATGCCTATAATATAAGTCGCGCCCGCCTTACCTCTCCCACCGCCTTCCGCCATGAGGATCGTCCTCCCGAATAAAAGCAGGGGGCCTTCGAGCCCCCTGCAACCGTCTCCATCGCTTATGGCATTTCAGCCTGAAGGATCTCCCTCAAGGTCACGCCTTCTTCGGCGCCCTCAGAAGCAGCCCTATAACGGCCGCAACGAGGCAGGCTATTCCCGCCACGAGGAAAGGCGTCATAAACGCGCCGACGTCGCCCCCTTTGGCGGTATCCTTGAAATACCCGGCTATCTGCGGCCCGGCGATCCCGGCCACTCCGTAGGCGAGGAAAACCCAGCCGTAATTGGTTCCGACGTACTTGTTCCCGAAGAAGTCGGCCGTAGCGGCCGGAAAGAGGGCGAAGTTGCCGCCGAAGTTGAATCCGATGATGCAGGCCCCGACGATGAGACCCGCCTTAGAGCCGCCCATCTTGAAGAAGAGCAGCATTATTATTCCCTGGAAGAGGCACATGAGAAAGAGGGCGAGCTTGCGTCCGATCTTGTCGGAAACCGTGCCCCAGACTATACGGCCGAGGCCGTTGAGGATCGCGTACCAGGCCATCGCCGTTCCCGCTATCACGCCGGCGGTCTTCGCGTCGGCGGCCGCCCCGCTCGTCTGAAGGACGTCGATCCCGAAGAGCCTGATGCAGTAGATCACCATAAGGCCGGCCAGCGCCGAGCCCACGAACATCAACCATAGAAAATAGAACTGCGGAGTCCTCAGCATCTCGCCGCTCGTCAGATCGATCGCGCCGGTCGCCTTCGTCGTCGCCGCCGGCTCGGGAGGCTCCCACCCCTTCGGCTTGAACCCGGCCGGGGGGTTGATCATAACGGTGCTTCCCAGCAGCACGAGGACGAGGAACACCACTCCGTAAATGAAAAACACGCTCTGGACTCCGGGCAGGCCGAAGAGGCTCGTCGTGTTGAGGAGGCCTCCGAACCAGCTTCCGGCGAGCTTCACCCAGAGAGTCGCGCCGAAACCGAACCCGGCGACCGCGAGACCCGAGATCATGCCCTTCTTGTCGGGAAACCATTTCACGCCGACTGCTATCGGCACCACGTAGGCGAGTCCGATCCCCGCTCCGCCTATGATCCCGATGCAGATGAGCTGGGCCAAGAAGCTGCTCCCCAGGAAACCCCCCAGGATATATCCGAGGCCGAGAACGATACCCCCCGCCATGGCTATCGGCCGCGGGCCGAGCTTCGCCTGCAGCCTCCCCGCCATAACCATCACCACCGCGAAGGTCGCAAGGCCCGCCGAGAAGACCCATGCCGCCTGCTTGGCGGAGAATTCGTACCCTCCGCCGGAAGTCGTAATCTGTTTCGTGAATACCGACCAGGCGTAGATCGCTCCGAGGCAGAGCTGGATCAGGATGGCGCCCACGACGACGATCCACCTGTTCATGACCTTTCCTTCGCTCATTCAGGTCTCCCTTCTGAGAAAAACTTTGAACCACCCGCAGCGCCGCCTACGCCGCGAGCCGTCTTCTATCCGCAGGACGGCGGGGGCCGAAAGGCGGCCTCTCGCACCATCCATTAGTCGAACGAATTATGCCCCTCAATATCATCAGGGAGGGAAAATGTCAATCGGAAAAGACCCCCCAAGGCTCCAGGATTTATTACTTGAATAGGCAAAATCGATTACCTATAGTTGGAATGTTGACCGCCGACCGGCGTAGTCACGAGCGAGAAGACCGTATATTGCGGTGTAACGGGAGGTTATAAAATTTATTCCTCGATAGCTGAAGTTAAGAAAGTCATGGGGGAACATGACATCCGCCTTATAGATCTCAAATTCACCGATTTTCTCGGGAAATGGCATCACCTGACCGTCCCCGCCTCCAGCCTCGGCAAGGAGCTTTTCAAAAACGGCCTCGGGTTCGACGGATCCAACTTCGCCGGACTGAAGACGATCGAGCTTGGAGATCTTTCCCTCGTCCCCGACCTGTCGACGGGGTTCATCGATCCGTTCAGCTCGATACCGACGATCTCGTTCATATGCAGCATCGTCGAGGCCGACTCGAAGAAGCCTTTTCCCCGCGATCCCAGATACATCGCGGAGAAATCGGTCGAGTACATGAAGAAGACTGGCATTGCGGACCTGTCGATGTGGGGGCCGGAGTTCGAGTATTACTTATTCGACGAGGTTCTCGTCTCGATGTCCTCGATGAATTTCGGTTATGAAATCATGGCATTCGAGGGAGAGGATACGGGTGGATTCGGGCTCAAGACGAGCGGGGGCTACCATGCGCTTCCCCCCGAAGATAAGGCGGCCAGCATCAGGGACAAAACGGTCACGCTTCTCGAGGAAGCGGGGATTCCGATAAACTATCATCACCACGAGGTCGGCGGTCACGGCCAGGTCGAGATCGAAGTGCAGTTCGCCCCTCTAAAGAGGATGGGCGACATAGCGATGACCGTCAAATACTTCGCCAGGATGACCGCCCACGAGACCGGAAAGATCGCCACGTTCATGCCGAAGCCGCTTCACAACGAAGCCGGCAACGGGATGCATTTCCATCAGCACCTGTTCAAGAAAGGCAAGCCCCTCTTCTACGACAAGAGCGGTTACGCCGGCTTGAGCAAAACTGCGCTCCATTATATTGCCGGGCTTCTCTATCACGCTCCCTCCCTTCTCGCCCTGACGAATCCGAGCACGAATTCATACAAGAGGCTCATCCCCGGATTCGAGGCGCCGGTCAACAGCTTCTTCTCGATCGGCAACCGAAGCGCCGCTATAAGAATACCCAAGTACGCCAGTTCGCCCGATGCGAAGAGGATCGAGTTCAGGCCTCCAGACGCCACCTGCAACGTCTACCTGGCGATGGCGGCCCAGCTCATGGCGGGGCTCGACGGCATCAAGAAGAAGCTCGATCCAGGCAAGCTCGGCTTCGGTCCGTTCGACCTGAATATCTTCGAATTGAGCAAGAAGGAGCGAAACAAGCTCAAGCCCCTTCCTGGAAACCTCTCAGAGGCGCTCCAAGCGCTGAGGAAAGACCACGCATACCTGCTGGAAGGAAATGTATTCGACAAGACGATGATAGAGGACTGGATCGGTCTCAAATTCGAGAAGGACGTCATGCCGGTGAGAAACCGCACCCACCCGCTGGAGATCCAGTTCTACCTCGATTGCTGAACAATTTTCAGAGAAGGAGCTTCGATTGGCGGAAATGAGGAAGATGGAGGAGATGACTCCCGAGGACTACGCGTCGATCGGCCTTCGAAGCGGGCTGGAGATCCACCAGCAGCTCGACACCAGTAAAAAGCTGTTCTGCCGCTGCCCCGTCAAGCCCTACAGCGAGGATTTCGACGCCAGCATCCTGAGGCACATGAGGCCCACCCTTTCCGAGCTCGGCGAGTACGACGGAACCGCCCTGATGGAGTTCAAGACCAAGAAGGAGATCATATACCAGATCCACGAGGACACGGTCTGCACGTACGAGATGGACGACACGCCCCCCTTCGAGCTTAACAGGCAGGCCCTCGATATCGCGCTGGAGATAACTATGCTCCTCAACTGCAAGCTTGTGAGCGAGGTTCATATCGCGAGAAAACAGTATCTCGACGGTTCGATACCTACCGGGTTCCAGCGGACCACGATCCTGGGTGTGGACGGGTGGATCCCCTACCGGGACCGCCGCATAAGCATTATACAGCTGGGGCTCGAGGAAGACGCCTGCCGCGAGGTGAGCGACATAGGTCACAATCGCGTCTACATGACCGACCGGCTCGGGATCCCGCTCATCGAGATGGTCACAGGCCCCGAGATGAGGACTCCGCGGGAGGTAGCCGAGGTCGCCCAGGTCCTGAGATACCTCGCCAGGTCCTCCGGCAAGGTCCGCATCGGGATCGGGGCCGCAAGGCAGGACGTGAACGTATCGGTCGAGGGCGGGACAAGGGTGGAGATCAAGGGGGTTTCCCGCATCCCGGCGATACCCCTTCTCGTTCACAACGAAGCCCTTCGCCAAGTCGCCCTTCTCGAAATCAAGAGCGAGCTGGCGCGGAGGAAGATAACGGCCTCCTCTTTCAAATCGACCTCCCACGATATAACGAAGATCCTGACAGGCACCAGGTACCGCCCTGCCGGCGAGGCTCTGGACGGGGGGCTGGTGGCCAGGGCTGTCGTGATCAAGGGATACAGGGGAATATTCTCCAGGCCCACGCAGCCGGGAATCACATTCGCCAGGGAGGTATCAGACCGCGTCAGGGTGATCGCCTGCCTCGACAACCTGCCCAATATCGCCCACAACGAGATGGTGGGCGAGACGTTCTCGACCGGCGAATGGGAGAAGATCTCGAAAATCTCCGGGGCCGGCGACAACGACGCCGTAATCGTCGTCTGGGGAAAGAAGGAAGACGTGGATACCGCCGCAAGCGAGATCTCGATCAGGGCTAGGGAAGCCATCGACGGCGTCGTGAACGAGACGAGACAGGCGATGAGCGACGGCACCAACGGGTTTGAAAGGATTCTTCCCGGCCCCAACAGGATGTACCCGGACACCGATCTCCCCCCTATCGCGATAACCGACGAGCATATGGAGCGAATAAGATCATCCCTGCCGGAACGTCCATGGGACCGCAGGGACAGATATATCCAAGCCGGTCTCGGCGAAGAGGTCGCCTGGAAGATGGCGATCTCCCCATGGAGAGAAGCTTTCGACGAAGCGGCGGCCGAAACCTCTTTTTCCCCGAGAGAGCTCTCGCACTTCTTTTTCAGCACCATGAGCCATCTCAGGAAAAAAGGGAAATTCGGCTCGCTCGAGAGACCCGTCCTGATGGCCCTCCTCGAGGAGGCGGACAGGCGGTCCTTTCCCCTTGACGCCGTCGCAGGCGCGGTCGAGAAGACATGCGGCCCGGCCCCTCCTGTTCCGGCCTCTGTCTTTTCAAAGATAAAGCTTCCTTCAGAGAAAACCGTCGACGGGATGGCGGTAAAGCTGCTGGA
This sequence comes from uncultured bacterium, assembly GCA_964584495.1. Taxonomy (GTDB): domain Bacteria; phylum Krumholzibacteriota; class Krumholzibacteriia; order Krumholzibacteriales; family Krumholzibacteriaceae; genus CAZPAH01. Next base: position 16,832 of record CAZPAH010000034.1, on the reverse strand, counting down.
CAGGAAAGACACGGCCGGCATGGAGAAGGGGAAGCTTAAAAGATTCCTGATGGGCCGTATCAGGGACAGATTCGACGGGATTATCGGCGGCAGGGAAACGGCAGCCAGGATAGAATCGATTATATCTTCCGGGGGACAATCCTGAAACGGAAATGGCCGCCCCGCCGGATGACCTGACGGAAGACCCTGACGATGCGCCCCGGCGCCCCACCTATTGCACTATGATTTCCTTCTGAACGTTGGCAGCCCTCAATTCACCGGTGGGGCTGAAGCTCAGCCCCGTGATCCCTTTCCTGTAGGCGCCGGTCTGGTTCGTGTGGGCCAGCATTATCCAGGGGTAATTTTCGAAGAAGATGTCCGTCGCCTTGCTGTAAAGCTCGTGTTGCTTGTTCAACGAGATCGTTCTCCTGGCCATCAATATGAGCGACTCGAATCGATCGTCGGGTAGAGTCACCAGGCCGGCCGATGTTCCGCCCCCGACGCCGAAAAGCTGCCTGAAGAGGTCGTCCGGATTTCTCGATTCTATAACCCAGCCTGACAGGGCCAGATCGAATTGCCTCTTCTGGAATATTTCAAGATATTCACTCATGGAGCCGGTCGGCTTATAGTCGATCTCGATGCCGGCGCTTTCGAGAAATTCCTTGATGAGAGACGCGAGACGCTCGGGCTCCGGGCTGTATGGCCTTGGAAAGGGCAGTCCCAACATCGTAAGCCTGCATTTCTTTCCACCTAGAAGCCTGTCTATCGTTCTCTTCGCCCGGATCGGATCGTATAGTATCCTCGGCGGTCCTTCCTGCAATCCTCCCAGCACCGGCGGGAGAAGCCCCCGGCACGGCACCGCCTCGCCCCAGTATACCTCCCTGATCATTCTATCAGTGTCTATAAGCATGTTGAGCGCTTCCCTGAACTCGGGATTATCCAGAGGAGGCCTTGCGATGTTGATATGAACGTAGCTTATATTGACGCCCTCGAGGGTGGAAAGCACGACATTTTCGATCCTCTTGAAATCCCTGGTCATCGACGGCGGAATGATATCGATGACATCGATCTCCCCCCTCTTTATCATCCGCATCGCTTCGCTGTGCCCGGTGGAGCAATGAAAAACGACTTCGTCGATATTTGGACGCCCTCCCCAGTACATGTCAAAGGATTCCAGGACGATCTTCCTCGTGGGATCCCATTCGGTTACCATGAAGGGGCCGGTCCCTATTATCCTGCCGTCATTGAGGATCTTCACTATTGAGAACCTGGCATCCGTTGTCGTCTTATCGAAATTCGCCATCTTGTCATCGAAGAAGAACCTGACGCTCAGGGGCCCCACCTTCTCGACCCTTCCATTGAAACCCGTGTACCTTTCGAACGAGCTGACTACGTCGTCGGCTGTAAGAAGCGTCCCGTCGTGAAACCTGACCCCGTCCCTTATCTGGAAGATCCATTCCCTCCCCGTTTGGCGGACCTCCCAGCTGACCGCAAGCGAAGGCTCGATCGTCGATATCTTTCCGCTGGTGTACCTGGCAAGGGTCTCGTAGACATTGTTGCTCACGACGGATAGTGAAAGCGCATCCTCTATGATCAACGGATCCATCGTCACCGGGTTGCCCGATAAGGCCACATTCAGTATCTTGTCGGGCAACGAGGCGACACGCGCCGGGGCACCTGATGCAGTGGCATTTGACAGGAGCACGAGCAGAATGGTAACAAGCAGCGTGCAATATCCTCTCTCGGTATTCAAGGTTCCTCCTGGTTCAAAGCCGAATCGAAAATCCCCCTCCCATCACGATTACGGCTGGTTTTATTCCTCCGGCACTTTCGATGCCGGTGCCGGCAAAGCCCCCTTTTCCTACTGACCATATTTCAAATATTGAACATCCTTTATTCCTATTTCGTCAAAAACCGGTTACACTTTACCCCTTTTCTCTTCCTCTGAAAGATTGATTGGCTTATATTATTTCGGTGAATTTTAATCGATTCGGATATTTACGCCCGAAAAGAGGCGGCCTGGACGGGTTTACCGCCCGGCCGGTCCGCGTCGACGGGGCGAGCGAGGTGATTCGAGCTGTCATCAGATACATACAAGGGCTACAGGGGTAACGCTCTCGCCTGCTTGAAAAAGCACGGGGTGGGAGTCTGGTTCGATGTCGACATCCAGTCGACGCGCGGCGATTTCAAGGGAATCATCCTTCCCAGGTCCGAGACGGCGGACGATAATCATATAGTCCTCAAGATGCACAACGGCTACAACGTGGGATTGGCCGTCAAGACTATCGAATCGGTCACCGAGCACGGACGCAAGGAAGCCCATTACAAGATACCGGAAAAGGAGTTTCCATTCGATCCGGCCAAGCCGTCGGTAAAGCTCCTTGGCACGGGAGGCACTATAGCCTCCAGGCTCGACTACAGGACGGGCGCCGTTATTCCCGCTTTTTCCCCCGGAGAGCTATACGGTTCGGTTCCCGAGCTGGCCGATATCTGCAACCTGGAAACCCGCAAGCTCTACGGCGTTTTCAGCGAGAACATGGGACCGGAGCAGTGGAAGGGCACGGCGGAAGCCATCGGGGCGGAGATCGAGAAAGGGGCCGACGGGATCGTGATCGGTCACGGCACCGATACTATGCACCACACTGCGGCGATACTGTCGTTCATGGTCCAGGATACTCCGGTGCCGATCGTGATGGTCGGGTCGCAGAGATCCAGCGACCGCCCGTCGAGCGATGCCGCGATCAACCTGATAAACGCGACCAGGACAGCGGCGGAGAGCGATTTCGCCGAGGTCATGGTCTGCATGTTCGGCCCGACGAGCGATCAATACGGTCTCCTTCACAGGGGCACCAGGGTCCGAAAGATGCATTCCTCCTACAGGTCGACCTTCCGGACTATCGGAGACACGCCGCTGGCGATAGTCGAGAAGGACCGTTTCATCCCCCTGAAAGACGACTACAGGAGACGGGACGAGAAGAGAAAGGTCAGGATCAATACGGCCTTCGACGACCGTGTATCGATAGTATACTACTATCCCAACATGAAACCGGACATCATCGACTCTCTCGTGGATAACGGTTACAAAGGGATAGTGATCGCGGGAACGGGCCTGGGGCATTTCAACAAGCCCCTCTACCCGGCGGTCAAAAGGGCGTTCGAAAGCGGGATACATATGTACATGACGGTCCAGACCCTCTGGGGTTTCGTCCAGATGTACGTCTACGACACGGGGCGCGATATTATGGACCTCGGCGTCGTCCCCGCGGCTAATATGCTCCCCGAAGTAGCCTATGTAAAGCTGGGCTGGGCGCTCGGACAGAGCGACGACCGCGAGGAGGTCAAGAAGATCATGCTGACTCCGATCGCCGGGGAGATAACCGAGAGGGAACCTCACAACGGGTACCTGATATACCAGGGAGGAATTCCCGAGGTCGAGGAGTTCATAAGCCGTTACAGGAAATAACCCGCAGGTCACAGATGGAAAGAGAAGGTCCCGTAAACCTTTCGACCTCCAAAGTCATTTCGGACACCTTCTTCGTCTCCGCATCCAGGATCGGCGTATCGCTTCTAAAGCCGGTCCGCGGGATTCTGCTGGCAAGGCTGCTCGGTCCGTCCCTATACGGGATATTGAGCATCCCTTTCTCCTACAGCAACATACTGACCAACCTCTCTAATATCGGCTTCACCACGGCGGCGATAAAGCTCATCCCCGGCTACCGCCAGGAAGGCCGTGAGGACCTGGCGCACCTGATCTACCGCTCCAGCATCTTCCTGACGGTGGTCCTCAGCACCCTCTGGTCGATCCTCCTTTTCCTCTTCTCGAGAAAGCTCGCACTGGACTATGCGCACGAACCTGCTGCGGTCAACCCGATCAGGATATACTCCCTCATGGTCCCCTTTCTCGCCGTCAACCAGTTCTACGCCATCGCCTTCCTGGCGGTTCAGAGGGGCAAGCTGCGGGCCGCGATCACGTTCATCTACGGCGTTCTCAACGTACTATTCCCGATAGTGATGGTCCTTTTCAGGCACGATGTGGTCCTGGTTATCGGAGGCTTCCTCGCCGCCGAGGTGATCGGGGCCGTTCTTTTCGCCTCGATTTTTCACGCCAGGGCCCTGCGTCCCGTCCGAACGGACCGTCTTCCCCTTTCAAGGGGCATCATGGAGGTGTTCGGATTCGGATTCCTCTTCTTCATAGCCAACATGGGATGGAACATGATCAACTCGGTCGACAGGATCATGATCCAGCATTTCCTGCCGGCCGAGCAGCTCGGTTTCTACGCCCAGGCGGTCTTGGTCGTATCGGTGCTAGGCATAGTGGCATCTACCTCCGGAACCGCCCTCGTCCCCTCGCTCAGCGCGGCGCGGCACGCGGGCGACGGCGCGACTTTCAAAAGGCAGATAAACAACACGGCAAGGCTTATCTTCATGGCTCTGATACCGGCGTCGGCGATGATCTTCCTTCTATCCGGCGATCTGTTCGAATTGATACTCAGCAGGTATATCAGCGCCGTGGGAGCGATAAAGATCCTCGTATTCATAGGTTTCGTCGATATTCTGTGCAGAACCGGCTGGGCGGCCCTCGTGGCGTACGGAAAGGGAGGGATGGCCTCCGGAGCATATATCTTCGCCCTCTTCCTCAACATCATCTTGAACTACTTCTTCATCCCCCGCTTCGGGATCAAGGGGGCCGCCGCCGCGACCCTCTCGAGCTTCCTTATCCTCGCCGCCGTTTTACAGTCGATGATGTGGGTAGTATCTCGAACGAGGGTCAGGCTCACCTCCCTGTTCCATCCCCTCGCCCTTTCTCTTGTCTACCCTGCCCTGGGATCGGTCTTTCCCACCCTTCCCGGCCCGGCCAGGCTCATTCTCATACCCTCGATCGGGACAATCCTCTACATTATACTGGCCGCACTTACCGGCCTTGTGAGGAGAGGCGATATCGCCGCCGCTTCGGTCAGGCTGCGGGAACGCCCCGGCTCACTACCGGTCCGATTCGCACTATCGGCCCTGGCCCAGCTGGACCGCATCGCCCCGCGCGGAAAGTAAACTTTTATTTACGTACCTGTCAAATAATTGCTACGTCTTATCTTGTAGTAATATAATATGTTACAAGAACGTGCAAGCTTATGTAATATTTTATTTACATTGCCGGCCGTCCCGGCACCCACACCTTCCAGGAGACGGTATATTGCTGCCAGCGCAATTTGTTATTTAACAAGCTCTTACTAGAGGCCGGATACGACGAGGAACGATGGGAAATTATGGCACGCAACATGCTATTTAAAGGGACCGTGAGCAGCGATAATAAATAAAGAGGCACTTTGGGGCAGCAGAAGAAAGGAGTTTGACATGTTGTTCTTCTCAAACATCGCGCTGGTGATCGCTCTGATGATCGCGGGGAAGTCGGTTTGGGGAAAAAGCGTTTGGTAGTTTCGATCACCCTGTCTTGGTAGCGGAAATGGCGGGGAGCTTAAGCTCTCCGCCATTTCAATGTCCGGGCCCCGGGGCGGGAACCGGGGACGCTTCCCGCCCCGGGGGTAGATATTTCTTCCCTATGCCGGGGCGACGCGTTATCTTGTTCGGGCGCATCAACCCGCAAGTAAAAGGTGAAGAGGCCTATGCCCCGGATGAAGATACTGTTGAAGGAGTTCCGGGCCGAGTTCCTGACGGCCAGCGTATTGCCGGTAATAGCCGCGGTGGTTCTTGCGAACCATGAGACGGGCAGCTTCAGCATGCCGCTTTTCTGCCTCACGCTCGCCGGAGCGGTGTTTCTCCACCTCGGCACCAATATCGCCAACGATTACTACGATCATCTTTCCGGCGACGACGCCGCCAACACCGAGTATGTAAGGCCCTTCACCGGCGGCAGCCGCCTGATCCAGGAAGAGAGGATCCAGCCTCCCGTCGTCCTGGCCATGTCGATCTTCTTCTTTACGGCCGCGCTGCTCGTGGGCGTGATACTGCTGATGATCAGGGGTCCCATTATACTGGCCTTCGGGCTCGCCGGCCTTTTCCTGGGATTTTTCTACACCGCCCCCCCGTTCCATCTGGCAAACCGCGGACTGGGCGAGATCGCCGTCGGCATAGGATTCGGACTGATACCGCTCGGAGCCTACTTCGTTCAGACTGGAGCGGTTTCGGTCCGGTGCGTCGTCGCGACCCTCCCCCTGGCGCTGTTTACGACCGCGATAATATTGATCAACGAGTTTCAGGATTTCAAAGCGGACGGCATTGCCGGCAAGAGAACTCTGGTGGTCAGGCTGGGAAGGAAAAACTCCGTCTACCTCTTCGCCCTGGTGATATTCTCCGCCTTCCTTCCCGTCATCGTAGGAACGATCGCGGGATTGATGCCTCCCTCGACGCTCATCGTCCTACTATCCCTCCCCCTCGCGGTGAAAGCGGTCGCCAACGCCGGCAGACATTACGACGACCCGGAGAAGCTATCTCCCTCGAACGGGTTGACGATCGCCTGCCAGGCCCTCACGGGGATCCTGCTGGCGGCCGCATATATCATCTCATGAAATTTTACCCGGGAGCGCCTGGCCTCTTACGCCTCGACTCGATCCCCCCTCGAAGCTGAACGATCTTCTCTATCACCTCTGAGTCCGACGAGGGAACGTGGAGTATCTCGATGTCTTCCGGGGAGATCATCCCCTCATGCAGCATCTTCTTTCTCAACCAGTCGACAAGCCCCTTCCAGTATTCGCGGCCGACGAGAAACACGGGGAATGGAGCTATCTTGTGGGTCTGTATCAGGGTGAGCGCTTCGAAAAGCTCGTCCATCGTCCCGAATCCACCGGGCAGGATGACGAAGGCCATCGAGTATTTCACGAAGATCACCTTGCGGACGAAGAAGTACCTGAATTGGATCATCTTGTCGATGTAGGGATTCGGCTCCTGCTCCATCGGAAGGTCAATATTCAGTCCTATCGACATCCCCTTGCCGTCCTGGGCGCCCCTGTTGGCCGCCTCCATCGCTCCGGGACCGCCACCGGTGATTATAGCGAATCCTTCCTCCGCGAGCTCCTTCGCCAGCTTTCTGGCGGTCTTGTAGTAGGGATCTTTTTCCTTGAGCCTCGCCGAGCCGAAGAAGGTTACCGCGGGAGGCACATCGGCCATGCTGTCGAATCCCTCGACGAATTCCGCCAGTATGCGGAAGAGCCTCCATGATTCCTGAATGTTGAAATCGTCTATGATATATTTCTTCTTCATGTCGCTGAATCCCTCCGCATACATGTTCTCCACCAAACTTTCACTAACAACATTTTTCAGGTTAAGCTAAAATACCGTCCGGGCGCAAGTAAGATCGCCCGCAGGGTACGAGTAAGGACCGCTTTCGCCCGGATCTTTATCGTACGGTGCCTAAGGATTCGACGGTTGGAGCTTGCGATGAGGGCCCTCGTCTTCGACGGGAAAAAGCTCGAGGAGAAAAATATCCCGATGCCCCGCCCGGCCCGGGGGGAGATTCTTGTCAGGGTCTCGCTGGCCGGAATATGCTCGACCGATCTCGAGATCTTGCGCGGATACATGGATTTCAGGGGTGTGCCGGGGCACGAATTCGTGGGAACGGTGGTCTCGGGCGGAGGGCGTCGGCTGAAGGGAAAGAGGGTGGCGGGGGAGATCAACGTGCCGTGTGGAAGATGCCGGCTTTGCAGGTCCGGCCTGGGCAAGCACTGCAGGGGGCGTACCGTGCTCGGAATCTCGGGGCGAAACGGCGCTTTTGCCGAATACCTGCTCCTGCCGGCCGGGAACCTGCATCCCGTTCCCGATTCGATAGGCGACGAGGAAGCCGCCTTCACGGAGCTGCTGGCCGCGGCGTGCGAGATACCGGAAAGGGTCGCGGTGGGAGCTGAGAGCAGGATCGCCGTCCTGGGCGACGGCCGCCTCGCGGCGATGGCGGCCCAGGTCCTCGCCGCAGGCCCGGGAAAGGTTTCCCTGTTCGGCCTGAACGAGAAAAAGATGACGGCAATCGCGGGGGTGGGAATAAAAGTACTCAACGTCGGCGGTGCCGATCCCTATCTAGGATACTTCGACATCGTCGTCGAGGCGACAGGTTCCGGATCCGGGCTCAAGACCGCCGTCTCGCTGGCAAGGCCGCGTGGAACGATCGTGCTTAAATCGACCTATCACGGGCGGACCTGCTGGAACCCGACTCCGATAGCGGTGGACGAGCAGACGCTGATCGGCTCGAGGTGCGGACCGTTCGACACCGCCCTCGGAATGCTCGAATCGGGCCGGGTCGAGGTGCTCCCCTTCCTTACCGGCGTCTATCCGTTCGATCGTTGGAAGAGCGCTCTCCGAAAGGCGCGCCGCCGGGACAGCTTCAAGATCCTTCTCGACTTTCGTTGAACACCGGCCTTCTCTCCGGGTTTCCGAGGCAAAAAGTATGCGTCAAACCGCCGCTGAAAGTGTATATTGATCTACAATGTTTCTACCGTTGAAGGATATAAATCCGACCAGGCGGACGCCGGTGGTGACGATCGGCCTGATCGTCGTCAACACGGCCGTTTACCTTTACCAGCTATCGCTCGGACCGCACGGGCAGGCGTTCATAGCGGCTTTCGGGGCGACTCCATTCGAGATCACCAGGATGACCGATCTCGTCGGGCCCTATTACCGGGTCATGCATTATCCCGGTCCCTCCCCTATAGCACTTACGCTCCTTACCTCCATCTTCATGCATGGATCGATCCTCCACCTGGGAGGGAACATGCTTTACCTTTGGATCTTCGGCAACAATATCGAGGATATACTGGGACCGGTGAAGTTCCTGTTCTTCTACCTCGCCTGCGGATTCGTCGGCCACGCGATGCATATCGCTTCCGATCCCTCCTCGCTGATCCCCACGGTCGGGGCGAGCGGGGCGATAGCGGGCGTGCTCGGAGCCTACCTCGTAACCTATCCGAGGGCGAAGGTCCTCACCCTTATGTTCATCTTCATATTGATACGGCTGATAATCGTTCCCGCCTACGTGATAATTATATTCTGGTTCGTCATCCAGCTAGTCAGCGGATTCGTATCCCTCGGCGGGAGGCAGGGAGGGGTCGCATGGTTCGCCCACATAGGCGGCTTCCTCGCCGGCATCGCGCTGATATTCGCCTTCGCCGGCGACAGCATCCGGTCGATAAGGCGCGGGGGCGGATTCTACGATCACTGATACCTGTCGGAGCGGATCGGATGATCGCTCCAATCATTCGAGAATGAAAAACCGCATTAAGCATATTATAGTGGAGAAGAGAGCGTCGGAAGATCCCGTGACCCTCCGCGTCCTGGAATCCCTTCCCGGCGTTCCCGTCGAGTTCGTGGAAGATGGCGCCGACTATATCCGTAGCGGCGCCTCCCCCCGCTCGTCCCTCATTTTGATGCATCACCCCGGCGGATTCGTCAAGGATTTCCCCGTCACGCCCGGCTCGCCGTCCTGCGGCGAGAAATATATCCTCACCGGCGTCAACTGCCCGTTCGACTGCACCTACTGCTACCTCCAGTCGTATCTAGATCACCGTCAACTCGCCGTCTTCACGAACACGGAGAGGATGAAGGAGGAGATCTTCCGATCGATTGAGGGTGGAGCGCGAAGATTCACGACCGGCGAGACGACGGACAGCCTGGCCCTCGACCGATTTACCGGAATGACCGCCTTGCTTCTCCCCGTGTTCGCCGGAACGGACGCGGTCCTCGAGGTGAGAACGAAGAGCTCCTCGATCGATCACCTCATCCCTTCCGGTTCAGGGGACGGGCCGGAGCGCCCCGGGGAGGATCGGCGGCGCCCTGAGACGGGATCGAATCTGATGATCACCTGGACTTTGTCGCCGGACGGAGCGGTCCGCAGCGAGGAACTTTTCACCTCCCCGCTCGATGATAGGCTCGCCGCCATGGCCGGAATCTCTTCGGCCGGCATCAGGACGGCGGTCCGTTTCGACCCGGTGATACCGTACTATGCCGATGGCGAAGGGTACGCAGGCCTGGTCGAAAGGATCGCGGATGCGGTTGGAGCGGCCCCGCCCGTCAGGTTCGAGCTGGGCGTTCTGAGGTTCCCCCCTGGACTCTGGGAGGTCGTTAGGGAGAGGCGCGGGCTGAGCCCCCTCTTCAGGGGCGAGTATATAACCGACGGCGAGGGAAAGATCCGCCTCTACAGGCCCGAAAGGATAAGGTTGTACCGAAGGTTGCTCTCGCTGATACGCGGCCGCTTCCCCGATGTTCCCGTCGAGCTCAGCATGGAAAGCCTCGCCGTCTGGGAAAGTGTAGGCCTCGAGCCCCCCGTCAGCTCATGACCGAGGGCATCCCGTCGAACCCGAGAGAATCGCTGTCCAAATGCGATGCGTCCCCCAGGAGCCTCAACCTCGGACGGAAATCGAGGACCACTGTCGAGATCGAGGTGTTCGGGAGGGAGAAACACCATAGGCCGTCGGGATCCATCCCGAGGATGTGCGTCAACCAGGCGCAGATGACCCCGCCGTGGGAGATAACGAGAATGTCGCCGGAGGTCGTATCGATCAAACGCTGCATCGTCTTGCGGACCCTGTCGTGGAAGGAGAGGTAGTCCTCGGCCCCTTCTATCTTCACCCGTGACGGGGTGCTGAACCATTTCTCCATCATCCCCGGCTCGCTCTCTTGTATCTCGCTGACAAGGCGCCCCTCCCATTCACCGAAGGATATCTCCCTGAGCTCCTTCATGAACCTTATCGAGGCGCCGCCGAGGGCGATATTAGCCGTTTCGGCGGCCCTTTCCGCGTCGCTGCAGAAAACCTCCGCGAAAGACAGCTTTTCCAGCCTCCTGCCGAGGAGCCTGGCCTGCTTTACTCCCGTCTCGCTGAGAACTATACCGGGAGAATTTCCCTGGACCCTGCGATCCCTGTTGTAGGTCGATTCGCCGTGCCGAACCAGATGTATCTTTCTTTTATCCTCTTTCATGCTTCTTCCTCCATACGGGGCAGGTTAGCAGAAAGGTGAAAATATCTCAAGATACCTTGCTATCGAGGCTTCTTTTAATTAATCTTTCCCTTATGATACGCCGAAGCTTTCAACTCTGCCTCTTGCTGGCCGCGATAACCGGCTTTTACGCGACACCTGCGGCCGCCGGATCGTTCGAGCTTCTCTCCAGGACCCTTCTGCAGGGTCCGGCGAGGGACGCCGCCTTCTTCGAAAACGGGCTTATAACGGCATCCGGGGGGGGTATCGCGATCGCTTCCCCCGCCGGCAATATCTCGGATCCGCTGTTCGTGCCCCTGGACGGGGAACCTTTCTCGATAGCCGCGAGGGGGAAAATCGCCTACCTCGCCGTTCTGCGCTTAGGCCTCGTCACGGTCGATCTCTCGTCGCCATCGAGCCCGCAAGTCAGCGTCAGCAATAGATCGAAGCGCGCCGATTGCCTCTCCATCTGCGGCCCCTACCTTATAGTCTCGGATGTGGAGGAAGGTCTCGCATCGCTCGATCTTCGAGATCCCCTCAAGCCGAAGATGAGGGACAGGTTCAAGCCTAAAGCGGTTCCATTCCTGATAAAGTCCGATGGAGACCTCTTTGCCGCGATCTCGACGCAGCGGGTTTTGATATTCGGCGTCTCGTCCGATGGAAAGATCGACGCCCTCGGCGAAATCGATCCGGGCGGGGTCGTGAAGAGCGGAGAGCTCCACGGCACCATTCTCTACCTTATCTTGGATGGGGGAAGCCTCGCATTGTACGACTTGTCCGATCCACGGTCTCCCTCCCTTCTGGGCGCCATTTCGAAGAGAGGCCTGGCCGATATCTCGTTCGAGGCGGACCGCGGCCTGGCGCTGACCCTGAAAGGCGACCTGCTGCCCGTCACCGCGAAGGGCGGGGAAATAAAATTCGGAGCTGCGATCGAAGCTTCATATCCGTCGAGGGATCATATGCCCCCTGTAAAAGGAAGCATCCTGGCGAGGCTCAAGCAGGGATCGAAATCGACGCGTTTCGCCGGATCGGCCGTCAGGTTGTCCGGCGATAGTTTCGTCACGGTCGGTGGGCTCACCGGGGCCTGGCTCTACCGCTTCGAGGGGGAAGGGGCCTGTTTCATCTCCAGCTTCGTTTCGCTGGGGTTCGCCATCGACCTAGTAGCCCGGGACGGATACCTCTACCTCGCCAACGGACGCGGAGGCGCGAGGATAGGAAAGGTCGCCGATAACGGCTCGGTGGACTGGATTAGCACTATAAGGACCAGCGTGGCGAGAGATGTCGCCGTGTCGGGAGATATCCTTCTTCTGGCCGACGGCAAGGAAGGATTGAAGCTCTATGATATCTCCGACCCGCGGAATCCTGTCGAGAGGGGACGCCAATCCTCACCATTTTTCCTCTCGGCCGTCGTCGCGAGGGGGAAGAGGGCCTACCTAGCAGGGGGCCTCGGCGGGGCGGAGGTCGTCGACTTCAGCGATCCCGACAAGCCGTTCCTCGTCTGGAGGGAGAAGTTCTCGGAGGTGCGCGGCATAGATACCGATGAGAGATACATGTACTTCGCCGACGGCTTCGAAGGATTCAAAATATACGACATTGAAGGCGAGAAACCCGTATTCGTCTCCGGAATGAGGACGCTGGGCTGGAACTGCGACGTCTTCGTCCGCGGGAAACGGCTCTACCTGGCGGAGGGCGGTCATGGGTTCTCGATCGCCGATATATCAAACCCGGATAGACCGGTGAAACTCGGCCGCGTCGATACGGGGGATCTGGCCAGGGAGATCCACGCGAGGGGAAACACGGTTTTCATAGCGCTTCAGCGCGGCGGGATCGCCGCCATTGACGTATCCGATCCGGCCGCCCCCTTTATCGCGGCAAGGCACCCTTCGGTGGATGACGCCAGGGGCGTCTTCGCAGACGAAAGGTTCGTCTATCTCGCGAGCGCTTCGGGGGGCGTCTACATCTTCAGGTACAAAGAATAGGAAAATTCGGAAAGGAAATTGGAAATGAGATCGATGGCAAGCGACTTCCTGAAACTGCAACTCGCTATAACGCTGCTCCTTTTTACGGCAGCCATGCCGGCGCCGGCCGCGGGGCAGGGATTGTTCGCGCAGGCCGAATCACTTCTCGAGACGGAGGCGCTGCCGTCCCTTTCCGTATTTCACCCGGGCTCGACGGGGTTCATCGCGATCAAGACGGAGATAAAAGAGGGCTGGCATATAAACTCCAACAGCCCCCTCGACCGCTACCTCATACCGACAGTGGTCAGCGTGACGGCCCCTGAGGGGATAGAGATCGTCTCGATCCTCTACCCCGCCCCGGAGAACAAGAAGCTGGAGATCAGCGACGGCGTCATGCCGCTCTACCACGGCACCGTTCACTTCGGCGCCGCAATCAGGATATCGCGCGATATCGAGCCCGGTTCTTATACGATAAAGACTGTTCTCGAGTACCAGGGCTGCAACGACTTCAGCTGCCTAGAACCGGCGCGGTCGGTCTCGACCGTAACGCTGAAGGTCGGAGGCCCGGCGGAAACGACCGAGGCCCTGCACCCGGAAATCTTCTCCGCCCCTCCCTTCGTCGACGGCAACGGCAATCCGGTAATCGGAGCTACGGCGGCCGGCGCCGACCGGGCCGACGAATCGATCGGCCGGAGTATCGAGCGGCGCGGATACCTGCTGACATTCTTCTTTATCTTCCTGATGGGGCTGGCTCTGAACCTGACGCCCTGCATATATCCTTTGATTCCGATCACGATATCCTATTTCGGGGGCCAGTCCGACGGGAAGAGTTCCCGCCCCCTGCTTCTGGCCGTAGTCTATGTTTTCGGGATGTCGATCACCTACTCGATACTGGGAACCGTGGCGGCGACGACGGGGAGCCTGTTCGGCTCGGCCCTTCAGAATATGTGGGTAATAGTCTTCATAGCAGCGGTGATGGTGACGCTGGCCACCTCGATGTTCGGGCTGTGGGAGATCAGGCTCCCCGGATTTCTCACCCGCAGAACCGGATCTGCCAGGCAGGGTTATCTGGGGGCCCTGTTCATGGGGCTCACCGTGGGCCTTCTTGCCGCTCCCTGCATAGGCCCGTTCGTCCTGGCCCTGCTTACGTATGTGGGAGAGCTCGGTAAGCCGATCCTCGGCTTCCTGATGTTCTTCACCCTCGCCTGGGGCATGGGGCTCCCGTTCATCGTTCTCGCCACGGCATCCGGATCGATCTCCCGTCTGCCGCGGTCGGGTCACTGGATGGAATGGGTCAGAAAGATATTCGGATTCATCCTTCTCATGATGGCGGTCTACTTCGCCGTTCACCTGCTGGGCCGGGCCCTCTCGACGGCCGGATACGCGGCTGTCTCGCTCGTCGCGGGGATCTACCTCGGGTGGATCGCGAAGACGCCGGGGACCGGCAGGGGATTCAAGATACTGAAGAAGATCGTGGGGATCGCATGGATGGCAATAGCGATCGCGATGATTCTCAGGCCGGGAGGATTCGCCGTGAAACCGGACGAAAAGCCGGCGATCGCGTGGACGCAGTACTCGAACGATGCTCTAGCCGCGGCACGCGAGGCGGGCCGGCCGGTGATGATCGATTTCTCTGCCGACTGGTGCATACCGTGTCACGAGCTCGAGCACGGCACCTTTACCGACCCCGGCCTCATAGCCCTTTCGAAAGAGATCGTGACGCTCAAGGTCGATCTGACGAAATCGGGGGAAGTCGAAGGCCTGATTAAAAAGGAGTTCGGCATCAGAGGGGTTCCGACAATAATATTCATAGGCAGGGACGGGAACGAGATCCCGGGATCACGCATCACCGGCTTCGCTGGCCCGGAAAGATTCAGGGAGATATTGGAGAAGATGTAAAGCGGCGCGATCCTGCATTCCAACAGGCACGGAGGCGGCCCGGGTGCAAAGAGCCTTGAAGAAGATACTGGTATTATCGATCTGGGAAGACATCTGGTCGCTCGGGGAAGGATCGGGGGTTCCCGATGAGATCCACTTCATCGATTATCTCACGTCCAGGGGGATCGAGATTGATTACCTGATCCCCGAACCGCCCGGAGGAGTCCCCACAGCGGCACGACCGGGGCTCACCTATCATACCTACCCGAACATCTTCCGCTCGTTCATGCGTTACCCCGCGGCCGCCAGGCGGTTCCTTCTTCCCGCCCTCTTCCCCCGCACGGTCGCTCGGCCGCTCGAAAGACTCGCCGGGAAAACAAGCCCCGATCTCGTGCTGGGCTACTCGTACTACTCTATCTACCCTCTGAGCGTGCTGCGGCGGAAAATCGATCTTCCCGCCGTCGTGAAGCTCTTCGGGGTGATGTACCTCGACCATCTTCAGCTGCCCATGCTGAAATACTGGTGGTTCAACTACGAGCAGATGCTGGCGCTCCGCTTCGAGGTCGATCGCTATATAGTGCTGAACGACGGAACGAGGGGAAAGCAGGCCCTCGAGCGCCGCGGGATCGATCCCGGGAAGATCTCCTTTCTACCGAACGGCATGAACCTCGAGTGGGCCGGCCTCGAGGTCGACAGGGACCGCGTCAGGTCGCGCCTCGGACTGCCGGCCGGCAAGACGCTAATAGTGACCCTGTCGCGCCTGTCACGCTCCAAGCGGGTCGGGCTCCTTTTGGAAACGGCGGCGCGGATAGAGCCATCCCTTATGGAGGGCGCCGCCCTCGTGGTCTGCGGAGACGGCCCCGACCGCGAAAAGCTCGAGGAGCTGACTCGGTCTCTAGGACTTTCCGATAAGGTATTCTTCACCGGCGCGATCAGGTACGACGATGTCCCCGAAATCTTCAAGGCGTGCGACATCTTCGCAGGCACGAACGAGCTGACCAATATGTCGATGCCAGCCTGCGAGGCGATGCTCTGCGCGCTTCCAGTCGTCGCATTCGATACCTGCGGTACATCCGAGGTGGTCCGCGACGGGGAAACGGGCCTTCTGGCCCCCGACGGCGATACGGCCGCGCTGGCCGCGCAGATGGAGAGGCTCCTCGATGATCGCGATCTTGCCCACAGGCTGGGAGAGGGGGCGCTTTCGTTCGCCCTGTCGAACTTCATGTCATGGGAAGACCGGATAGGCAGGGAGCACGAAATCCTGGAGGAGCTGGTCCGCTGAAACGGCCGCCCCCGGGACCGGCCGAAAGTGAGCCCGTCACGACCAGAGGCCGGTGCTCATGTAACGGTCGCCGCGGTCGGGGAGTATCACCACGAAGAGCTTCCCCCGGTTTTCGGGCCTTCCGGCTATCCTAGCGGCGGCCGCCAGGGCCGCCCCCGAGGAGATCCCGGCGAAGATACCTTCCTCGCGGGCAAGCCTTCTCGCCCAGCCCGCCGCTTCGCTTCCCGCAACTGCGGCCACCTCGTCGATCACCCCTAGATCGAGTATATCGGGAACGAAGCCCGCTCCTATCCCCTCTATCGAATGCCCGCCCGGATCGCCGCCGCCGAGAACGGCCGACTCGGCCGGCTCGACCGCGATTATCGAGATCGATCTGTTCTTCTCCTTGAGGTAACGGCCGACCCCGGAGATCGTTCCGCCCGTCCCGACGCCGCAGACGACGGCGTCGACACTCCCCTCAGTCGCATCCCAGATCTCGGGGCCCGTCGTTTTAAAGTGGGCTTCCGCGTTGGCCTGGTTGGTGAACTGGCCGGGCATAAACGCGCCTGTCCTGGAGGAGACAATCGCCTCAGCACTTTCGATCGCACCCTTCATGCCCATGGCCGATGGAGTCAGAACCAGCTCGGCTCCCATCGCCGCCAGCATACCCCTTCTCTCGGCGCTCATCGAATCGGGCATCGTGACGATCAGAGAATACCCCTTCACCAGGGATACGAGGGCGAGGCCTATGCCCGTATTCCCGCTTGTCGGCTCGACTATCGTTCCTCCCGGCCGAAGGGCACCGTCCTTCTCGGCCCTTTCGATCATGAACAGCGCCGACCTGTCCT
>CAZPAH010000033.1:1772-23941 GCA_964584495.1 uncultured bacterium | reverse complement strand
GGGCATCGGCGTAGAAGTAGATGCCCGAATCGGGAAAGCTCACCGTCGTGCTGATGCTCTCCTTCTCGACGCCGTCATCTCCGATTAGAACCAGCGTATCGGCCCGTACCGCCTCGAGGAGGTGCGTTCCGGCGTAAACGCTGTCGCTGCCGGTCACCGAGGCCCCCAGCGTGTCGGGGAGGTAACCCACGGCATCGGCGACCATGTAGTAGCCGCCGTCCGGTAAGAGGATAAGGTAATCGCCGCCCGCCGCAGGGACGGTGACGCTTCCGTCGCCGGCCTGCTCCCCGGTTAGCGAGTCGTACGCCGTGACGGTCACCTCGCTGCCCGGTCCGTCGGCAAAGGCGACCGATCCGGTTATTTTCCCCGCCCGCGTCATCAGGATATCGACGCCGGTCACGGCGCTCTGCCCGCTTACGATTATCCCCGGCTCCTTTATCCTTGCGTACCCCGGAGCAGAGCCCTCGACCCGGTAGGGGCCGTCCTTCAGCCTGTCGAAAAGATAATCCCCTCCTCCGGGCGGCGTCTGTTTCACATCGGCCAGCCTATCGGTTTCCCCGTAATAGAGGGACACAGAGGCGATCGTGGTGAGGTCCAGCGGATCGTCGTATGTTATCGAGCCCGAGATCGAGCCGTTGAATCCATCCGGCAGACCGTTATGGTCGGCGTCCACGGCCGATCTGAAGAATTGGGTCAGGGTGGTCGGTCCGCCGGCCCCGTCCATGCCGGGGTTGTCCGGCGCGGAATCGGGACCGTTGTAATGGTCGCCGCCCGCGATCAACGCGACCGTTCTCACAAGGGCGCCGGTCTCGACATGCCCCGCGCCTTCTTCATATATGCCGTTCCATGGTATCGCTATCTCCGCCTCATGAAAGAAATTGGCCGACGCCTGATCGGCGACGACGCATTGACTCGAAATATCGACCGTCGTGGTATTATCGATTATCCTTCGTACTTCCGGCACCGATCCGTTCCATCCCGCTATCATGAGATCGACTAGTATCGAATCGGGGAAGTTGAAGTTTCTCGCATACCAATCGAGGCCGTTTATATCGGAGGCGCCCTGGGAGCCGAGGGCGTCGATCAGGACGATCATGGCGTTGTTATTGACCTGGTATCGCACGCCGATGTAAAGGTTGTCGGCATCCCAGGTGATCCACAGGTCGTCTATATCGTTGGGTCCCCACGCCGTGTCTCCCAGCGGATCGTCCACCGCAAGGTCGTCACTGTCCCAGTCCGAGCCGTCGCCCATGATTATGCCGTCTATGGTGGGGGATTTGAAAGGCCTCGCCTCGGGGATCGAGACGAGAAGTACGATCAGGAACAGAGCCAGGAGAGCTTTTCGCATAATTGTTACCGAGAAAAGATATCAAACGCCGGAATTTACTGTATGCCGGACGCCCTATGGAGAGCCTGTCTGGGTGATGCGTCCATTCCCGCTTCAGCGGGTGATCCTTCCGGGATTCTAGAATACCGATAAAAAATTGGCAAGCAGGAAATTGTCGATATGCCTGACTCAGGAAGTTGTCGGTCCGCCTTCCGAAGGTCGTCTTTTCGCACCGGCCCCGGGGAAGCGGCTGCTGGGGCCTCTGATATATTACTGTAGCCACGGGCGCCGGCTTGTAATAGAATATCGAGCATGGGCGAATATTTTGACGAGCGGTTCGATGTGGAGGATCCCTCGTCCGTCTCCGCGATAGACGAATTGCCTCTATGGTCCGCTCCCTTCGGCATGAGATTGCTTGAAAGATTGAGACTCCGGCGCGGCATGAACGTTCTCGATATAGGTCCGGGAACGGGTTTTCCCCTCTTGGAGATAGCCCAGAGGCTGGGCCCGACCGGGAAGGTATTCGGTGTAGATCCGTGGATGGGAGCGGTTAGAAGGATAAGGCTCAAGGCCGGTATCTGCCGCGTAGACAACGCTATGCCCGTAGTTGGGGTCGGAGAGGATATGCCTTTCGCCGACTCCGTGTTCGATCTCGTTGTCTCGAACAACGGGACGAACAATGTAGCCGACGTTGAGAGGACCTTTTCGGAATCTTTCCGGGTCTCAAGGCCGGGGGCGCAGCTCGTCATCGCGGTCAACCTCAAGGAGACGATGATCGAGTTCTACGATCTCTTCGAGCGGCTCCTGCGCGAGCGCGGGATGGACGGCGAGGTGGCGAGGATGAAGAGGCATATATACTCGATGAGAAGGCCGATCGGGGAAACCGTTTCCTCGATCGAGGGGGCCGGGTTCTCCGTCGACGAAATAATAAACGACAGGTTCAAGATAGGCTTCGTCGATGGAACCGCGATGTTGAACCATTTTCTTATCAGGCTGGCCTTCCTGAGGCCGTGGAAGGAGGTGCTGGAGGCCGGAGACAGGGAAGAAATCTTCGGCCGGATCGAGAACAGGCTCAATTCCATGAGCGGAGCCGCAGAGGGATTCGCGTTGACCGTTCCGTTCGCGATCCTCGATTGCAGGCGCCGCGGATAATATTTCGATAAACTTGGCAGAGATCGAAAAGGAGGTCGAGATGCCGGAAAGCGTGTACAAGGTGATCGAGCTTATAGGCACGAGCAGCGAATCTTGGGAGAAAGCCGCCGGAGCGGCCGTCGCGAGGGCGGCCGAGACCCTTCGCGATATAAGGATAGCGGAGATCGCCGAGCTGGATATGCATATTAAGGACGGCAAGATCGATTCGTATAGGGCGAAGGTGCGTATATCGTTCAAGTACGAGAAGTGATTCGGGGACCTGTTTGATTGCGACCGGTATAGGCCGATTTAGGTGGGGGTGATCGTGACAGACCGCGTTGCAGTTATTTCCGATATCCATGGAAACCGGTGGGCCCTCCAGGCGGTTCTCGCCGATATAGATAACCGGGGTATCGAAAGGATATTGAATCTCGGCGACAGCCTCTACGGCCCCCTCGATCCATCGGGGACGGCGCGCATCCTGATCGAACGGGGGATCGAATCGGTCAGCGGCAACGAGGACAGGATTCTTCTGGAAGGCCGGACCGGGTCCGCCTGCAACAAGGAGACGCTAGATTTCGTCAAGGAGAGGTTGGGGGAGGAAGAGCTCGGCTGGCTGGGGGCGCTGAAGTCCCGGGCCGTGACAAAAGAAGGCTTCTTGATCTTCCACGGTACGCCGGAGCGTGACGATACGTATCTTCTCCACGAGGTGACGAGGGAGGAGGTAAGGTCGAGAAAGCGATCCGACCTCGAACGTATGCTCCCACCGGGCTATACGGTTGTCATGTGCGGGCACGATCATGTGCAAAGAACCTTGAGGCTCGCCAACGCTGTTCTTATCGTCGACCCGGGAAGCGTTGGTCTACCCGCCTACACGGACGACGTGCCTTTCCCGCACGCGATGGAGAACGGAACGCCCCACGCCCGCTACAGCGTAATCTACTCGAGCGGCGAGACGCACAACGTCGAGGAGATATCGCTTTTCTACGACTGGGAGGCGGCCGCCCGAACCGCCGAAGGGAATGGATACCCCGACTGGGCACTGTGGCTGAGAACGGGCAGGGCAAATCTTATCGCATGAAACGGTGGAGGCCGTAGAAGGCATGGAAGGAAGATTCTCCATCAGGGCATACGACGCCGCCGACGAGAAAGCCGTTATAGATCTCTGGTTCGAATGCGGCCTTGTCGTGCCGTGGAACAATCCGAAAATGGATATCGAAAGAAAGGTCGAGGAGGAGCCGCGGCAGTTATTGGTGGGCGTCGTCGGGGACGAGATCGTCTCTACGTGCATGACGGGATACGACGGGCACAGGGGATGGATATACTACCTCGCGGTTAGTCCGAAGCACAGGCGGAAGGGGCTAGGGGACCTGATGGTGAAGCATGCGGAATCGATCCTCGAGGACATAGGCTGCCCTAAGGTAGAGCTTATGGTGAGAAAAAGCAACCTCGACGTGATAGCCTTCTACGAGAAGGCGGGGTACGTCGATGATCAGGTTGTCGTTCTCGGAAAACGCCTCCGCGAGGACGAGAAGTACGAAGACGATTGATTCGGTATTTGCAGGCCGGGCGGAAGAGCGCGCCGCCGGTCGATTCAGCCCCCGTGGGCGAGGTGAAAGACATTTACATCGGCGCCGTCATGCAGCGTGAAGTGCGGATACTCATCGGCCGGGACCAGCTCTCCGTCGACCGTGACTGTAATAAGGACATACCCGTAACCCATCCGCTCGAGCAGTTCCTGAACGGTCATCCCCTCTCTCCAGTCGAGCCTGTCCCTGTTGTTTACGGTCACCATCCTATACTTCCCCCGATTCCAATATTAGGGCGATCGCGATATTTGCCTGCATGTTCGCCGCCGCGGCGACCCTGGCCGAGCAAAGCCCGATGTCCGAGTCGGTCTCGCCGTCGCCTACGAAGTATATCTTTCCCGAAGACCTTACGGCCAGCGCCGATGTCGCGCCTATGCCCGATACGCCGCTGCCGCAGATCACCGGTCTATCCGGATAAGCCTTGCACCAAGATTCTATCAGCCACTGCTTGTCCGAGGCTTCGTCGAAAGCCTCGATGAGGATCGTCGAATCCTTGAAGACGGAGGCGATATCGCGGGGTGTCAGTTTCCTGCGGTGCATAGCGAGAACGACATCCGGGTTGATATTTCTAAGGTGCGCGGCGAGCGCCTCCACCTTAGGTAGACCGGCGTCCGAGAGAAAATAATGCTGCCTGTTCAGGTTTGAGAGCTCGACCGTGTCGAAATCGGCCAGAACGAGACTTCCGATCCCCGCCCTGACGAGCGATACGGCCGCGTTCGATCCGAGGCCCCCGCATCCGGCGATGCCGACCGACGCCGCGGCCAGCCTCTCGGTCGATCCGGGAACGTTTCTCTCGAAGATGTGGGAACGCTCGAATGCCATGACAGCGCTGCCCTCCGCGTTCCTACTGGGCGTCCTTTACGATCTCGACGAGCTCGGGGAGATCTATCCCCAGCTCCTTCAGCCTCTCGATAGTCGGCACTCCGTCGGGTGTCCAGCCCCTGCGCTTGTATGCCGCCTGGAGAACCTTCCGATACTGGTCGTACCTGTGCTTTCTCGTTATCTCCATTTTTTCCTCGGTAGTCTTTCCTTCCGGATCGATGCCGAGGATCTCTTTCATCTGCCTGTCGTAGTACTTCTCCGCCCGGGACTCGTACTCTTCCTTCGTCACGGGCCCTATCGCCCTGTAGGGCGGCATGTCGTCCTTGCTCGTTCCGAAACCGAACATCCTCGACATCACGCGCTGAAGGTTGTGGACCCTGGCCGACTGGGCCAGCATCGATTTTTCATCGAGGGGCTTTCCGGTCATGCCCTCGAAGAAGGAGAAGAAGTCTTCAACGTGCTCCGGAACCTTGGCGGCTTCCTGCGGCTTGTAGCTCTTGTTGCTCAGGGGGACGATGTCGTTCCACAGAAGCTTGCACAGGCCCTGGAGGCCGAACCATGTTCTCCAGAGGGGATAGTAGTAGAGCGCCTCGGCCTTGTCCTCGAACGACGGGATCTGGTTGTTGACCATATCCATGAATATCAGCCATGCCTCGTCGTGCTGGGGACCCTTCACCGCCATCGTGTATCCGGCCTGCTGGGCGAGGGACTCCTTGCATACATACTCGGAATACTCGAGGCCCTTCACTTCCATCCCGATATCCTGAAGGAATGCGGGATCGGCTCCGAGCTCTTTAACCCATTTTTCCTTGAGATAGCGGATACCGTGGCCGACCTCCACGCCGAACCCCTTTCCCTCGGCCATCTCATGGAGGCACGCGAGCACTTCCGCGGTGGCTCCGAAGTTGAGCTTCTTGCCGCCGGTCTCCTTCTCGGTGATCACCCCGTTCTCGAAGCACTCCATCACGAACGCCATGCAGGTTCCCACCGAGATCGTGTCGACGCCGTACGTGTCGCAGTAGAAGTTGAATTCCGCCGCGAAGTCGGCGTCGAAACATCCCATGTTGGCGCAGGCCGCCGCTGTCTCGTACTCGGGCCCGTCGACGGTTACCGTATCGCCCTTGTAGGGGCCGGTCTTCAGGGTGAACCTGTCTATCACCTTGGCGCAGGCCATCGAGCACCCTTTCCAGCAGCCGTCGGGCATCTGCTGGGTGAAATACTTCTCCTTGAGAATCCCCGATCCTATCTTGGGCGTATCGACGTGGGAGCCGAACTTGTAATTGTGCACGGGCAGAAGGTCGTATGCGTCCATGACATCCACTATATTGGTGGTGCCGACCTCGCGCATGCGGCATTGGTTCTTGTCGAGGGTGGCCATCTCGGCGTTTATCCTCATTCCGTAGTCGCGGATCTGCTTTGCATTCACGGGATGATTCATGTCGTCTATGATCTCGATCGCCCCGGTAGGGCAGACGTAGCCGCACGAGGTGCAGCCGATGCAGTGAGGGTCGACCTCTCCGAACGGCATAGCCAGATGACGCTTGATGCCCCTTCCCGCGAAATCGAGGATACGCTCCATGATGAATTCCTCGCATGCCCTGACGCAGTGTCCGCAGAGGACGCACGCCTTGGGGTTCTCGTCGGTCAGCTCGCTCTTGAATTTCCCGGCGTCGCTTGCGCCGCATACCGCGGCGATCTCCTGGATCACCGGCACGTTGGGCCATCTGCCGAGATACATCTCGGCGAGAAGCTTCCTGTGATTCTTGACCCTGTCGGAATCGGTTATGACGGCCACGGGCCTGCGCACGGGGTAGTTGCACGAGGTTACGAGCTTTCGCTTTCCGCGTTCCTCTACCTCGACCATGCAGAGCCTGCAAAGCCCGGCGGGGGTGAGGTCCTTGTGGTGGCACAGTGTCGGGACCGGAACGCCGTTATCGCGCAACACTCCGAGCAGGTAGCTGTTATTTGCGACCTCAACTTCCCGTCCGTCGATAGTGATATTGATTTTCTCGCTGGCCATTATATCACCTCCACTGCGTCGAAGTTGCATGATTCGTAGCAGATGCCGCACTTGATGCACTTGCCGGCGTCGATCACGTGCACCTTCTTGTTCTCCCCGGCGATCGCGTCGACGGGACAGTTCCTGGCGCAAAGGGTGCACCCGGTGCATTTATCCGCGTCGATCCTGTAGGTGATCAGCGCCTTGCATATGCCGGCCCGGCATTTCTTGTCCTTTATATGTTCCTCGTATTCGTCCCTGAAGTATTCCAGCGTGCTGAGCACGGGGTTGGGGGCCGAGCCGCCGAGCTGGCAGAGGCTCGCCTCCTTGACCGTGGAGCAGAGCTCGGTGAGGGCTTCAATATCGCCGGCGCGGCCCTCGCCGTTGCATATTCTCGTCAGCAGGCTGCTCATGTGGAAGAGTCCCTCGCGGCAGGCGGTGCATTTTCCGCACGATTCGTCTATGAGGAAGTCGATGAAGTACCTGGCGACGTCCACCATGCAGGTTTTGTCGTTCATAACTATCATTCCGCCCGAGCCCATCATCGATCCCGCCTCGGTGAGCGAGTCGAAATCGACCTTCATATCAAGCTTGCCGGCCGGCAGGCAGCCGCCCGACGGGCCGCCGGTCTGCACAGCCTTGAAGCTCCTTCCGTCGGGGATTCCTCCTCCGACATCCTCGATTATCTCTCTCAGCGTTATTCCCATGGGAACCTCGACGAGCCCTGTATTTCTTATATCGCCGACGAGGGAGAAGACCTTGGTTCCCGAGGAGCCTCCCCACGGGTCGCCGCTCACGTCGCCCGTTCCGATAGAGGCGAACCACGCGGCGCCCCTATTCATGATCTCCGGTACGTTGGCCCAGGTCTCGACGTTGTTTAGGATCGTCGGCTTGTCGCGGAACCCGTATTCGACGCTGTGAACGTACTTGGCTCTGGGCTCTCCCGCCCTGCCCGCCATCGATGTCATGAGCGCGCTAGATTCTCCGCATACGAAGGCCCCGGCCCCGCGGTGGACGCTGATGTCGAAGCTGAACTTCGACTCCAGGATATTCTCCCCGAGAAGACCGTACTCGTGGCACTGGGCTATCGCCTTTCTGAGCCTCACCAGGGCGAGGGGATATTCCTTCCTTATGTATATGAAGCCGTGTCTCGCGCCGGTCGCGTACGCTCCGATGAGCATCCCCTCGAGCACCGAATGGGGATCGGTCTCAATGATGCTCCTGTCCATGAACGCCCCGGGATCGCCCTCGTCTGCGTTGCAGACTATATAGATCTCCTCGCCGCGTTCCCCGGCGGCCTTGAAGGCCGATTCCCACTTCACGCCCGCGGGGAAGCCGCCACCTCCGCGGCCCCTTATTCCGGAGGCGAGTATCTCCTTTCGAATATCCTGGGGCCTGTCGGCGGCAAGGGCGTCACGCAGCGCTGCGTAGCCACCGCGGCCTATGTAGTGGTCGATATTCTCCGGATCGATCAATCCCTTGTTCCTCAGCGCGATCAACTGTTGCTTGCTGAAAAAAGCGATATCCTCCGTTTTCTCGTTGACCTTGCCGGAGACAGGATCGGTGTGAAGGAGCCTTTCGACCAGCTTTCCTTCCGAGAGGGCCTGGACGATCTCCTCCACATCCTTTTCCTTCACCTTCTGGTAGAAGGTGCCGGCCGGCTGGACGACCACTATAGGACCCATCGCGCAGAACCCGTTGCACCCCGTTCCCACGACCAGGTACTCTTTTTCCATCTTTCTCTTCTTTATCTCTTCGGCGAGCCTGTCGCGTATGCCGAACCCGTTCGCCGAGACGCACCCCGTACCGGTACAGACCATCAGCAGCCCCTTGTACGAGGAATCAGCCTTTCGCTGAGTGCCGGAGATCGCTTCGATCTCTTCAGGGGCGATCCTGTGCGGTTTACCCGTGACGCCCGCAGGGCCCGGTTGTTTCTTCTTCGCTACTCCCGTGCCCGCCTCCTTGAGGAGCTTCTCGACATCCTTCGCCTTCACGTTGCCGAATACCTCTTCGCCGATCTTCACCACCGGCGCGATGCTGCACGCGCCGAGGCATGCGACCGCCTCGAGGCTGTACTTGCCGTCGGCGGTCGTCTGGCCCGCCTTGATCCCGAGCACCCTCTCGATCGAGTCGCGGATCTTCGCCGATCCCTTCACGTGGCATGCGGTCCCCATGCAGACCTGGATCATCGTCTCGCCCCTGGGCTCGAGGCTGAAAGCCTTGTAGAAGGTCGCTATATGGTAAAGATGCGCCTTCGGCTTGCCGGTCCTCCGGCAGATTTCCTCTATCGCGGTTTTCGATATATGGCGGAATCGTTCCTGGATGTCCTGCATCATCTCTATCACGTATTCCGGATCGCTGTTCCAGCTCTCGATGATGCCGTTGATCTCTGCGATCTCCTTCTTGTCCTTCTGAACCGGTATCTTCTTCGGCGCCGTCATCGCGACGACCTTGTTCTCCTCTATACGCCAGGCGGGGGTTATCTGGCGGTTTTTCAGCACGAGGGCCTTGACCTTCTTGTCCCTCAAAACCGTGCCGATACCTCCTCGGCCGGCCTGCTTTATTCGGGCAGTGTTTCTCCTCCAGTCGTAGAAGGAGAAGTTCAGCACTCCCATGTGCGTGTGCTCTGCGCCCCTGCCGGCCGTGACGCAGGCGATATTACGGCGGTCAAGCTCGTCGGAAGCGTACATCTCGGTGAGCTCTTCGGCGACCAGGTGTGAGTCGATGCTTTCAAGTGGGGCCTTCTCGATCGAGACCTTGCCCTCGACAGCGTCAATTACGACGATAACGTCTTCTTCGGCTTTTCCTATGACCATCATCGCGTCGAAACCGGCGAACTTGAGGTACGGTCCGAAGTAGCCCCCGACGTTGCAGTCCATCATCGAATGGGTGAGGGGGGAGATGGCGGTGACGAGCGTCTTGCCCGAACCCGGAAACGATGTCGTTCCCCCCAGCGGACCCGATGACATGCAGATCGGGTTCTCCGGGCTGTCCCATTTGGTATCCTTGGTGATCTCCTGAAATGTGAGCCAGAGATCGAACCCCTTTCCGCCGGTCCAGAGCTCCTTCATCCGCTCGCTCACCTCGCCGGTGGAGATTTCGTTCTTGCCTATATCGACGCGGAGATACCTGCCGGCGTAACCCTTCTCGAGGGGGATGACCTCGAAGGGGAATTCGCATAGGATTTCGTGGGCTTTCTTCATCTTTGTGATGCGTCTATCAGGCATCTGCACAGCCTCCTTGATTCGTTTTGACTTGCCCGGTCAGGGGTAAGAATATACACTATTTTGGCTTCAGGTATAAAGCAAAAATTCTTTTAATATGTAATCGGCCACCCCTCTCAAGATACTTTATATAATACCATTAACTATCTGCGATATTATTGTTTACAGCAATATAAAGCCACCGTTTATCTCCGGCCGGCAACTATTATTTTCCCGTTTCGCTTCTCCCGCCTGCTGGTGGATCAAGCGCCTTTTCCCCCTTCCGGGCGACGAGAACGAGATCGTTTCCGAGGAATCGGACGGCGGGGATTGCGCCGAGGAACCTCTCCTTGAGCCTGTACCGCCCGGGATTGCCATGAAGTAGAAATCCGGGAAAGAAGAAGCCGCTGCTTCGAAGCTCCTCGATCGTGAAGCCGCCGTCCCCGGCCATCTTCCTGTAGTCCTGGACGGAGAAATCCCAGTGATAGGTCGCGGCGTTTATCCAGGTGTTCTCGTGCACCGATTTCTTCTGAAGGATCCGGTCGTTTATGAGGCTGAGAAAGAGGACGCCTATATGGAATATATTAAGGTTTCGAAGCCTGTGGGCGTTGGGGCTCTGTATCATCATGGTGCCGCCCGGCTTGAGGACCCTCGCGAATTCGGCGAACGCCCTTCCGGGATCGCTGAGATGCTCGAGGGTCTCGGTGCAGAAGAGGAAATCGACCGTCCCATCGGCCAGCGGAAGCATTGTGCCGTCGGCGTGGACGGGGACCTTTCCAGGAAGGTTTCGGGAGAACTCTTCGAGGAGTTGCATCGAGACATCGACCCCTATGAATGTGTCATCCTTTCCGATGCCGTATTCGAAGCAGGCCCTTCCGTCATTAGCCCCGACATCGACGACGGTCTGCTTTCCCTTTCTCCTTCTCTCGAATACTCGATGGATGTCGAGGTAGCGCGCATCGTCGGTGTCTATTCCTTTCTTACCGCGCGGGGGCCCGGCCGATAGGGCGATCCAATCGGCCATCGTAGGCTGGCTCTTTCCCGTGCGGCGGTAGACATCGTCGACGACGCTGTGATCGGCGGCCGTGCGGAGCCTTAGGGGGCTGCGCTCCCATGCCGACAGGGTTCTTCCCCTATTGATCCTGAAGACGATCCAATCGGCGGGAAGGATAAGCAGCAGCATATAAAGTATCGTACGATAGACGGCCGCAGGCAAAACCGGAAGGAGTGGTAGGGGCGCGAAGTGGGCCGCCACCGCAAAGAGGATAATCGACGCATATAGAAGGTAGAAGACCGAAGGCTTCTTAATAAATCCGCTGTCGATCGAATTCATGCCCCGTATCGTGCCGATCGCCTCGTCCCTGCTCTTTATTGTCAGATCGCCGGGGTCTATCGTGAGGCTTTCTCCCGGGTGGAAAAGGGATGGGATCCCGCCCGTGACGGGGTAGGAGCTTTCGCACGAGGAGCAGGCGAGCCGGTCTTCTCTTTCGAGCAGGCTTTTACCGCAGGAGGGACAGACCAGGATTTCCAACGATTCGGGGCCTAGTGGCAAGATCGCAACCTTTCCTTGTCGAAGCCGAACGGATCAACGAACCGGATGATAGCAGAGGAGGGGAGGACCGGGCAACATACTAGCGATATGTTCAGTTGAACATATCTGTTGACTCTGGTATAATAAGCTGTTTCTTATACGGGAAGATGGGATTTCGAAGGAGCGACCGCCCGATGAGGATTTTTCAAATGAAAACATTTTTTCGGAATACAGCCGGCGGAGGAAACGCGGGCCGAAGCGGAAGGACGCTGCTCGCAGCCGCGTTACTACTCTCCCTCTATTCGTTCTCCATCCTTTCCTGCGGGGGGAAGGCTCCCTCGCAGAACCCGCAGGAGCTCGTGATATTCCATGCCGGGTCTCTCTCCGCGCCGTTCAAGGAGATATCACATGCCTTCATGGAGGAGAACCCCGGGGTCAAGATCGATCTCGAGGCGGCGGGAAGCAGGAGCTGCGCCCGCAAGATCGTAGATCTCGGCAGGAGCTGCGACGTGATGGCGTCGGCCGATTACACGGTGATCGATGAGCTCTTGATACCGGGCGCGGCGAAGTGGAACATCAAGTTCGCCGCCAACGAGATGGCCATCGTATATCACGAACGTTCGAGGATGGCCGGCCGGATCGACTCGTCCAACTGGTACGAAATACTTCTCGATGACAAAGTCGCCTTCGGAAGGTCCGATCCTGACTCCGACCCATGCGGGTACCGGACAGTCCTCACGATGAAGCTGGCGGAGAAATATTACCAGGTAGAGGGGCTGGCCGAATCGTTGCTGGCCAAGGACAACCGTTACATCCGTCCTAAGGAGACCGATCTTCTCGCCCTGCTCGAGTCCGGGGCGATAGACTATATCTTCCTATACCGGTCGGTGGCGGAGCAGCACGGGCTTGAGCGGCTGCTTCTTCCCGGAGAGATCAACCTTAATGAAGGCGCGCTCGCCGACCTCTACGCGACGGTCTCGGTCGAAATCTCTGGAAAGGAGCCGGGCACCACGATCGTAAAGAGGGGCGCCCCGATGATCTACGGCGTGACGATACCGGATAACTCTCCCAACCCGAAGCTTGCCGAGAAGTTCGTCGAGTTCCTCCTGGACCCTCGGAAGGGGATGGCGATCATGGAGAGGAACGGCCAGCCATCCGTTGTGCCTGCCGTATCGGACAGCTACGGGGAAATTCCTCCGCCGCTTAAGAAGTTCGCCCTTCCGCCGGGCTGATCTCGCGCGGCGGGGCTGTCTTCTATGAGGCCAAATAGAATATGAACGGAAGAAGATACGAACCGACCCATCTCGTCTTCGCGGCCCTCGGCGGCCTGGTGCTTCTATTTATCGTAGCCCCCCTGGCCGGAATGTTTCTAAAGAGCTCATCGGGCCAGATAGCCGAGACGGCGAAAGACCCCGAGGTCCTCGGGTCGATCTGGCTGACGCTGGCTACATCGATGGGGGCCACCCTCATCAGCGCTCTGGCGGCGGTCCCGTTCGCCTACATCCTTGCGAGAAAAAGCTTCCCCCTAAAGCAGCTCGTTAACGGGATAATCGATCTTCCGATAGTCATACCGCATTCGGCGGCGGGGATAGCCCTGCTGGGGGTTCTTTCGCGGGGCACGATCGCCGGAGAGCTTGCCGGAAGGGCCGGTTTTAGCTTCGTCGGGGGGAAGGCGGGCATAATGGCGGCGATGGCCTTCGTCAGCCTCCCCTTTCTCGTCAACGCGGCGAGGGACGGTTTCGCAGCGGTTCCCCGGCGCGTGGAGAAGGCGGCCCTAAACCTCGGGGCGACTCCTCTGAGGGTTTTCGCCACGATATCGGTTCCGATAGCCTGGCGCTCGATCCTCTCCGGGTCGATCCTGATGTGGGCGAGGGGGATGAGCGAGTTCGGCGCGGTTCTCGTGATAGCGTACCACCCGATGATAACGCCGGTGATGATCTACGATCGGTTCGGCGCCTTCGGCCTGAAGTACGCGAGGCCGGTGGCCGTCATCTTCGTTTCCATATGTCTCGTGTTCTTTCTTCTATTCAGGCTCCTTGCCGACAGGAAAAGCGATGCTGAAGCTTGAGAAGATATCGAAGAAGCTTGGAGGGTTCGAGATCGACGATGTCTCGTTCGAGGTCGGCGAGGGGGAATATTTCGTGCTTCTCGGAAGCTCCGGCACCGGCAAGACGATCCTTCTCGAGACGATCGCTGGGCTCTACCGGCCCGATTCGGGAAAGATATTTCTAGACGGGGCGGATATAACGGGCGAGAAGATACAGAAGAGAAAGACGGCGATGGTCTTCCAGGACCAGGCCCTTTTCCCGCATCTCGCCGTCGGCGGGAATATCGCCTTCGGCATGAAGTGCATGGGCGTTCCGGGCGCGCTCAGGGAGAAAAGGATAAGAGAGCTGGCGGGGCATCTCGAGATCGAGACGCTCCTCGACCGAAAGCCCTCGACCCTCTCCGGCGGGGAGGCGCAGCGGGTGGCGCTTGCGAGGGCGGTCGCGGTCGAACCGCGCATCCTTCTTCTCGATGAGCCACTCTCGTCCCTCGATCCGGCGGCGAGGATCGATATAAGGCGGCTTCTAAGGAGGCTCAACAGAAATGGCCTGACGATAATCCATGTCACGCACGATTACGAGGAGGCCGCCTCGCTCGCCTCGAGGATCGGCATCATCGAGAATGGCGGTGTAGCGCAGGTCGACACCCCCGGCGAGATATTTCACCATCCGAGATCCGAGTTCGTGGCGAAATTCGTCGGCATAAGAAACTTCTTTCCCGGTCGTCTGACGGCCCGGGAGGATAACGGGTGCAGGAGATTCGTGAGCGGCGGCCTTTCATTTCTCGTCCTTACAGAAGCGGGCGAGGGCGAGGGAGCCGTCATGATCAGAAGCGAGGATGTAACGGTGTCGCTCGATCCTCCTTCCACGAGCGTGCTGAACCTTTTCAAGGGAACCGTAACCGAGATATTTCCCGCCAGGCCGGGGGTCGAGGTTATCATCGATATAGGGTTCGAGCTGGCCGTGCTCGTTTCGGAGGAGTCGGCACGCAGGCTGTCGCTGAAGCCGGGATCTAGCGTGTACGCAGGCGTGAAGGCGAGCGCGATAAGGTTCATGGAGACGTAGATAGTTCTCCGGCGGCAGAGCAGGACGAAAGGACATAGAAAGGGCGGAGAATGAAACCGGGCGCGAAGTTGTTCATAGATTCCGACTCGCCCGAGGGCGTCTTCGGCGACGGCAGGTGGCGCCTTCTCATGGAGATCGACAGGCTCGGCTCGATCAGCAGGGCGGCCGACTCGCTCGGAAGGGGATACAGGAAGGCGTGGGGTGATATCAGGTCGGCCGAGAGATCGCTGGGACGCCCGCTGGTGAAGAAGAAAAGGGGAGGGGCGAACGGCGGGGCGACCGAGTTGACGAGCTTCGGCAGAGAGCTGATCGAGGCGTGGGCGAAATACAGGATGCGGGTCATTTCTAGCGTAGACTCGGCCTACGAGAGGTATCTCGCCCGGCTTTTCGAAGAGGAGAAGAGATGAAGAGCGAAGATCTTGAGAGGATCGTTATCGAGGCGGCGGTGGAGACCGGGAGCGGGAAAAAGCTCCCCTGCAAGAAGGCGTTCGAGATCGCGGGGGCTCATTCGGTCCCGCTGATCGAGATAGGAAAGTGCTGCAACAGGGCGGGGATAAAGATAAGCGGATGCCAGCTCGGGTGCTTCAAGTAGGTCTTTTCGAGGCCGCAGGCTCTGTAACGGCGAAAAGGTAGCGCAGATGAAAACGATAGTCGTATCAGGCGCAAGATCGAATACAGGCAAGACCTCACTCGCCCGCGAGATATGCCGCCTTCTGCCGGGAGCGGTTCATATAAAGATCGGTCACGGCATCGAGAAGGATGGGATCGGCAACATATTCTACAGCGAGGGGACCGGGTTCGAGAGGATAGCGAGCGAAAACGAATCGGCCGATTTCCTTGTGATAGAGAGCAACGGTATCCTCGAGGAGATCGACCCGGATTGCGCGATTTTCCTGACAGGGAGCTACCCCAAACCCTCAGCTCGTGCGGCGAGGGCTAAGGCCGATATCGTTCGCGGCGAGAAGATTACAGATGAAAAGTCCGCAAAACTTTCCGAATCTCTCGGAGTCGATGAGGGAACGGTCCTCAGGATCGCATCGCTCGCAGGGGCGGTCCGACCGAAGAGGGAAGGCCGGGGAGACGAAGCGGCATCGAAAGGAGTTATGCTGAAGGAGACAGGAAAGATAGCAAAGAGACCGATGGTGCCGTTCGAGGAATCTCTTCGCATCGTTCTCGATTCGGCGGGATCGCTCGAGGGGGAGGAGGTTCCTCTCGATGAATCCACGGGGCGCGTTCTCTGCGAGGATATTAGGTCCGATATTGACATGCCGCCTTTCGATAAATCGGCGATGGACGGATACGCCTGCCGCTCGGCCGACATCGGCGGGCCACTCGAAGTGGTCGAGACGATCCCGGCGGGGAAGGCTCCGTCAAGGGCGATTGGCGAGGGCGAATGCGCGAAAATAATGACGGGCGCCATCGTGCCCGATGGTGCCGACTGCGTCGTAATGATAGAGGATACGAAGATCGTCGACGGCCTCGTCCGGGTCGATGCGGATGGTACCCCGCCCAACATATGCTACAGGGGCGAGGATATCAAGGCCGGCGATGTCGTTCTCGAAAAGGGAACGATAATCGGGCCCGCCCATCTGGCGGTCCTCGCCGGCGCCGGCCGTTCGCTCGTTCCCGTCTCGAGGAAGCCGGTCGTAGGCATCATAGCCACTGGAAGCGAGCTCGTGCCCTACACGCAGGTCCCGGGAGAGGGGAAGATACGAAACAGCAACAGCAGCCAGCTTGCCGGCCAGTGCGCCCTGTCGGGGTTCGAGTTTCTCGATATGGGGATCGTGGGCGATGAGCCGGTCTTGATAGCGCGGGCGATCGAAAAGGAGATGAGCCGGATAGACGTCCTGCTTCTCTCGGGCGGAGTGTCGATGGGCGATTACGATTTCGTGACCGAGGTGCTGCGGGAGGCCGGTTTCGACCTGCTCTTCGAGAGTGTCGCGATAAAGCCCGGCAAACCGCTCGTTTTCGGCGTGAAGTACGACCGTTATGTCTTCGGGCTGCCCGGAAATCCCGCTTCGACATTCATCCTCTTCGAGCTGTACGTGAAGCCGTTCTGCTTCAAGCTCATGGGGGCCAGCTACAGGCCGAGGTTCACTAGAACGTTCTTCGACGGCGAATTCAAGAGGGAGAAGACTGGGCGAAGAGCCCATATACCGGTGATGTTGAGCCCGGGCGGAGGAGCCTCGCCGGTCGATTATCACGGCTCGGCACATATACGCGCCTTCGCCCTGGCAGACGGCTTCGTCGCCATTCCGCAGGGCGTCGCCGGTATCGGAAGAGGGGAAGAGGTCGAGGTAAGGCTTTTATAGAGCTTTTACAGAGAGAAAGGTTTCCCCGATGCTTATCGACAACTACGGCCGAACGATAGATTACCTTAGGATCTCGGTGACGGACAAGTGCAACTACCGCTGCACCTACTGCATGCCCGAGGAAGGTGTGGAGCTCAAGAGCCACGACGAGATACTGAGCTTCGAGGCGATCCGCGGGATCGCATCGTGCGCCTTCGGCCTCGGGATAAGAAAGATCCGGCTGACCGGAGGTGAGCCGATGGTGAGAAAGGATATCGGCCGGCTGGTCGGGATGCTTCGCGGCGCGGCCCGCTTCGATGAGATCAACATGACCTCGAACGGCTCCCTCCTCTCGTTGGACAATGCCCGAATGCTGAAGAGGCAGGGACTGACAAGGCTCAACATCTCCCTCGACACCCTCGATGCGGAACGCTTCAGCCGGATAACTAGGGGCGGCGACATCAAGGATGTCTTTGCAGGGATCGATGCCGCGCTTGAAGCCGGTTTCGATCCGGTCAAGATCAACATGATTGTCTTCAGGGAGACGTCCGAGGGGGAGATAGAGTCGATGAGATCGTTCTGCGATGGGAAGAGGCTTCTGCTTCAGACGATCAAGCATTTCGAGCTGTACGACAGCCCGCCGGAGAAGGTTCAGGTCAATTCTATAGACCGCCCGAAGCCGTGCAACCTCTGCGACAGGCTGCGGCTCACGGCGGACGGGTACCTCAAGCCGTGCCTCTTCTCCGAGAAGGAGATCAGGGTTGATATGGATGATATAGAGGGGAGCATCAGGAAGGCGGTCGGGGCGAAGCCGCTCAAGGGCACCTGCTGTCTCAACAGGACGATGTGCCAGATCGGAGGATAGGACGGATGGAGTTTTCGCATATCGACGGAGAGGGAAAGATAAGGATGGTCGATGTCTCGGGAAAGGATATCGTTAGAAGGACGGCGGTCGCAAGGGGGTGCGTCTTCCTCACGGGCGAGACGGCAGATCTTGTGAGGCGTGGGATGCTTAAGAAGGGCGATCCCCTCTCGTGCGCAAGGGTGGCAGGGATCATGGCGGCCAAGCGGACGGGAGATTTGATTCCGCTCTGCCATCCTCTCCCGATAGACCTGGTAAGTATAAAATTCGATCTTTCCAGCGACAGGATCGATATCGAATCGACCGTTGTCAGCACGGCGAGGACTGGGGTAGAGATGGAGGCCCTGACCGCTGTCTCTATATCGGCCCTTACGATATACGACATGTGCAAGGCGGTGGACAAGGGTATGAAGATAGGGGAGATCTCGCTAGTCTCCAAGAAGAAGGAAGATCTCTAATGAAAAGCTTCGAGATAGTATCGATCAACATCTCGGAAAAGACGGGCACCGTCAAGAAGCCGGTGAAGCGGGTGACGGTGAGCGAAGATCACGGAATCGAGGGGGACGCCCATGCGGGAGACTGGCACAGGCAGGTATCGCTCCTGGCGGTGGAGGATATCGAGGCGATGCGCGGGAAGCTGGCATCGGTGTCCCCCGGAGATTTCGCCGAGAATATCACGACGAGGGGGGTCGATCTTCCCTCGCTGCCTGTGGGCACGAGGATCGTCATCGGCGAGGTCGAGCTCGAGGTGACGCAGATCGGGAAGAAATGTCACGCAGGATGTGAGATAATGGAGAAGACGGGCGAATGCGTCATGCCCAAGAGGGGAATTTTCGCGAAGGTCATAAAGGGAGGGACGATCACAGATGAGAATACTGGTTGTTACGATATCCGACAGGGCTTCTAAGGGGACGTACGAGGACAGGTCGGGACCTGTCATAGAGAGGGTTCTCACAGAGAGGCTCGAGGATGTCGAGATCGAGAGGGCGATCGTATCTGACGAGCCGGCCGAGATAGAGAAGGCCCTGACAGGCGCCGAAGGGTACGACATGATAATAACCTCGGGTGGCACGGGGATCGGACCGAGGGACAACACTCCTGATGTGACCGCCTCGGTGTGCGACAAGATGATCCCGGGTATCTCCGAGTACCTGAGAAGCGAATCGATGGAGGACACGGTAAACGCCGTTTTCTCGAGGGGCGTCGCGGGTATCAGGGGAAAGACGATCATCGTCAACGTGCCCGGCTCGGTGAAGGGCGCCTCCTTCTGCGCGATACTTCTCACGGGGATCATCCCGCACGCGATCAAGATGGTGGAGGGGGAGGGGCACTGATCGTTCTTCGATTTGAATCACACCGTCTCCCGCCAGCAATCGCCAATCCTATTATATAAAAAGGCGGGCCGAGACGGCCCGCCATGTTTAACAAATCACGTTTTTTCTATCATTCGCATTCTGTATCGAACTGCAGGGTATCCCAGCAGCTGATTTCTCCGTTCCTGTAGTCGAACCACTCGATGCTTCCAGAGCCATCGGTGTGCCAGAG
Organism: uncultured bacterium; assembly: GCA_964584495.1. Taxonomy (GTDB): domain Bacteria; phylum Krumholzibacteriota; class Krumholzibacteriia; order Krumholzibacteriales; family Krumholzibacteriaceae; genus CAZPAH01. The sequence continues at coordinate 4,531 of CAZPAH010000033.1, read as the reverse complement.
GATCGTTCCCGTCTCCTGCGTTTCCGGATCGAACAGCTCGATCGAGGAGGTGGTCGCCGACTCGTGGAACTCGAGGGTCAGACCCTCCTGCGGGGAATCGCCGCTGTTGACGAGGATCACGAGCTCGCTCTCCTCCTCACCGTTCATCCAGTCTATCCTTATGCAGGGGGAGCCGGGGGTAGCGGAGGGTAGCGTTTCGAGAGCCGTCTGTATCGCCGCCGTATCTTCCACCGGCTCGTAGAACTGCCAATACCCGGATCTTTCGTCATTATTAACGATCCCCTCGAACCATGTGAAATGATCGAGCGGGAGATCCGAGTCGGTGGACGAGACCTCCATCCTCCACTCCACGTATTCACCAACATTCTTACCCCTGAGAAAGATCGAGTACTCGATCGACTTGTCGACGAAGATGTAGGTCCATAGGTATGAGCCGTCGCTTTGCGGCTGGGGAACCGAGTGGATCGCGAGTGCGAAAGCGGCGACGGGCTCCGCCATGGCCGTCAGAACGACGACATCGATGAAAAGTACGCGCACCGCGGCGTTCAGAAAATTGAATTTCGATTCGAGCGCGGCGGAGGGAAACGGCTCGTTCTTTTCGTATGCTTTGAGCAGCGCCGCTTCCTGCTCGGCCGACTCGAACAGCGACAGATTCATCGACATCGTCGAGACGGAGGGAAGGGTCGGGGGAGAGGAAGATTCGGGAGCCTGAATCGCATCTTCGCTCGAGCAGCCCGCCAGTGAAAATGAGAAGAGAAGAACGATCGAGAGCGCCGCACTAAAGAACCTGTTCATGATCTGACCTCCTCGGTCTGGAGCCTGGTGGTAAATGTTTCTTTCATTGTTACATAATGGCAGGGAGCATGCCAAAATAGAAACTCATATCTTGCTGTAACAATGGCATTTACGGGACAGCGCGTCTCCGGTAAAACTGTTGCCCGAAATCACGGTTGTGGTGAAAATGAAACACCGGCCAAGCAACGTTATGACACCGACTAAGAAATTGAATATTTACTTTTTATTCGTGCAGTAACGGTGTAAGACTAATGCGCGAATTTGCTGTTTGCTATCAGTCTCAGGCGGCGAACCGGTTAAAAAGCTTAATTCAATTTTGGGGGGAAACGATTATGAGCGTAGGAATTGTTTTACTGATAGTATTAGCCGTTCCCACACTTTTTCAAGTCGTCATGTCATCGTATAAGCAAAAACAGAGACACGATGAGCTGATCGAAAGGATAAATAAACTCGAGGAAAAACTTGGTGCCGGTTGATCGGCATGATCCAACCACGGACCGCACAGTATCTCTCATTTGCGCTCGGATGTCACGCTGGCCGCGGTGCGCCCGGGGCGACTGAAGCAGTTCTTCTACGTACGCGCGGTCACTGCCGGCTACTACGTCGGTGGCCGTCACCGGAGTAGTACTGTAGCCGATAGGGACCGGCGATGAGAGATCGGAGATTTCGATGATCACCTTTATATCAGGATCAGCGCAGCAGGATCATCTTCCTAGTCTCGTCGAAATGTCCCGCCTTCAGTCGATAGAAGTAGACTCCGCTCGCAGCGCCGGAACCTCCTGAGCCTGACATCCATGAAACCTTCCCATCCCATGTCTCGCTATAGCTGCCCGCCGGCCTCGTCTCGTCGACCAGTACTGAGACCACCCGACCCGCGGCGTCATATATTCTAAGCGACACGTGCCCCCGCTCCTTCAGACCGAACGCTATTGCGGTGTTCGGATTGAAGGGGTTGGGGTAGTTCTGCGAAAGGAATGTCGCGTCCGGCAGCGGCATCGGGTCGTCACCGGTAACCTGCTCGGCGTTGAGGGTCGAGTAAAAGCTCTCGTTACCGTGGATATCGACCGCGGTGACGAGGTACCAGTATCCCGCGTCCCATGTCCATGAGTCGTCAAAATACCCGGCCGCCTGAGGGGTCGCGATGAGCTCCGCCATGCTCGGAACGGGAAGGCTGCCCGTGCCGCGGTAGACGGCGTAGTACCAGAGATCGTTCTCCGTGTTCTGATCCCAGGTCAGCTGCAGCCCCTCGGGAGTGAATGACTGCTCCCCCGCTAGGCCGAGAGGCGGGTCCGGAGCGAGGTTGTCGACCGAGTACCCGCTGTCTGGCAGGCTCACGAACCAAACTGAAGGGTTGGTGGTCATCGCCGCGACGGTGTATATCGAGTAGTTGTACGCCATCCCGGAGGAATCCGCCAGCGTCGAGGCGCGGTAGATATACTCCTCGGCCTGCGAGGCCCCGAAGCTGCCGACCAGCTCCCAGGTGCCCGCCGGGAACATTCCACCGGCCGCCGCGCTTATAAATCGCCTGGAGCCGTCGGTAAATACCACGAGACCGTTCCGTTCGACGGCCGGTCCGGTGAACATGACGGGGCCGTTTACCCTCTGCCATATATCGTAGCTGCTGATCTGCTCCGCCTCCTGCTCGAGGCGGTCGCGGTCGGAGCTCCTGATGGTGATCCTGATCTGACCGCCCTGGTCGCCGGGAACGTCGGTGACGCTCATGATCACAGGTTCAGGCGCTGCAACCAATCCGAAGGCATTTATCGACTGGGCCCAGATATCCGCCTCTCCCGGGGTGGTTTCCTTCGAGATCACCGCCATCACTCCGCCCGAGCCGTCGCATGCGGCATCGAGATCGTCGTAAGAGCCGTCCGGCAGTATGAGCGTTTTTTCCGTGTCCCAGAGGATGGTTCCGCCCGGGTCGAGCTTCTGCGCGTGCACGGAAGGGCTGCCCCCGTGAAGCC
>CAZPAH010000033.1:0-1672 GCA_964584495.1 uncultured bacterium | reverse complement strand
GTTCCGCCCGGGTCGAGCTTCTGCGCGTGCACGGAAGGGCTGCCCCCGTGAAGCCGGTTCAGCCAGGTGACCATGATATTCCCGGAGCCCGCGTCCAGGATTATCGGGCTGTCCTGGTCACCGGGTTCCTCGTCATTCATGACGATCCCGTCGGCCGTCCAGAGCGCGGTAGCGTAGGCGTCGACCCTCTGCGCGGATATCCTCCATCCGCTTGGTCTGAATTCCGCCCAGGCTATATATGCGCCTCCCATACCGTCGCTGATAATGTCGGGGTCCGCGTATTCATTACCCGACACCTCGCTGATCGTTACGGGGCTTGACAGCATGCGCCCTCCCGCGGGATTAATGATCTGCACATCGATCCGGTCTCCCGGATCGTAGCGCTGCCAGGCAACATAGGCGCCTCCCCCTCCGTCAAGTGCGACGCATGGTTTGAAACCGGAATTGCTCATTCCCGAAGTGTAGTTTGCATGGGTTCCCGAGGAGCTCCATACCGTTTCGTTCGAGTAGACCCTCTGGACGTATACGCTCGAGGGGGTGAGGCCGTCCGTGAACGCTATCAGCGCGCCACCCGCGCCGTCGCTTGCGAGGTCGGGATAATACTCGGAGTCGTTCGGCTGGTTAATGCCAGAATAGTGGAATCCGTCTTCAGTCCACAGCTCGTTCCCGTCTTTGTCGATCTTCTGTATATATCCCTGGCTGCCGATCAGCCAGGCGATCAGCGCGCCGCCCGATCCGTTAGGAGCCACCGTGATGTTGGTCGGCATGCCCGTAGTTCCTATCCCGACAGATCCGCCCTGCCACGGCAGCGTGCCGTCGGGCGATATCCGGGCCGCAAGCAGTGTCTCTGTAAGGGAGTTGTACCATATCACGATCGCTCCGCCCTCGTTGTCGGTCACCAGCCCGGCGATGTCGTACGTGTTGCTCCCGATGTACACGCCTCCTTCGGCCCACATCGGGGCGCCCGTCCCGTCCATGCGCTGGGCGTATATGTAGGCCGAGCCGTCACGCCATGCGATGATCATCCCCCCGGTGCCGTCCGGGACGAGACGCGGGTGGGTATCCTGACCGGCGGCGCCGGAGACGAGAATGCCGTTCCGGTCCCAGTACGCATCAGCCGGGCTTAGGGTCGCGAGAAATAAAGAGAGTGTCGCCGCGATAGCAAGCATGGCCAGGAGTCTCATCGATCTTACCTCCGGATGAAGAATTGTGCTTGGCGGATCGATAAAAAGATATAGCCCGGACGGGAAGGATCATTCCTTAAGCCTTCCCCCATCCGAGCATTTTCAAGATCCGCTGTAATCTCCTGATAAATACATTTTATCAAAACGGGCCGAAAAGTTCAATACGTTCAGCTCCAGAGAGGAGAGTGTCCTAAAGTTAGTTGAAAATTGAAGCGACCTCCCTAATCTGGTAAAGTGATTTTGAGAGAAAAATTACGATAGAGATCGAACCAAGAATCAGGAAGCTGCTCTGGTACCGGTATCTTCCGACAATAGGAGCTTGACTTCAGTATCTGCTGTTGCTGCAATAGAAGAAATGATCTATACTTAAACGGGGATAATACCCATGTCATATATCAGAGGCATTAGCGTACTCGCCTGGCTGCGCCAGGACTCGGCAGTCGCGGCCGCATGAGGCTGGAAGCATAAGGGTGAATTTGCGCGCGGCG